>JAATFQ010000183.1 GCA_015655115.1 Sphingobacteriales bacterium
AAGCACTGAAGTACGAATAACTGGCAATGATTATTAACAGGTACTGATTATTAACGCGTACTGATGATTAACAAGTACTGGTTTTGAAATATTCATATTGATTGCGAATAATCATTTAGCCATTTGCCAAAGCTGCTGTGGGGTACATAAAGATCGTCATGCTCCGGGGGCCATGGGCACCTAGTACCAGCGACTGTTCAATATCGGCGGTTTTAGAAGGCCCGGCAATGAAAGTTCCATACCCATAATCTGATAAACCTATCTTTTGATAAGCAGCATGCATATCGGGCACTAATGCAGCTATATCAAGAACAACAATCATATGCTGTGTAATAAAAGGCAATACCCGGATGCCTAACTGCTCTTCAGTGAACCACAAAGCTGAATTTTCTGCTACAGCTAACAAGGGCTTAAAAATGGCGACATCAACATCAGCATAACTGTGTGGATCAGTATCCAGCTCAAATACAGGGATTGCGGGCGACACGAGTTCAGTGACGGTGCTTAAGACTCTTTTTTCATTGGGATATGCCGCGGCAATCAGCTCCGGGATTTCCTGAAATTCGTTCACGATATAAACTTTACTTCCTATGCCTTCGGCCATGGCTTTAAACTTTCCTACAAGGTCCAGCTTTTCATCTCTTTCAAAAAGAGGCACAGCAGGCAAGGGAATAATCTCTGGCTGGTTTTTAAGTAAAGTAGCCAATATTTTATCTCTGCTCATTATTTCTATTTTTATTCTTCACCTGCTTTTTATAGCAATATTCCCCATCTTTTGTGGCATTTTATACTTACCAGCTTTTATAATTTTTTATTCCTCTCCTGCTTTTTGTACCATTCACCGAATGATTCTGCGGGAGCCTCAGGCATTTCCCTATGCTTAAACCAGGGATTCAGTTTATTATTTACAGCAAAAGGAGCATGTTTCAAAAACCATCGCCCTGCTTTTCCTGCTGTACGGAATACCAGCGGCGAAGAAAGCGTAAAGGTCATCAGCTGCATCCCTATTTTCTTGGACGTATCAGCATATCCTTCTTTTACAATCACCTGCCTCCATTTGTACAATTGCTGATGGATGTCGATTTTCACCGGACAAACGTTGGAGCATGAACCACAAAGTGTAGATGCAAAAGGCAGGTCTGCATATTTCTTCATGTCCAGATTAGGTGCAAGAATGGCTCCTATAGGCCCGGAAATTGCATAGTGATAACTATGTCCTCCACTACGGCGATAAACCGGACAGGTATTCATACAGGCACCACAGCGGATACATTTCAGGGACGCCCTGAAATCTTCGCGCCCCATCTGGATGCTGCGCCCATTATCTACGATAATCAGGTGTATTTCCTGACCAGGGCGGGGCCTCTTGAAATGACTTGAATAAGTGGTTACAGGCTGTCCTGTGGCACTCCGCGCCAGTAAACGGAGGAATACCCCTAAATGCTGGCGCTCAGGAATGATCTTCTCCATCCCCATGCTTGCAATATGTACATAGGCAAGGTGTACACCCATATCGGCATTACCCTCATTGGTACATACTACAAACTCGCCGGTTTCGGCAATGGCGAAGTTAACACCTGTCAGTGCCGCTTTCCGCGTCAGGAAAGTCTCCCGCAAATGCTGCCGCGCCGCCTCTGTAAGAATCTGCGGATCGGAAGTCCCAGCAGGTACCCCCAGGTGTTCATGAAAAAGATCGCCTATTTCTTCCTTTTTCTTATGGATACAGGGCAGCACAATATGACTTGGCGGCTCCTTCGCCAGCTGCACAATGCGCTCGCCCAGGTCAGAGTCTATCACACCGATACCATGATGCTCCAGGTATTCGTTGAGGTGGCATTCTTCGGTAAGCATAGACTTGCTCTTCACCATCTCTTTGATGCCATGCTTGTGCAGGATGGTATGAACAATATGGTTATGTTCTGCGGCATCTGCTGCCCAGTGGACAATCACGCCGTTTGCCAATGCATTTTTCTCAAAGCTGATCAGGTAAGCGGCCAGGTTAGACAGCACATTATTTTTAATACCTGAAGCTGTTTCCCGCAGCTGTTCCCATTCGGGAATGCTATGGGCCGATTTATCACGTTTCTGCCTGATCCACCATAAAGTTTCATCATGCCAGTCTACCCGGTTTTCATCTTCATTAAATATTTCCGATAAACCGGGATGTGTTTTTACTGCTGCTTCCATAATTAATTTTTTACCGCTCCCTCCATCGTAGCGGTTTATTCTGCATTTAATATTTCTGCGATATGCAGCACCTTTACCTTACTGTCCGCTCTTTTCAATATGCCTTCCATGTGCATCAGGCACGACATATCCGATCCTGTAATATATTCAGCGCCATGTAAAAGATGGTCATTTATACGATCTTTACCCATTTTACTCGATATAGCCTCTTCCACTACACAGAAAGTACCGCCAAAACCGCAGCACTCATCGGCCCTGCTCAGCTCTACCAGCTCCAGCCCTTTTACCTGTGCCAGCAACTGCCCCGGCTTGGAGAAATAAGGAGCGACGAGCTCAGTCATCTGTGTCAGCATCAGCCCGCGCTGCCCATGGCAGCTCTGGTGCAGCCCCACTTTATGTGGAAAGCTGGCATGCAGGTTTCCTACTTTGAGAATATCTACGAGAAATTCTACGAGTTCATAGATTTTTTTCCTTATTCCCAGTGCCTTATCAGCTTCCTCTTCAGAATGAAGGTGATCCTTAATGTGCAGCACACAGCTTCCCGAAGGAGAAACGATATAATCAAAACCGGCGAAATTATCCACAAACAAGCGGTCGCAGTCCGTCGTCAGGTGTGCGAAACCAGAGTTGGCCATAGGTTGGCCGCAGCAGGTCTGCCCTACCGGATAAGTTACATCCACCCCTAGTTTAACCAGCAGCTTGTAAGTGGCAATACCCGCATTAGGGTAAAACTGGTCAACATAACAGGGAATAAAAAGTCCTACTTTCATTTATTTTTTTGTTTTTCAATTGCCAGACCGAACCTTGGATGATTAAAATCAGGGCTGCTCTTTATGCTCAATACTAATTTTAATCCTATCCGGATCATAACGCAAGATCGTTATTTGTAGCGTAATACTTCAGTTCAATAATATCATTCGGCATAGGTTTCGTATTCCAGGATTTATGTATGGACAAGGCCGTACCGATTGCTGTAGCTTGTGCCATTGAGGCGGCAAAGACTTCCATATCAGGGAAGAGCATTGCCAGCAGGTTCATGTAAATGGCATTTTTACTAAAGCCCCCGTCTACAAAAATGCGTTTCACCCCATCATCCCCCATCACCAGTTTTGTGGAAGCATACTGCTGCCTTGCAATATCGAGCATAAATTGATGGTAAGCAATCCTGTCTGTTGCAAACAGCGAAAGGTCCCTGGTTACAAAGTCCGACTCTTTACTGGCTGCAGGAAGCAGCGGCTCGTTGCGACCTTCCATCTTTTTGATCAGTTCATTTACAATCGACGCATCATATTTCATATTGCGGTAGCGGCCAACATTCTGGTTATAATGTGCAGCAATACGCTTTATCTGTTGCTCATGTTCATAACCTGCAAAAATACGCGATGCTTTTACAGGTGTACACCTGAACTGCATATAACTGAGGCAGTCCTGTTCCAGCTCCGCCAATGTTAAGGGCGAGGCATTAAAAGGGTTCATGGTAATACACCAGGTACCTGTGGAGATCAGGATAAAGGGATCATGGAAATTGATCAGGTAAGGGATCAGGGCAGCAGAACTATCGTGCAGCCCCACGCCTACCTTATACTGGTTGCCGGGGAATTCTGATGGGAACACCTCGTCTGCCGGCACTATAGGTGCCAGTTTTTGATCAATTTTTTCCTTTTTAACCCAGTCATGGTAATCATTTTTCGTAAAATCCCACAGTTGGGTATGACAGCCGATGCTGGTACAATCAGAATATTCAATGCCCGATACCAGATAGCTCAGGTACTGCGGCAAATGCAGAGCATATTTAATCCTTTTATAGATCTCCGGCTTTTCCTTTTTCATCCTGTACAGCTGCATGCCCGAATTCAGGTTGCCCAGCACCGGCGATGCTGTAGCGGCAGAAATAGCTTTTTCACCGCCATAGGTGGCATAAAACTCTTTCTTTAGGGCTTCAGGATATTCCTTTAAATAATTGTACAGCGGTGCCAATGGATTCCCATATTCGTCTATGTAGACGAAGCTGGCCCCATAAGTGGAGAAATTTATGGCTTTAATTTCAAACTCTTTGCGCTTCATTACCTCGCGCAAAGAGTCGAAAACAGACAGTCTTAAACTTTCCAGGTTTTCACATGGATCACCATCCTCGTCATATGTTTCTATAAAACGGGCGGAGCGTTCGAATACAATCTTGTACTTCTCATCGAACAGGAAGATCTTTTTATTAGTCTTCCCCACATCAAAAACAACAATTACCGGCAGCGCACTCATTACAGTCCTGTGGCTACAGTTTTCAATCCCCTGGCTTGAATTAAGTTTTCCCTCACCTTCAGCTCACGGTACAATTCCAGAGGCTGTGCTGCCCCGCCAGTCCTTAACCTTGCCTCCTGCACTATGGCGCGCACATCAGTGCGGAAAGCATGCTGCAGGATCTCCTGACAACTGGCTACGTCATTCTCCTGCTGTGCAATGACAAGGGCTTTACGGTCCACCAGCAAAGCCTGAGTATACGATAACATGATGGCCTCAACCGATTGCAGCAGGTCTTCGAGCGGATCTTTCACATTGTGCGACGCATCGATCATCCAGCCCAGTCCTGTAGCATGGTCTATTCCTTTGGCATCCATACCTTCTACCAGCTCGTTGAAAATGAGAAATAACTGGTAAGGTTTCATGCTGCCGGCAGTGAGGTCATCATCGCCATATTTGGAATCGTTGAAGTGGAACCCACCCAACTTGCCTTCCATCAATAATAGCGATACAATCTGCTCAATATTTGCGTTAGGCAGGTGATGGCCAAGGTCTACCAAAGTAAATGCTTTAGGGCCAAGCTTTGTCGTGTATAACAGCGACTGCCCCCAGTCGCCCACCGTCGTAGAATAGAAGTTAGGCTCAAACGCTTTATACTCTACAAAAAGCTTCCATTGTTCAGGTAATGCGGCATAAATTTCCTGCAGACTTTCCAAAGTATTCTGAAACGCCTTTCTGAAGTTCAGCTGTCCCGGAAAGCAGGAGCCATCAGCCAGCCATACCGTCAGCGCATCAGACCCCAGGGCTACCCCTTGTCTGATCACCTCTATATTATGGTCAATAGCCTGCTGGCGCACTGCTTTGTCAACATGCTGCAGAGAGCCGAATTTATAGCTGTGCGCTGAGCCCGCCTGATCCTGGAAAGTATTCGAGTTCATCGCATCAAAGCGCAGGGAATGATGTGCAGCAAGCGATTTAATAGCCTCATAATCCTGAGGGATATCCCATGGGATATGCAGTGATATGGCACCACTCGCCTGGTTCAGCTTATGCAGCAAACCAACATCTTCAATTTTCTCTTCCAGGCTGCGGGGTTCTCCGCCGCCAGAAAAACGACCAAACCGCGTACCTCCGGTTCCTAATGCCCAGCTGGGAATAGCGATCTGGAATTGAATCAATTTGCCGATCACTTCCTCTACATTAGCGTGCTCCGATGCAGCAAAGCTGAATCTTCGCTCATGCTCATTTTCCAGTTTATGGTTATGTGCATCGATCTGATATTTTTCTATTTCCATATTCTTTACGTTTTAATTGCCTCTTACTGAAGGCGTCATTTAATTATCTTACAAATGCCATTGCTACACCGCCGTCTACATTCAGCACATTACCGGTAGATTTATTCAACTGTCCGCCCACAAATACCATACATGCATTTGCAATGTCTTCAGGCAGTATGATTTTGTTTAACAGCGTGCGTTTTGCATAAAATGCAGGCAGCTCTTCTACCTTCACGCCATATGCTTTCGCACGTCCCGCAGCCCAATCACCTTCCCATATTTTACTGTCTGAGATCACAGCATCCGGGTTAACGACATTGACGCGGATCTGATCGCCGCCTAACTCAGCCGCATTTAATCTGCTAAGGTGCAGCTGTGCTGCTTTCGCTGAGCCATATCCCGCATTGTTAGGTCCCGATACCAATGCATTTTTACTTACAATATTCAGGATGTCGCCACCTATTGCCTGTTTCCGCATAACTTCAACAGCTTTTTGGGTTACTTTAAACTGGCCTTTTACCAGTACATCGTATAATAAATCCCAGTCTCTATCGGTATGTTCCTCAATAGGTTTAGAGATCGACAATCCCGCACAGTTCACCACAATATCTATCCCGCCAAAAGCCAGGGCAGCAGTATCAAAAGCATGCTGGATATCGTCACCGCTGGTCACATCAAGCTGAGCTGTAGTATAGGCATCTTTACCGAACAACGTTCTAAACTCCTCGTCGGCACGTTCAAGCCGGCCGGCATCATTATCATTAATGATCACTACCGCACCCTCTTCAACAAATTTCTTTGCTATAGCCTTGCCTATACCGCCGGCGCTGCCTGTTACCAGGGCTATTTTGCCCGAGAGGGATTTTGGCTTAGGCATCCTTTGCAGTTTAGCTTCTTCCAGCAGCCAGTATTCAATGTTAAAAGCTTCCTGACGTGGCAGTGAGGTGTATTCACAAATCGCCTCGGCACCTTTCATTACATTGATCGCATTGGTATAAAACTCTGCTGCAACGCGTGTAGTCTGTTTATCTTTTGAAAAAGAGAACAGGCCGATACCTGGATATAAAATGATAACAGGGTTGGCATCGCGTATAGCCGGACTGTTTGGATGTTTGCAGGTTTCATAATAGTCGCCATACATTTTACGGTAGGCCACAAAAGCAGGAGCCAACTTTTCTTTGATCGCTGCTGTATCGGAAAGATCCTCTTCAGGATCAAGTTCCAACACCAGGGGACTTATTTTTGTGCGGAGGAAGTGGTCCGGGCAGCTGGTCCCCAGGGGAGCCAGGCGGCCCAGGTCATTTGAGTTGATAAATTCCAGTACACGCACATCATCAGTAAAATGACCTACCATATGGCGTTCGCTCGAACAGAAACCACGCAATATAGGCGCCAGCAAGGCTGCCTGTGCTTCCCTTACTGATTTTTCAGGACTACCAATCTTCTGTCCCCCAAATACGGGTCCTTTTTTACCGTAATTCTCTTCCAGGTAGGTGGCACAGATTTCTATCACCTCCAGGGTATTGATATAACTTTCATAAGCCGTATCACCCCAGGTAAACAGTCCGTGAGAACCTAACATGATCCCGCGGATCCCCGGGTTTTCATCCAGGCACTGTTTCAACTGCAGCCCCAGGTCAAAACCAGGTTTCTGCCAGTCCACCCAGCCCACTGTACCATTAAACAAATCGTGTGTGATCTGTTTACCATCTTTAGCTGCCGCAATAGCAATTGCCGCATCCGGATGCAGGTGATCGATATGCTTAAACGGCAGAAATCCGTGCAGCGGGGTATCAATAGAAGGCGCTTTAGAATTGAGGTCATAGATACAATGGTTAAAAAGCTCTACCATTTCATCCTCCTGCGCTAATCCTTTATAAATATTTTTAAGGCTGCGCAGACGCTCTACATAAAGGGCGGCGAGACCATTTCTTTTCAGGGTACCAATATCACCTCCAGAACCTTTGATCCACATAACTTCGGCAGTGTTGCCGGTCAGCGGATCAATAGCTTCTGCTTTGCAGGAAGTATTTCCTCCCCCATAATTCGTTAAACGTAAATCTGCTCCCAGTAAATTTGACCGGTAAAGTAGTAGGGCCACTTCGTCTCCTGCGAGTTCAGCGGCAGTAGTTTCGTCCCATAGATAGCTTACGTGCTTAAAACGGTTTTTTTCGTCAGACATATAATTTAATATTAATTGATGATTTTATTTGATGGCGTTTTCATATTCTACATTCTACTGATAACGTAACATATTATTTGATAGAGTTGCCATACCCTACAATGATGATAGACACGATAATAAAGGCAATACCTCCCAGGATGGTCAGGAAGGTCTTTCTGCTCACCAGCTTCCATTCTTTCAGCACCAGTCCCCATACATTTGCAATCAGGATAATAAAGGCCATATGGAGTATCCAGGAGCTGGCACCATTGCCCAGCTTGCTCTCTGCCATTCCGTAAAAGAAAAACTGGAGGAACCAGGTTGTGCCCGCCAGGGCACAGAAGATATAATTTGATAACAACGGTGTTTTTTTGTTGCCGTAATCTGTAAAGGTTTTATTTTTTGCATTGAGGACAAGGCACCATAAAAAGTTAGTAGTCAGCCCTCCCCAGAGAATCACGATATACGTTACATTATTCTGGTAAAGGAACTCCCCTTGTCCGGGATTCAAGGCTTTCCAGGCGTTATTCGCTTCATGTGCCATGTCTTTTCCAGAGTCAATACCAAAGGCAAAACAGGCACTCAGCACACCCGATACAATGGCGACAAACAGGCCCAGTCCGATTTTAAACTCTGCACTTTCCTTGGTTTTTTCAGCCAGCTCCTTGTCTTTCATCATCCCTGCTTTTCCGCACAGAATGATCCCCAGGATACATACGCCAAGTCCGATGAGCACCACTTGCCCCCACTGGCTGCCGAAAATATGTGTAAAGCCGTCTTTTCCAGCTTTCGGATATACATCATAATAGATAGATGGCAGTAGTGCCCCGAATACAGAGCTCAGTCCCAGGATGATCGAGCTGCCCAGCGATACGCCCAGGTACCTTACACCAAGGCCATAGGTTAATCCCCCGATGCCCCATAGCACACCAAAAAAGTAAGTAGTCCAGATTGTCGAAATATCAGTATTCCTGATAATTTCCGCGAAGCCGGGAATAGTAAAATAAGCAGCCAGTGGCGGAACAATAAACCAGGAGAAAATCCCTCCAACAATCCAGTAGCTTTCCCAGGCCCAGCCCTTAACTTTTTTATAAGGGATATAAAAACTACCAGAGGCAAAGCCGCCGATAAAATGGAATAAAACTCCTAGAAGAATCTGCATATTTTTTTAGTATTTGGTTAGAATATTTAAATCAGGTTGACAGGTATGGTGTGTATTTTTGCTATAGTATCCTATAGCTATTTATTATATAAAATTCATACTGGCCTCATCAACCGTACCGTGGGCTATATGGTTTACATCACCAACCGGTTTTTCTTCCAGGCATTTAAACTGGCTCCGGCAGATATTTAAACCTATGCCAGACAAACCTATTCTCAATGGGAGCATAATACTTTTATTTAATGTCATACGGATAATTAATTCGCCTGTTAGCTATAAACATGAAATTATATTTTGCCAATTAAAGGAGGGTCCTCGTTCTTGGGAATAAGTTCATATTTGGTATAGCTAATTTATAGGAATGGCGGATCGCTGGTTTATACGATTTGATATTTTGCTTGTATTTTTTGACACATCGTGGCAAATCGATAAATTCTTAGTAAGTTTATTCTGATTCACATGAGCTAACCAAATAGATCCACCGATGATTAATTACTATAAATACCTGCCTTTAAGTGCTGAGGACAAGAAATGGGGATTATGTGTATTAAATGCTGGGACTGTTAGGACCGGACCTTCGGTGACTTATCCCATAAGCACTCATCCGTCGCACCACTATTTTAGCTGGAGCAGCGGGCGGATATTAGATGAGTATCAATTAATTTACATTACTAAGGGGTCGGGGTATTTTGAATCCGACCACTGTAAGTATCAGAAAATTGAAGAAGGTACGGTGATCATCCTTTTCCCGGGAGAAAGACACCGGTATAAACCACATGAAGAAACCGGATGGGATGAGTATTGGGTAGGCGTCAAAGGCGAGATCATAGACAACCTGGTTGTCAATGGTTTTTTCAGGCCGGAGAGTCCCTGTTTTCATATTGGTTTTAACGAACAGATTTTCAATATCTTCGATCAGATTATTGAGAAGACTAAAAAAGAAGCGACAGGCTATCAGCCGCTGATTTCAGGTGCCATCCTACATCTAATGGGCTGTTTGCATGCTTTCAGCAAGCAGGTGTCAGCAGAGCATGGCGATAAAGAGGTACTGGTGAACAAAGCGAGGATTTTATTCCGCTCAAATATTGATAAATCTTTTTCTCCCGAGCAGGCTGCCGAGGAGCTGCAGGTGGGGTATTCCTGGTTCAGGAAAGTATTTAAAAGTTATACAGGCTTATCACCCGGGCAATATGCTATTCAGCTGAAAATTGAAAAAGCCAAGGCACTACTGACTGATCCTGATATCCTGGTGAAAGAAATTGCGCATATGCTTAAATTTGAGTCCAGTTTCTATTTCTCCAAACTATTCAAAGAGAAAACCGGGATCAGCCCTACTGAATACAGGAGCAGGGAAATAGGTGCCCTTTCCTCGCAGGCACCTGTCGCTGCGGCACCAAGGCCATAGCGATGACGGTTTTTTATTCTTTTTAATTTAATCCTTATATTAGTCTGGTGAAAGATTATTTAAAAATCCTGTCCGTCCAAGAACATTCTGTTATCCCAAAACATGTACAAATCTCGAATGCATTTTTGCGGGCTATAGAAAATGGTACTCTTATCCATGGCGATGTACTCCCTACAGCCAAAGCGCTCGCTTCAGCACTTCACATTTCACATAAATTAGTAGAACGTATTTACGCTGCCTTAAAGGAACAAAGTATCTTCATTCGTATTCCCCGAAAAACGTCCTATACCGTTCCGGCAGAGTTTCTCCGTAAAGAAAAACTGATTGTACTTCTCAATACTTTCAGTGGCCCTGAAAAGCTCATTTTTGATAATTTTGCGCATGCACTTACAGGCCGCTATATTATCGATTTCCACGTATACAATAATGATTACAAAAGCTTTCAGCAAATTGTTACTGCTGCATTAAAAGCGGAATACCTGAAGTTCATCATTATCCCTTCGTTCGGGGGAAATGACGACAAAGGATACGCAGTAATCAATACCATTCCTAAAGAAAAACTGGTGATCGTCGATCAGCTTGATGCCCGGATAGAGGGAGAGTTCAATGCAGTATATGAAGATTTTGAAAAGGACATTTATGAAGGGCTAAAACAGCTGAATGAACAGCTGAACAAATACAGTACGATCAAATTATTATATCCTGATAATTGCCATTACCCCCTGAAAATCATCGATGGGTTTTCAAAATATTGCATGGATCACGCTTTTGAACACAGTATTTTTACCTGTATAGACTCAGAAGTGATCAAACAAGATGTGGTATATGTTTGCCTGGCTGAAAATGATCTCATCCTGTTTGTTGATAAGGTATTGCGGACAGAGTTTCAGATAGGAACAGACATAGGGGTGGTTTCCTATCATGACACACTGGTAAAAAAATTCATCCGTAAGGGTATCACCACAATTTCCGTCGACCTTAGGGGAATGGGCAATATTGCGGCAGAGATGGTCAGATCAACTGAAATCAAAAAAACACTCGTTCCATGTGCTGTCATCAGCCGCCCGTCTTTATAAATAATTGACGCTGCAGGGTTACCTTCTGAATTCATTTACCCTATTTAAAACGGTATCCTATACCAATAGAGAAAGTTTGAAAGCTTTTATGGTAACCGCCCAAGTCGCTTTTCACCTTATAAGGGCTGTGTATCTGATAAGTCCCCTCCAAATCGAACTGCCCGAACTGGAAACTAACGCCTGCTTTAAATCCAATATTCAATTTAGGAAGAACAGTATTGCGCAATGCGGTATCAATTTGTTTACTGTGGTAAAGCGTGTCGCGTGTATCTGCAAGAGTAGTAATAGTACTGCTGACTGCATGCTGTTTAAAAGCAAGGCCGATGACCGGCCCACCTTTAACACTGATCCTGCCTGATATTTTATATATCGCATACAGCGGAAGATCGAGTACCATTACCTTACGTGAATCAATAATTTTAAATGCCGGCAACGAATCTGGCTTGTAATAACTTTCATGACTATACTCCCCCGAAATAGACCGGCTGCTGTTCAGCGTAAGTCCCCCGCCAATCATCCAGCGCTTGCTCAATGCATAACTGCCAAATCCGCCCAGATACAGGCTTTTTCCATTAACATTCATTCCTGCATTTATCCCATAAGTGTAATCCGGTGTAATGATATCCTTTTTTTCTTTTGGGACTTCCGATTTCCGGACCTTTGGTTTCTTTCCCCTGGCTTTATTTTTACTTGCTGTGTTTTCTGCTTTCCGCTTCGCATTTTTTGCCTGCTTGTCTTTCAAGCGGGCTTCTTTCTCGTTCAACTTTTTTAATTGCTTATCGGCTATTTTAAGCTGCTCTTCTTTTAATTTGCGTTCTTTCGCGGTTAACACACGTCCCGTGCTGTTGCCGGGCCTGGTGATCACAGTCGGCAGATGAGCTTTAACCCGCTGGTTAAGTATCGCCTGCAAGGCAGATTCAGTGCCATAAGTGCTTCCTGACGATTGCACCGGGTTTACCGGCAGTTGATGCGCGTCACGATAGCGGACATCAATATTTTGACCTTGAGCTACTTTATCGCCTTTATTTCCGAGGCCGGAATTGTTTTCACCCCTCGGATGGGCAGTGATAGTAGTGCTTCTTGTTTTATGATTTGCGATGCCAGTCGTTGCCGAAGAGTTATAATGTATAACAGTTGGATTAGCCGCTCCCTTTTTTTGCCTAACTGCAAAACCGGATTCATTGCTACGCCTTTGAGTAATTTGTGGCATCCCCTTTTCCAGCTGTGCAGAACTACTATCGCCCGAAAGCGAATCAGATTGTTGAGCTAGCGAATCCTGTAAAACACTGTCGGGAGAAGATGTTTGTGCATCTTTTGCTGAATATTTCTGGCTGGATTTCCCTGAATGTGTTGTACTACGAGCCGGCTTTTCAGGTACTCCAAAATAATGTACGGCAGTAAAGATCATGGCCGCAGCTGGCAGGACATAAAATGTTGCCGAAATAATTTTAGCGACAAGGGACTTTACAGCAGGAGCAGCAGTTGCAGCATTGCCTGCAGGCATACTTTTATCCAGTACGCTCTTCATGCCCTTCCATGCCGACGCTGCATCCGAATGTAAAGGAAGTTCATCAAGCTTGCTGCGCCAAAGTTTATGATACCATGCTGAATTTCTCATATGCCCTTATTTTGGTTTTCAGTAGGTGTATTTAAACTCTTGTTCCCATTCCCTATTATTATCCTCAGCTCTTTTTTGGCTTCCGACAAATGCCATCTTGAGGTACTTTCGCTAATCTGCAGCTGCTCTGCTATTTCCTTATGAGAATAGCCATCTATTACCGACAAGTTAAACACCAGTTGTGTAGCGTGCGGCAGCTGACGGA
This sequence comes from Sphingobacteriales bacterium, assembly GCA_015655115.1. Lineage (GTDB taxonomy): Bacteria > Bacteroidota > Bacteroidia > Sphingobacteriales > Sphingobacteriaceae > Pedobacter. The sequence continues at coordinate 13,330 of JAATFQ010000183.1, forward strand.
TAGCCTTCAGCAGATCTTCAGCATATAATTTCTCCAATGCTGCAGGTTCGATAAAGACATTCTCTTTCTCTTCAACTTCAGTAGTTAAGCTTTTAAATTTAGCCTCTTTCCTGCCAAGATCAATACATGTTCTCACAATAATTGTCCTGATCCATGCGCCCAACTCTCCTTTTTTCCCGTCATAAGTACCCACATGCTGAAAAACTTTCAAGAACCCTGTATTTAATGCTTCCACAGCAAGGTCGTCTGATTTCAAATAGCGGTAACAGATCCTTAGCATTTCTGCATAGAACAATTGATACAAGCCTTCCTGCGCGGCGCGTTTATTGGCCTTGCAGCCACTCACCAAACGGTCTTCCTGGCTAGCAAACAGCTTCATTCAGTAGGGTAAATTCCGGAAAATACATAGTCATCTGTTTATATTACGCAGCCTGAACTGAAAACGCTGGGCTAAAATGAACTTTTTTTTATAATTATTATTTTATCTTTTTTATAAAGGTTTTACCCAACGTTTAGTTTCCTCCCCGCGTAATACAGCTAACACATAAAGCGAAGCGAAATGTATCATGAAAAAAGTTATCACCTGCATGGAGAGTGGTATAATCAGCATTATCCAACCCGGGAGTCTAAAGTAAACTATTACCGCATCAACAAATCTTATGGGAGCCAAACGGTTTCAGTCTGGCTGCAGCAAATATTTTTCAACTGCCTGAACCCACTGTTAAAAGAGACTTCTCAATCCTGGCTCACAGTGGGCGATGCTTATGGTTACGATGCTCAGTACCTTCAATCCAAAGGGAGCCATGCGCTTGCTACCGACCTGAACACTGATTTCCTTTCTATTGCTAAAGAAGAAGGTATTGTCACTGAATATGCTGCAGAGAATGCGGAAAAACTATCCTTTGGCGATCATACTTTTGATTATGTGCTTTGTAAGGAGTCGTACCACCATTTCCCGCGGCCTTATGCTGCTTTATATGAGATGATCAGAGTAGCTGAAAAGGGGATCGTCATCATTGAACCACAGGACCCCATTTCTAAAATGCCGCTTTTACTGATGTTGTCCAATTTACTCCTCAAAAAACCACCATTGCTCAATAAAATATGGAAAAACAGGTTTTCCTATGAGCCAGTCGGCAATTTTGTGTATAAGGTATCCGAAAGGGAATTTGAAAAATTTGCTGCAGCATTAAATTTACCTTATGTAGCCTTCAAAAAAATCAATCCTAACTTCCATTTTAAAGGTGCAGAACGTACAGATGCAAACCCAAAGAATAAAACCTTCAAGGCCATTAAACTCAAAAAGCAGGTACTGGACATATTGGTAAGGCTAAAGATCATCCCCGGACAAGTGCTGTCAGCCATCATCTTCAAAGAAAAGCCTGAGGATTCGGTGTGGCAACAATTGCAGGAAGATGGTTATCATATTGTAGCTATTCCTAAAAATCCATATATATGAAAAGTATGTTTTTAAGTTATAACCCATGCCCAATTATTGTGATTTCGTTAACGCTTTTATTCCTCCTTCAGGCATTATCCACTGATCAGCTTAGCGATTACAAATGCAGCACCAGCAGCCAGGGCGCCGATAATTACAACTTTAAAAGCACCTGTTATCGGTGGCTGCCCGGTTAATTTACTTTTAAAGTAGCCAAAAACAAATAAGCATATCAGCGTAAATACAGAAGAATAATATAATGCTATCTGTGAGTCGGCAATAAAAATATATGGTGACAACGGAATTATGCCGCCAACAATATAAGAAGCACCGATAGTTAAAGCGCTTTTAGAAGCTCTATCCGGATCCGGCTTTTGTAAACCAAGCTCATAATTCATCATAAAGGATACCCATTTATCTTTATCCAAAGACATTTCATCAGCGATCGCCTGCTGAAGCTGATCCGATAAACCAAATCCGGCAAAGATTTCCTTAACTTCTATTTTTTCCTGCTCGGGCACGCGTTCAACCTCCTCATATTCCCTCCTGAGTTCTGCATAATAATGATCCGCATCTGTTCGCCCTGCTAAAAAGCCTCCCAATCCCATTGCAATACTGCCAGCTACAATTTCAGCCAATCCTGCAGTAAGAATAATACCTGATGAATTGACAGCTCCGCTTAATCCTGCAGCAAGCGCAAAAGGAACAGTCAAGCCATCAGACATCCCGATTACGATATCCCTGATCATTTCAGAACTGGTAATATGTTTTTCTTTATGCATGTTTACCTCCATTGATCATATCAGACACAATTCCGTTACTGTCTTTACGCTCTGCCATAAATATACCACCTAAATGTACCACTATAAAAGCAAGGATAAGGTACATGCAGAATCCATGCACTTCCTTTACTGAATGTGCAAGAGATCTTTGCAGGCTAAGCTGGTCCTGGAAAGCAAGCGTTAATCCGCTAAGCACTATTACTGCCAGAACTGCGTAAAAAGTGAGATATATAGCACTTACAGCCAATTCATGTCTGGCAAGTCCTTTTTTATGCTGTAAGATGAAATAATCCTGATATGCCGCTTTGAGATGATGAAAGAATTGCTGATCTGGATGTTGAAAAAATTCCAGTATAATCCTGAATAAAAATAATCCTGCCAGTACATAACCAAAGTAGATATGTACACCCCAGACCTTATCTTCCAGCATTTCGAGCAAAAATTTGCGCTCCGCTGATAATCCCGGAGTTCTGTCCCCGAATAAACCGGAATTAATCAGAATTGTGATCAGCGAGCCGCTGATCACAATGGTATTCGCCCAGTGCCATAACCGGATCATGGCGGAATGTTTTTTTACTGCTGTCTGTTTTTCAATATCCTCGCGGACTGGTTCCAGGATTGACATAATTCAAAGACTAACTATTTAAATTTTAAATTGAGCGTAACAATATTAGAATTAAGAGCGGTAGATCGTGTATAATGGCCGTATCGCAATTCCAGCATATTCAGATGCTGCCAGCCAAATACGCCTTTAGGTGGAGAAAGCCGTATCCCTGCACCATAAAAATCACTGCTCAAAGTAGACAGATCATAATCGCTGGTGTAGTATTGGGCATTTGGGTTATGCTCTCCGTAAGCGGCAAAATATCTTGTACCCGTCTGGTTATTATAGCGGTAGAAGGGGCTGACAGAGAAAAATGAACTCAGTTTAACAGGCACCTCAATTTCGGCTGTATGAGCCCTTACGCCCCAATTATCCATATAGTAACGGTAAAACGTCCTGATCAGAAAATGATCATCCAGGAAATAATTAAATCTTGCTGCAATAGGTAATTTGTACCGTTTACCCGGCAGATTTTCTGCTCTCATAGCGCCATCTGTAAAATAATCGCGCTGATATCTGGTCGCCAGTAATCCATGCTGATAGGCCGGTTCTATGATAAACAGTACCTGCAACTGCTGATTGATTACCTGCGACAAGGAGAAAGATGCACTAAAAGAATTTCTGGGAGAAGAAGGATAATTCTTATTCCCTTCAGAACCAGGCCCCGTATAGCCTTCACGCAGCTCTACGGGCAGGATCACTTTCCAGGTATCTAAAAAAGCCTGCAGCTTCAGGTCGAACTGTGTATTCTTATCTTTTGATAAGCGGGTAAAGTTAAAAGCACCACCTAAAGACTGGTAATCATATTCCTGCGAATACGAACCAGTAAAACCGAAAGAATTACCGGTAGCTTCATTTGACTGCGTCCAGTTTAAGGATGGATAAATACGTGTATCAGCCATTGAGGCAGAAGAAATCGTGTTTGGATCGATCTTATCTGATGATGCAGAACTATAGTGATCTACACCCAGTTCAAAAAGAAAGGTATTCTTTTTTCCATTTTTGTTATATTTTGCCATTTGCAGATCAATTGTATTGGCAAAGTCGGTCAGTTTTTCAGTACCAATCCCGCCTGTAACTGCAGAATTGTTTCCATTCTGATGGTAATAGGCAGAAACGAAGTTGATTTCCTCTACCTGAAGCTTACGGCTTTTATAGCTGGTAGTATCGGTATCCGTTTTAAGCGGTTTCGTTTGGGCGTGAGTACTTAATATCCCCAAATAAAGCACGGCAATGTGCAGAAAAAGTTTTCTCATGATCTGTTGATTGAATTAATTACAGCCGCAGCCACCACCACTTTTGCCTCCATTAGCCCCCGATCCCGCCTCGCGGTATAGTTGAAAGCTTTGTTCAAATTTCTGGGCTTTTCTGGAAGACAGTGCCATCTCAGCATCGTTAAGCCTGTTTTTCTGATAGGGTTTAACGGAACTGCATGCACTGAGCATGCTTAAAATGATTATTCCCATGCAACACTGGATTGATAGTTTTTTAGATAATTCCATATCAGTATTTTATATTAATATTATTTGAAGTATATATTTGATCATCATCATCGATGATCACACAGGCTACGTGTTGCAACTGATTAATCAGGTTTAGCCCCACTGCAACCCCCATCACCACAACGGGTGTCGCCAATGCATCTGCCAATTCTGCACTTTTACAGAGCATACTCACACTTTTAATTCCGCTGACAGGCAGTCCGGTTTTAGGGTCTATCGTATGGGAATATCTTTTTCCATTGATGGTAGCATATTTCTCGTAGTTTCCTGAGGTAGCAATAGCCATATCGCTGATATTTAAGGCCGAAAAGGATTGTGTCCGCTGATACGGATCAGCGATACCTATGGTCCATGGGCGGCCGTTAATTTGTTTGCCCCAGGTCACCAGATCCCCGGCAGCGTTGACTATTCCACTTTCTATACCTGCAGCTTGCAAAACCTGCTTCGCGCAATCGGCAGCATATCCTTTTCCTATCCCGCCAAAGCCAATTCGCATCCCTTTGTTTTTAAGCATCACCGACGAGTTCTTTACGTCGACCAGTATATTGTTGTAATCGATAAGACCCACCGATTTCAGTGCTGTTTCCTCATCCGGGAGACTGGTCATGTTCACATCAAAATTCCATAAACTGGCATCAATTGATCCATAGGTAATATCGAAAGCACCTTGCGTTAATCCGGATATCTTCAGGGAACGCTGAATCAGCTGAACTACTTCTTCTGTTACCACCACAGGCGCTATCCCTGCACTGCGGTTAATCAAGTTGGTTTCACTGCTCTCTTTAAAGGTGGATAACAATTCCTCAATTCTTTGAACCTCAGCAACAGCCTTATCTATGGCCTGTTCACCAGATGAATGATCACGGGCAATTGCAGTAAACTCAAAGCGGTTCCCCATTAGTTTCAGGACTCTGCTACAGGATACTTTCTCTTCCATAATTATCATTTTGCATTCAGATCAATAATCTCCTGTATAAATTTTTCTGGTGTCACATTCGGATAACCATCCCAGGCTTTCACAACTTTACCTTTTTCATCAATCAGCAACGTATAGGGAAATTTACCATCAGGATTATAGCGCTCGGCTAATGCTTCATTTAGTTTTACCTGCTCAGCAGCAAGCTTGTTTTTCTTCTGTCTCGGGAAATCTGCACGTACCAATATCAGGTGCGCTGCTGCATATGTTTCAAATGCCGGAGATTCCAATATCTCTTTTCTGAGGCGGATACATGGTCCGCACCAATCCGTTCCGGAAAAATTCACAAGAATCAAGCGATGAGATTCCGCAGCCTGTTTTTCTGCTTCATTAAAGTTCCCCAGCCAAATTGCTGACGCTGGCAGAAAATAGAAAAGGATTAAAAGAAGTGATTTCATAAATTATAATAGTTATGTTCTGATAAAAATTTAGTTAAAACTAACTGTGAAAGTGTGCATTTGATCCACGTAGCTATAGTTAAGATGATAGTGCAGCCTGTTGCAGATCTGCCTTAAAATTGCTAATCCCAACCCTGTCCCTTCCGAGACAGAATCTTTATAAAAGCGTTCAAAGATCATTTCCTCATTCAGTATACCTGTATGCCCCGTATTGCTGAAAGTTAAGCTTGTTTCTGTTAATACAATATTGATCAGTCCCCCTTCATAGTTGTGCCGGATGGCATTACTGAATAAATTATTAATCAGGATATCAAATAGCTGCCTGCTCTGCACCAGATAAACAGGATTCAGATGAAGCACAATTTTTAAGTCCCTCTTGTGGATCAGTTCAGAGAAAAAAGCCTGCTTCTCTGTGATCATATCTACTACCGCAATCTCTTCCGCGTCCCTTATCAAATTGTTATCAATTTTCACCAGCAGCAATAAAGACTGGTTCAGTTTGGTTAGCTTAGAGGTCGCTTTATAGAGGTCAATCAAGGTCTCACTTTCCTCAGCTCCTAAGCGGGCAGACTGCAGCATCGTATCCAATTTGGAATTGATCACTGCCAGGGGAGTCATCATTTCATGTGAAGCATTTTCTGTAAACAATTTGATTTCTTTATAATCAGAACGGACTTTGAATGACAAGTCTGCTATAGCGTTATTCAATTCACTAAATTCCTCGATATGTGTCGGGACAGACTCAAAAGAACCTTCATGGTTAAGGTTAAAGGCCTTAATATTGACCAGCAACTGCCTGAATGGAGCCCAAAGCTTGTTAATTAATATCCTATTCACCCAATAAAGAAGTATTAAAAGCAGGAAAAAAGGAATAATGATCACCAGGCAAATACTCCTGATTTCCTCATTACGCTGTAACTTAGAGGACATAATTAATACCCGATAGGCCTTATGATTGAGGTTAATATCAGTTTTCAGGTACCGTGCGGCTTCCCGCTGGTGTTTTTTGGGATTAAAATATATGGTGTCGGCAAAAGAACTTGTATTCTGCACCTTATCTATTCTTTTATATTCGACCACCAGATCCTGGTAATAATCAGGCGCAGGAAGTATATTTTTAGCATGTGTAAAATCTTTGACTTCCATTAATTCTTCTACCAGCCCGTCATCCATCTGTCTGTCCAGATAGTAACCGAGTGTTTTGTAGAACAGCACGCCAATAATGATGAGTCCGCTAAAACTAATTACCAGCAAGATCCTGTTGTAGCTGCTAAATAATTTCATACCTCTGTGAATTTATAGCCAATACCATAAATGGAATGGAAGTAATCCTTACAACCTGCATCGGTTAATTTCTTCCTCATATTCTTGATATGTGTGTAAATAAAATCGAAGCTGTCCGCCATATCCGCATCATCCCCCCAAATATGGGTCGCAGCCGCTGCCTTGGAGATCACCTTGCCTTTATTAGCAACAAAATACAGCAGTATATCAAACTCCTTCCTGGTAAAATAGAGAACACGATCATTTACTTTGACTTGCCTGGCATTCAGGTCAATTTCTATTTCATGAAAGACAACTACATTATTACCTGCAAAATTCCGTCTTCGCACAATGGCAGTTATCCTTGCATTCAGTTCCGACAAATGAAATGGTTTGACAAGGTAGTCGTCGGCCCCCAGCTGCAGCCCCTCGATCCGCTGATCAATGGAATCGCGGGCCGAAATGATCAGTACACCATCTGTTTTATTCAATTTCTTGAGATATCTTAACAACTGCAGCCCCTCCCCATCAGGCAAAGTGAGGTCGAGCAAAACACAGTCATAATCATATGTACTCAGTTTCTGGTAAGCACTATCATAGGCTGAGGCACAATCACACGTACTCCCTTCAGCCGTCAAATACTGCTGAATGCTTCTTTGTAAACTGTTTTCATCTTCTATGATTAGTACTTTCATCATACTAATATCATCATGAATATTGGAGACATTCTGAAGATAAGCTAATAATCGAAATAATAGCTACTGATCACTGTGAATCAGCACTTATACATAATCAAACCAAATACTATTACATGATAAATTCTCTTTAATTCAACAGTTTAGAGAGTTCCACCATTGTCAATTTCAGGCTTTGGAGGCAAATAACGCGTTCACGTTATTAAGTATGTAGCGCTATAATTGCTACGTACCTACAGACACCTTGTGAAGGTTAACTTTATTCCTCTCTCAGGCATTGAATAGGATGAACAGTAGCAGCTTTTACTGCTTGCATACCGACAGTAACCCAGGATATGATCAGGGCAAGCGCCCCTGCGACTACAAAATACCAAACCTGTAAATCTATGCGGTAAGCGAAACTTGCCAGCCAGTATTTAGTTAAAACATAACTTAGCGGAAGTGCA
>JAATFQ010000060.1 GCA_015655115.1 Sphingobacteriales bacterium
AAAAACCTCTTCTCTCTCTTTGTTGTCAAATTCTCCCATGTTTGGTATTGATCTTGGTTTTGGTACGGGTAAATATAAACTTTTAATTATTAAAGTTCAAAATAGAAATTAAAGAGATTTATTTTCTTCTTCAAGTAATTGGTTCAGGTACATTTCTTCGTAAATGCCATGTAAGTTAATTAACTCATCGTGAGTTCCTTGCTCGGCAATACTTCCCTGGTCAAGAACGAGGATTTTATCGGCTTTTTTAATGGTCGAAATGCGGTGTGCAATGAGGATACTGGTCTTCCATTTCATGATCCTGCCGAGATTATTTAAGATTTCTTCTTCTGTACGTGTATCTACAGCCGATAGGCAGTCGTCGAAGATCAGGATTTTAGGTTCTTTAATCAATGCTCTCGCAATAGAAACACGCTGCTTCTGTCCCCCCGAAAGCGTGATGCCCCGTTCGCCAAGCATGGTTTCGAACTTCAGCTCAAAGTCTATGATATTATGATATACTGCTGCATTTCTCGCTGCGGTTTCGATTTCTGCATCTGTAACTTCATCCAGCCCGAATGCAATATTGTTTTTGATTGTGTCCGAAAATAAGAATACTTCCTGTGGCACAAAGCCCACGCCACTTCTGAAAGTGTTGAGGTCAATGCTGGGCAGCGGCTTGCCATCAATAGAAATCAGTCCGCCATGGGTATCATACATGCGCATAATTAAATTGGCAAGGGTGGATTTTCCCGATCCTGTACGGCCGATTATAGCTACAAATTGTCCGGCTTCAATCTCGAAGCTTACGTCTTTTATTGCTTCAATACCCGTATCCTGATAGGTAAAGCTGACATGGTCAAAGCTGATGTTGCCGGCAAAGTTCTTCAGGGGCAGGCTGCCGGAGATGATGTCTGATTTTAATTCCAGAAATTCATTTATCCGCTTTTGCGACGCCGAAGCACGCTGGATCAATGTAGTTACCCATCCCAGCATGGTTACCGGAAAGGTCAGCTGGTTAACATAGACAATAAATTCGGCTATATTTCCTGGTGTGATGAATCCGTTTAGTACCTGTTCGCCACCGATATATACTGTAAGTATGGTACTTAAGCCAACGAGCAGCAGCATGGTAGGGTAGAAGAGCGCCTGAACTTTTACCAGGTTCATTGCGTTGCCTTTGTAGTCCTCACTTTCCTGGGCGAAAACTTTGCGTGTATAATCCTCGCGGACATATGATTTGATTACTCTTATCCCTGAAAACCTTTCCTGCACAAAACTGGAAAGCCTTGATAACTGCTCCTGGATCTGCTCGCTTTTGTTGTTGATCTGTGTGTTTACAAAGTAGATGATGATGACCAGCACTGGCAGGGGTAAAAGGCAGTAGGTAGCCAGGCGGGCATTTACAGAATACATGGAGGTGATGATCAGCAGGAACAGCACCGCTGTATTAATGGCGTACATAATGGCCGGCCCAACGTACATTCTTACCCTGTTTACATCTTCTGTAGCCCTGTTCATCAGGTCTCCTGTGTTATTGCGACGGTAAAAGCCAAGACTCAGGTCCTGGTAATGAGCATAGATCTCGTTTTTCATGTCGAACTCTATGTGCCTCGACATTAGTATTAAGGTCTGCCGCATAAAGAACAGGAAAAGTCCCCTGATCAGGTATAAAAAAAGTACAATCCCCCCGAAATAAAAGAGGCTGTAGCTAAAGATGTCGTAGATGATCTGTTGTCTTTCAAAACCGTTAAATAAGCTGTAGATCTGAATATTTTCTGTGATGAGATTAAAGGCATGGCCGATAACCTGAGCAGGGATGACAGCGAATATATTAGAGATGATAACAAAGAATACACCCGGAACTATCCACCATTTATATTTATAGAAATATTTATTTAAAAAACGCAGGTGCTTCATGTGGAGACAAAGTTAGCCAATTGACGCTGATTTTTTAAAACTGTTTAGTTATTGCAATGTAAATAATGTTTTTTTACGTAGTTTTGCCGCTCTGTGTTAAACGAAATCATATGTCTGCTAATACTACTGTAGTTACTTCAATTTTAGATCAGTTAAGTGCGTTGGGACACAGGAAAGTTGTTTTCTGTAATGACCCTGATACCGGCTTAAAAGCTATTATTGCTATACATGATACTACGTTGGGCCCTGCGATAGGGGGCACAAGGATGTGGAACTACAGTACAGAGACCGAAGCGCTGGAAGATGTGCTGAGGTTATCGAAGAGCATGACCTATAAAGCAGCAATTACAGGCCTTAATCTGGGTGGCGGAAGTGCAGTAATTATTGGAGATGCAAGAAAAGGTAAGTCTGAGGCAATGATGCGCAGTTATGGACGTTTTATTAAAAACCTTAACGGTGAATTCATTACTGCTGAAGATGTTGGTACGACGATGAGAGATATGGAATATATCCGTATGGAGACCAATCATGTTACTGGAGTGCCTGAGTCTATCGGTGGTGCCGGTGATCCTTCTCCGGTATCGGCGAAGGGTGTCTTTCTCGGTATCAAGGCTTGTGTGAAAGAGGTTTTTGGCACGGATATGCTTGCCGGCCGCTCTGTTGTTGTACAGGGTACAGGGAGTGTTGGAGAACGCCTGGTGGAGCTGCTGAGGAATGAAAATGTAGAGGTTTTTGTGAGCGACATTAATGAGGAGCGCTTACAGTATGTAGCCAAAAAATATAAAGCTAAGGCTGTGGATGCTGATAAAGTCTTTGCGCTTGATGTTGACATATATGCGCCTTGTGCTTTGGGGGCTACAGTAAATGATACCACGATCCCTAAAATGAAGTTTGCGATTATCGCGGGATCGGCAAATAACCAACTGGCCAATGAGCAGGTTCATGGTAAGCTGTTGCTGGAGAAAAATATTCTTTTTGCACCCGATTACCTGATCAATGCAGGTGGGCTGATTAACTGTTACTCTGAGTTGACTGGCTACGGAAAGAAACGTACCATGCAGCTGACGGAAAATATTTATGATGCTACACGTAACGTCATTAAACTATCGAAAACTGAGAATATACCTACTATTAGGGCGGCAAACCGGATAGCAGAACAAAGAATAATAGATATAAAGAAAATAAAATCATCATTTTAATAACCGGTAATTATACCAACTCGTTCTTACATTCATGTTAAACAGAAGGCACTTAAGAATAAAAGCTCTGCAAAATATATTTGCTTGGCAAATGACAGACAAAAAAGATTTACTTTCTTCAAAGAAAGCATTGATGAAAAGTATTGATGATGTATATGAAATGTACATCAGGATGCTTGCACTTATCTCCGAAATTACGGAACATACTGCCATTGACGCAATTGAAAGAGCAAATAAACATTTCCCCACCGCTGAGGATTTAAATCCCAATCAGAAACTGCTGCACAATAAATTTATTGTACTGCTGCAGAAAAGTCCTGAGTTCCAGTCGGCCGTTAATAAGTACCAGGTAAACTGGAATGCTGAACCCGGATTTATCAAAACTATTTACAATAAGCTTAAAGCTTCACCTGAGTATGCCGCTTACCTTGCCGATACAGACGATAGCCTGGAAGGGTCTAAGGAGATCATCAAGTTTATTTTCAGGAAGATCATTCTGAAAAGCCAGAATATTATCCAGGCTTTTGAAGATAAATTTATCAACTGGCCGGTAGATAAAGAGGTGATGCAGGGGATGGTTGCCAAAACGATCAAGAACTTTGTCAATGAAGATCCGCTGAAAAATAAACTTACACCTATTAGTGCAGATTGGAAAGAGGACAGTAAGTTTGTGGAAGATTTGTTTGTATATACACTCAAAAATAACAATGAATACCAGGCCCTGATTGCTGAGCGTACAAAAAACTGGGAGTCGGAAAGGATAGCCCTGATGGATACTATTCTAATGAAGATGGCGATCTGTGAATTGATGAACTTCCCTTCTATACCGGTAAAGGTTACGATTAACGAATACCTTGACTTATCAAAAGATTATAGTACTCCAAAAAGTAATTCGTTTATTAATGGTATCCTTGATAAAATATTAGGTGATTTAAAACGTAATAATAGTATTAAGAAACTAGGACGGGGATTGATAGAAGAATAAACAAATATATTTCATATGAGAAAAGTATTTTTATTAGGATTATTGGCGGTTTCGCTTGTTGCGTGTAACCGTACAAAAACTGCACATGCTACAGAATTGGGAACAAATGCAACTGCGCAGGTTCCGGGTGGGGCTACAACTGCTGCAGTAGCATCTCCGGATGCGGCTGTATTGAGTTTTGACCACGGCATGTATAATTTCGGTAAGATTGCACAGGGCGAGAAGGTGCATTATGATTTCAAATTTAAAAATACCGGAAAAAGCCCGTTGATTGTTACCAATGCTACGGCGACATGCGGATGTACTGTTCCCGAAATCCCAAAAGAGCCTGTGAAACCAGGCGCTACGGGAGTAATTAAAGTAGTGTTTAACAGCGCAGGGAAAATGGGCATGCAGGATAAGGTGGTTACTGTTACTTCCAATGGCAACCCTTCAACTTCGGAGGTTCACCTGATTGGTGAAGTGAAGGAAGCTGCAGCTTTATAAATTAATAATAACAAACAAACAATATGATATCAACAGTAATTTTACAGGCTGCCGGCGGTAGCAGTATGCTAAGCACCCTGGTTCCAATGGTGTTAATCATGGTAGTGTTTTATTTCTTCATGATCAGACCACAGGTTAAAAAAGCAAAAGACCATAAGAAGTTGGTTGCTGACCTGAAAAAAGGTGACAAAATTGTTACTACAGCAGGTATTCACGGCAGAATTGTAGACATGAACGAGCTTACTTTCCTGATCGAGGTTGAAGGTGGTACAAAAATCAGATTCGATAAATCTGCTATTTCTCTGGATGCTACAAAAGCAACTACTGAACTGCCAAAAGTATAGGAACACCAGCTATATCCTTAAAACATTTAAAGCCGCTCCCTTCTGGTGCGGCTTTTTTTATTAAATTTGTTTACTTTGTAGCCATGCCATTCATTAAACTTACAAAAATAGAGCGAAAGCGTTTTTTGGTGTTAGTTACCTGCCTGCTTCTGGCAATTGCCGGATGGCTGTTTATGGCACTAAACAATAAATATGTTTATACTGCCAAAACTGTACTTGTTTATAAGAACTTTCCGCAGAATAAAGCTTTTCATCCGCTACAGTCAGACACGGTCGACCTGCAGGTTGAAGGTACCGGATGGCAGTTACTTTTTGCCCGTCTGCGGGTGAATCCACAGTCGATCAGCATCAGTCTGGATAAACTGAGCAACAGGAATTATATCCTTTTCTCTGAGCAGCTATATAGTGTAAACGGACAGCTGGAAACCTCGCAGAAAATTATTTCTGTGCGCCCTGATACGCTATACTTCGACTTTTCAAAAAGGACCGTTAAACGTGTGCCGGTTACATTGGTTTCCAACCTGAGTTTTGTGAAGCAGTTCGGTATTTCCGACGATACGGAATTGAATCCCCGTTATGTAACTGTCTCTGGTCCGCAGGAGGAGCTGAGTAAAATCAAAACCTGGGAAACGGATACACTTAAGCTACGTAATATCCATGATTCTGTGGTAACCAGGGTTGGCATGAAACAGACTACACTGAAGAATGTGAGTATTTTTCCAGGTAGTGTGGAGGTGAGGCTACCGGTGGATGAGTTTACGGAAAAGACGGTAGAGCTGCCGTTGAAGATCATTAACAATAACGATTATTATAATATCAAGCTCTATCCGAAGAAGATTAAAATAACTTTTATGGTCGCTTTGTCCAGCTATCAGCAGGTAAATGAGGATTTTATTGAAGCCTTTGTCGACGTAAATGAATGGAAGCTGCAAAAACATGATCAGCTTACGGTGAAGCTTGCCCGTTTTCCGGATTATTGCAAGGTGGTGCGGCTGACGCCCGACAAAATAGATTTTATTATAGAAAAGTAATGCTTAAAATAGGTATAACAGGCGGAATAGGAAGTGGAAAGAGTACGGTATGCCGTATTTTTGAAACTTTGGGAATTCCTGTATTTTATGCAGATGTGGTGGCTAAACAGGTAATGATTGCCGACCCGGTTTTAATTGCTGGTATAAAGGAGACATTCGGACTGGACAGTTATACTGCTGAAGGCCGCTTAAATACTAAATATATAGCTCAGATTGTATTTAATGATACTACGGAACTAGCTAAGCTGAATGCCCTTGTACACCCTGCAACTTTCAGGGCTTTTGATGCATGGCTGCTTACCATTCCAGCTCATGTCCCTTATATACTGAAAGAGGCGGCATTATTGTTTGAAAGCGGTTCTTATCAGCTATGTGACCAGAGTATCCTGGTAACAGCACCCCGCGCCACCAAATTGCAGCGCGTTATTGCGCGTGATGGCGTTACAGAAGAACAGGTACTTGCAAGAATGGATAAGCAGATGAGCGATGAGCAGAAAGCCGCTATGGCTAATTTTATGGTGACGAACGATGAGTCGCGTTCACTAATTCTCCAGGTACTGGATTTACACAATCAATTTTTAAAATAACTATTTAATGATATTAGACGACTTTTTAGTACCAACTAAAATTGGGCTGTTTTGTGCTTATGGTAATTTTTATCTCGACCCGAAAGAAGTGGTTAAAGAAGCTGTTATTTCACATGCCCATGGCGATCATGCTATTAGTGGCAATATAAATGTTTACTGTACAGAAGCTACGTCTTTATTTATGCTGCACCGCTATAAAAAGTTTGCTGCAGTTAATTTTCATATTCAGCCTTATCACGCCGGTTTTGAGCTGAATGGCGTAAAAATAAGCTTTATTCCAGCGGGACATATGCTGGGCTCTGCGCTTGTGATGATGGAGTTTAAAGGGATAAAATACCTGTATACCGGGGATTATAAGCTGCAGCCGGACATGACTTGTGAGCCTATAGAGTTTGCTACGGCGGATGTGCTGATCACGGAGACTACTTTTGCTAATCCTGAAACCAAACATCCCGATCCGGTACAGGAAATTAAAAAGCTGAATGCCACGCAGAGCAACATTATGATGGGCGCGTATGCACTGGGGAAAAGTCAGCGGCTGATTCGCCTGATTAATGACCATTGCCCTGAAAAGAGGATATTGGTACACCATAGTATCCTTCCTTTTGTGAAGATTTATGAGAAATTAGGTGTGGATATGGGTAAGTACGAAATGTACGACCGTAAGGTAATGAAATCTACCCCCACAAATCTGATTTATATGGTGCCGCCAATGGTATACCGGAGTTATATTAAAGCTGTAAATGTGATCAGGATTTTTGTTACGGGATGGAAACATTTACAAAACAATAATGAATTACAGGTGTATATATCGGATCATGTAGACTGGGAGGAGATTGTACAAACTATTGATAAGGTAAAGCCCAAAGAAGTATGGACAACTCACGGCAGCGGTGTTCAGCTGAAAAGTTTTTATGAGAACATTTTAATTGTTAAATTGCTTAGTTGATGAAACTGGGAACAGATTATTATTTTAATGAGCAGGGATTGATGGTTTTTACTGCTGCATATCACCTGCAAAGAGGATATTGCTGTAAGAACAAATGCAAACATTGTCCCTGGAAAGATAGAAAAACTCAAAATAAAGAAGCTGGCGATGGAAATAAATAACGTAATTAAAGAAACAGTAATGCAGAATGAACCGAAAGCACCACGCTATGAAAGTGTATTTCAGCAGGCTATGGTGAACATATTTTTTACTCATAACTATTGTAACGAGAAAGTGAAGCAGGCACTACTGCCATATGAAATTACCGCACAGCAGTTTAATGTGCTCAGAATATTACGCGGGCAATATCCCAAACCTTGTACAGTGAATCTGCTGAAGTCAAGGATGCTGGATAGAATGTGTGATGCTTCCAGAATTGTTGACAGGGTAGTTCAAAAGGAATGGGTAAATAAGAAAGTCAATCATTATGATAAAAGAGCAGTAGACGTGATCATAAGTGATAAAGGCCTGGCCCTTTTAAGTAAGCTGGATGAAGAAGTAAGCTTATCTGCCATCATTTCGCCAAAATTATCTTATGAAGAAGCTGTACAGCTAAATGAGTTGCTGGACAAGATCAATAGTTAAAGGAATTATTAATGCTGGTGGCCTGTAGTGTAAAAGCCGATCAGGGCTATACTTATACCCAATAATACGGCCATCATTTTTCTTTTTGACACTTTGTGGTCTACGCTTGATTCAAATAGGATGGTGGTGGAAATGTGGAGGAATATACCAATCACGATACCCATCATTTTATTGAAGTAGGCCTCAATGCCGCCTATGCTACCATTGCTGATGCCGTAGCTTAAGCAGAATCCCAAAGGAGCCATGACAGCGAAAATGCCGACATAAAATAATATTGAATTTCTGTTGTACTTGTTTTGCATTAAAATGCTCGACAAGGCAAATGCTGCGGGAATATGGTGCAGGGCAATGCCGAAGATCAGCGCATTATGCTGGTCTGCTGCCAGCGGCATACCTTCCAGAAAAGCATGCAGACATAGACTGATCATGATTCCATAAGGAAAAGCTTTTCCCTCGGTATGTTTATGGATATGACCATGCTCTACGCCTTCGGAGTATCGTTCCAGGAAAATCTGCAGTAAGAAACCTATCAAAATATAAATGCCTATCTCGGCATGATCCGGCCCGCTGTATGCCTCAGGGATCAGGTGGAGGACAGTAATCGCAAATAAATAGGCTCCGCTAAAGGACAAGATCAGCTTCAGCCACTGCGACTTATCGCTTTTCACAAAAAATATAGAAATCCCTCCAAGGAAGGCGCAGAAAAATAAAACAAGCAGTTTCCAAAGTTCCATTATTTTGCCGGTTGTAGTTTTTGATATAATTTACCTGTTAACAGACCTATTGTTGTTCCTAATAAGGCACCTCCTAACGTATCTATAGGATAGTGTACACCTACATATATCTGAGCAAAGGAAATGATGAATGCCCATGCCAGGGCGATTGGCAATATAGGTTTCCAACGTGGATAAAATACCATGATGAGGAAAACAGCAATTCCGAAATGATTGGTAGCATGTGCCGAAGGAAAGCTGTAGCCGCTGCCGCAGGGAACCCGGTGAATAATATCATTGATCAGGCTGGGTTCATTACATGGACGTAGCCTGGCAACAAAGGGCTTGATCAGTCTTGAGGATATTAAATCGCCAAGGGCAAAGGTGAGCAGAAGCATACCGATAATAGACCATCCTCCTTTTTTGTATTCTTTGAAGCTGAAAATGATGATAAACAGATATAATGGCGACCAGAAGAACCGGTTGCGCATCAATGGCATTAACCAATCAAAAAATCCATTCGACATTCCGCGGTGGATTTTCAGAAAAAGGTCTACATCAAATTCCTGTAATCCTGCAATCATATCTTCTTACAAACAAGAATTAGTCTGTCTGATTTTTCTTCATCAAAGGCTTCCAGGCCATAACTGCCGAAGGTCGCCGTAATTTCAAGTCCGCTTTTTTCAAACATACGTTCAAAGTCGCCCTTAGAAAATGCCTGCACTCTTTCCTCGAAAGCGAATGGTTTGTTTTTGTGGCTGAAGTCTATATTCTTGATGATCTTACCTTCAGATACGAATTTATGGATGTTAAAGTCTATGCCTTCAATAGTTTTCACCTCACGGTGTGTAAGGTTCTTAAGTATTTTCTGCGTATTGAAATAGTCAATTACTACCTGTCCGTTGTCTTTTATACTTTTTCTGAACGACTTGAGCGCATCGACGTGTTCTTTTTCGGTGTCAAAATATCCAAAACTGGTAAAGAGGTTCATGGCAAGGTCGTAGTAGTTGATATACCCCAGTTTACGCATATCGTGCACAAAAAAGTGAAGGTGTTTCTGCTCAAACTGCTTTGCATACTTTATGCTTTGTTCAGACAGGTCAATGCCGGTAACATCGAACCCTTTTTTCTGCAAATATATGGAGTGTCTGCCTCTGCCACAGGCGATATCAAGAATACGGCTGCCGGCGGCAGGTTTAAGATAAGCGGTTAAGTTGTCAATTAAAAATTCTGCTTCTTCATCATTGCGCTGACTGTATAGAATATGATAATAGGGGGAGTTAAACCAGTACTGAAACCACTTGCGCTGCATATAGGGTCGTATATTTATATAATACTAAAAAAAACAAATATAGCAATTACTGTTGCAACGGCAGGATAATTACTTTCAATTGTTTTTATATGGCGTCTGCTTCTTAAATTTTTGCTATTTTTGACAAACAAATATTATAGCGTTGACACTCATAAAATCTATCTCCGGAATCAGGGGTACCATCGGCGGAATCGCCGGAAATGGTTTAACACCAATCGATATTGTGAAATTTACTGCGGCCTATGGCTCGTGGGTAATTCAGAATACAAACATTAAAAAAGTTGTAATCGGCCGTGATGCACGTATTTCTGGCGATATGGTAAATAATTTAGTGACCGGAACCTTACAGGGACTGGGCATTGAGGTTATTGACCTGGGCTTATCAACTACGCCAACCGTGGAGATTGCTGTGCCTATGGAACATGCCGGAGGAGGAATTATCCTTACTGCCAGTCATAATCCCAAACAATGGAATGCACTTAAGTTGCTGAACAGTGATGGTGAGTTTATCAGCGATGCCAATGGATTAGAGATATTGGATATGGCTGAGCGAGCGGAATTTGCTTTCGCTGAAGTGAACGAGCTGGGAAAGGTGGTGATGGACGATTCGTATCTGCAGAAACATGTGGATGCTGTGCTGGCATTGCCTTTAGTGGACGTGGCGCTGATCAAAAAAGCTAACTTCAAGGTAGTTATAGACTGCGTGAATTCTACTGGCGGGATTTTTATCCCTGCATTGTTGAAGGCACTGGGTGTAGAACAAGTATTTGAATTGTATTGTACACCAAATGGAGAGTTTCCGCATAATCCGGAGCCGCTACCTGAGAACCTTACAGAAATTGCTAAAGTTGTGCAGCAGCAGAATGCTGACCTGGGTATTGTGGTAGACCCAGACGTAGACCGCTTATGCTTTGTTTGTGAAGATGGTACTATGTTTGGCGAAGAATATACGCTTGTTGCTGTGGCAGATTATATCCTTAAGAACACTCCCGGCAATACGGTATCTAACTTATCTTCTACCAGGGCACTGAAAGATGTGACGCTGAGAGCTGGCGGAGAATATAATGCTTCAGCTGTTGGGGAGGTGAATGTAGTCAATAAGATGAAAGCTACCCATGCGATTATAGGCGGCGAGGGTAATGGTGGGATCATTTATCCCGAGTTGCACTACGGCCGTGATGCTTTAGTAGGTATTGCTTTGTTTTTAACGCACCTGGCCAAATTTGGTAAGTCTGTTTCTCTGCTGCGCAGCAGTTATCCTAATTATCATATATCAAAAAATAAGATAACGCTTACTGCAGAAATGGATATTGATGCCTTATTGCTTAAGGTACAGGAAAAATATAAGAATCAACCTAACAGTACTATCGACGGACTGAAGATTGAATTTGATAAAGAATGGGTACATCTTCGGAAATCCAATACCGAGCCAATTATACGTATATACAGTGAGGCCGAGAATGAAACTGTGGCAGAGAACCTCGCGAAGAAGATCATCTCGGATATTAAAGAAATTTTAAAATTGAATTAGGTACAGATGAACAGGATCTATTTGGATAATGCTGCAACAACACCACTTGATAAACAGGTGATGTCCGAAATGATTAATGTAATGGAGAATTACTATGGTAATCCTTCTTCTATCCACGCGCAGGGCCGCGAGGTGCGTACATTGATTGAAAAGGCGAGAAAAACAGTGTCGGGCTTGTTGAATGCCGCTCCTGCAGAAGTATTTTTTACATCTGGTGGTACTGAGGCGGACAACACTGCTATCCGCTGTGGTATTGCTGCTTTCGGTATTAAACATGCCATTACTTCAAAAATTGAGCATCATGCGGTTGTGCATACGATGGAGCAGATGCTGAAGGATGGAGTGATAGATCAATTGAGTTTTGTAAATATAGATGGTAAAGGAAACATTGACTATGTACACCTGGATCAGTTATTAAAAGATAACGGACGTTCATTTGTCTCTATAATGCATGCCAATAATGAATTAGGTACGCTGAATGATATTGAGCGTATCGGTGATTTATGTGAGCAGTATGATGCTATTTTTCATAGTGATACGGTGCAGACTATGGGCCATTATATACATGATGTTAAAAAGCTGAAGGCACATTTTATCGTTTGTGCTGCGCATAAGTTTCACGGACCAAAGGGGGTAGGCTTTCTTTATGTTAATCATAAAATAAAGATTGATCCACTGCTGTTTGGAGGTGCCCAGGAGCGCAATATGCGTGGTGGTACTGAAAATGTTTATGGTATTGTGGGACTGGCGAAGGCTTTGGAGCTGGCTTATGCGGAAATGGAGGAGCATAAGAATTATATTCTTGAGCTTAAAACGTATCTGAAAGAAAAGCTGGCTGCAGAGGTTCCTGGCATTACTTTTAATGGAGAGACTGACCCTGAAAAAAGCCTGTATACAGTGCTGAATGTGTCGTTTCCTGAAATGGATATGGCTGATATGTTACTGTTTAATCTTGATATTCAAGGTATTTCCGCTTCTGGTGGCAGTGCGTGTTCATCGGGTTCTAATATTGGCTCTCATGTCCTTACCGGGATAGGGGTAGACCCTAACCGGCCTTCGGTACGTTTTTCTTTCAGTAAGTACAATACTAAAGCTGAGCTGGATTATGTGGTGGAAAAGGTGAAGCATATTGTTGAACAGAACATCGCTGTGTAACCGTTATGAATTCGCTGTATAGCCGCTTTAAAATGATCGTACTTTTCTTTTTTTAAGCTGTTTTATAAGAAGATTGCTATTTTTTATATAAGTTGTTTATCCTTTTTTTGCTGCATCAGCTGATAATTATTTAAGCTGGTAAGCTTCATGATACAGGCTTTAATTCCTTAATGGGATTGAAGCCTTTTTTATGCCCTGTTTAATTTTTGTTAAACAATGCCTGTTCTTTCCTGTTTATTAGATAGTTCATATCATTTATTCATTAAAATACATTTATTATGATTACTCCCGAAGAACAAAACCAGGAAGAGGAAGACAAGAAAATAGTATATAAAGAAACTACTAGTGATGAAGGGCTGGACAGTGGTGAGACTTCCTCTCCGACAGATTCAGGAAGGTCTGAATTTATTCATCGCCCGGATCGTAAGAATAAGCCTCTTGGCTCGAGTCATGAGCCTGGAACTACGCCAGGCAGAGATTTCTAAATAGACGAGCCTATAAAATAATGAGCCCTGTTGCCTGCAAGCTTCAGGGCTTTTGTATTCTGGCAAAGACAGGTTCGCAGGATAGCCGGATGTATTATAGTTTGATCCGTTATATTATTCTTTCTGCCGGACAATTCTTTCAGCCGTATTCTAATTCATTTAAATGATGTTGTCAGAATGGTCAGGTAAATATTACATGCAAATACTTGTCTATTTTGAATTTGTCTATTACATTAGTGCTATTAAATAATTTCTTTTTAATCAAGTGATTTGATACTATTGTATTGCTAAAACGTTTTAACATAATTATGAACCACATCTCAAACAAATCAGTATTCCCTGTTCTCCTTTTTTTACTCTTTTCAGCATCAGTTTCTGCACAGGAGAAGGAAGTGATTAAGGAGAAGGGATATACCCTGACTTTCATCAATCAGGATCAGTCATTTGACCAGGTCTTGAAAAAACGTATGGTTGAAACCTTTTTTAAGGTTTATCCATTGTTATGTAAAACCTATAACAAAGCTGCAATCAAAGAGGTGACCTTTGTGATTGATACAGCTTATAAAGGAGTTGCGGCTACCGATAACGGCAGGGTATCCTATAGTCCCGTTTGGTTTAAGCAACATCCGGAAGATATTGATGTTGTTACACACGAAGTGATGCACATTGTGCAGGCTTATGGAGGTAATAGTGGTCCTTGGTGGATAACCGAAGGGATTGCTGATTTTGTACGCTATACATATGGAGTTGACAATGCTGGCGCTAAATGGGCATTGCCTGGATATAAACCAGGGCAGGCTTATGATCAGGGATACCGGGTTACGGCGAGTTTTTTTGTATGGCTTGACAAACGCGGCAAGGGAAGAACTATTAAACTGTTAGACCGTGATATGCGTAATCATGCATATAATGACGATTTTTGGAAAGCTCAGACCGGAAAGAGCCTTCCTGAACTGTGGGCTGAATATTCGGCTCAGCCAAAAGGCTAAAAAGGATTTATTGTTATCCTATAAAGATCAATTAATACAAAACTAAATATAAAACCACATAAAATGATAAAGCAATTCTTATCACTATTACTGATTTCTGCTGCTATACCTGCGCTGGCGCAAAATGCAGGTAAAGTCACTGATCCTGTAGAATGGATTAATCCATTAATGGGATCGGCGAGTAAACCAGACCTGTCCAATGGCAATACCTATCCTGCTATTGCCGTTCCATGGGGCATGAACTTCTGGACTCCTCAAACCGGTAAGATGGGCGATGGATGGGCTTATACTTATGATGCTGATAAAATCAAGGGGTTTAAACAGACCCATCAGCCATCCCCATGGATGAATGACTACGGACAATTTTCTGTGATGCCTGTTACCGGGAAAAAGAGATTTACCCAGGAAGACCGCGAAAGTTGGTTTTCTCATAAATCAGAAACAGCAAAGCCCTATTATTATAGTGTATATCTTGCTGATGCAGATGTGACAACTGAGATTGCCCCAACAGAAAGAGCTGCACAGTTCCGCTTTACTTTTCCTAAGTCGGATAATTCATACATAGTAGTAGATGCCTTTGATAAAGGTTCGTATATCAAAGTAATCCCCAAAGAGCAGAAAATTATCGGTTATAGTACCAAGTATGCACGCGGACCGTTGCCTAATTTCAAAAACTATTTTGTCATCTATTTTGATAAGCCTTTTGTCTCTGCCGAAACCTGGCATGGAAATACGCTTGCCAAAGATACCCTTGAACTGTTGAGCAATCACTCAGGAGCTATCATAGGTTTCAAAACCAAAAAAGGAGAGCAGATAAGTATGAAAGTCGCTTCCTCCTTTATCAGTGCTGAGCAGGCTGACATTAGCTTAAAACGTGAGCTGGCTGACGACAGTTTCGATGTTACCAAAGCGAAGGCTAAGGCTGTATGGAATAAAACTCTGGGCAGAATTGCTGTTGAGGGTGGAACGGTAGATCAGACGCGTACCTTTTACTCTAGTTTATACCGTACCTTATTTTTCCCGAACAAGCTTTACGAACTGGATGCAGCTAATAAAATTGTACACTGGAGCCCTTACAACGGTAAAACTATGCCAGGGTATATGTTTGCCGGGACAGGCTTCTGGGATACCTTCAGGGCACTCTATCCATTCTTAAACCTTGTCTATCCCTCTATCAATAAAGAGATGCAAGAAGGATTAATCAACGACTATAAAGAAGGCGGTTGGTTACCAGAATGGTCAAGTCCGGGTTATGCCAACATCATGGTTGGTAACAATTCTGCCTCTGTTGTTTCAGATGCCTATATCAAGGGCGGCCGCGGATATGACATTGAGAAATTGTACGAGGCACTTACTCACGGTGCTAACAATGAAGGCCCTATAGAAGCAGTAGGCAGGGCAGGGGTAAAGTATTATAATGAGTTGGGTTATGTGCCTTACGATGTGAAAATCAATGAGAATGCCGCCCGTACTTTAGAGTATGCTTATGACGATTTTACTATCTACCAATTAGGAAAGGCACTGAAGAAACCTAAGTCTGAAATTGCGGTTTATGCCAAAAGAGCAATGAATTATAAAAACCTTTTTGATCCTTCTACTGGATTGATGCGCGGAAAGAACAAAGACGGATCTTTCCAGTCACCTTTTAATGGTTTTAAATGGGGCGATGCCTTTACTGAAGGTAACAGCTGGCACTATACCTGGTCAGTTTTTCAGGATATCGACGGACTGTCTAAGCTGATGGGTGGCAAGGAGCAATTTGCCATTAAGCTGGATTCTGTATTTTCTCTTCCTCCAATATTTGATGACAGTTATTATGGTGGTGTCATCCATGAGATCAGAGAAATGCAAATCGCTAACATGGGACAATATGCCCATGGTAACCAGCCTATTCAACACATGACTTACCTTTATAATTATGCCGGACAACCCTGGAAAACTCAATACTGGGTACGGGAGGTGATGGACAGGATGTATAAGGCTACGCCTGATGGTTATTGCGGAGATGAAGATAACGGGCAGACTTCTGCATGGTATGTGTTTTCGGCATTGGGATTTTATCCAGTAACCCCTGCGGTGGACCAGTATGTGCTGGGAGCACCACTGTTTAAAAAGATAACCCTGAGTCTTGAAAATGGTAAACAGGTAATCATTAATGCAGCTAACAATAGTGCTGAAAATAAATATATCCAAACCCTAAAGGTGAATACCAGGGATTACACTAAAAACTGGCTGAGCCACTCTGAATTGCAAAAGGGTGCAGTACTTGATTTCAACATGTCTGCGGTACCGAATAAAAAACGAGGTGTCAATGCCGCTGATTTCCCTTACTCTATGTCAACAGATAAAGATTTGTAATCAGCTGGCACCTAATAGCCATCCTGCTCAGATAATCTTTAAAAAAATGAATAGTTGTTTCCAGGCCTTCCATTGTATTTTAGCAATGGGCAGCCTTGAAACAACTATTCATTTTTTTATGCGAAGCATGGATAATCCCAGAATATGTAACGGGTTTTGTAAGGGATAATCCGAAAAGCATTGAAATAAGCCACTCTGTTACAGATCATCTTAAAAAAAAGGAGTAGCTGTTTCAAGGCCTTCCATTGTATTTCAGCAATGGGCAGCCTGGAAACAGCCACTCCTTTTTTTATGCGAAGCATGGATAATCCCAGAATATGTAACGGGTTTTGTAAGGGATAATCCGAAAAGCATTGAAATAAGCCACCCTGCTATAGATCATCTTAAAAAAAAGGAGTAGCTGTTTCAAGGCCTTCCATTGTATTTCAGCAATGGGCAGCCTTGAAACAGCTACTCTTTTTTTTATAGGTAAAGCAAGGAAACCTTACTTTTTAATCATCTTCAGAAAAGTCGCCAATTTAGCCTTCATCTCCCTACGGTCCACAATAAAGTCCAGGAAACCATGTTCCAGTACAAATTCAGAAGTCTGGAAACCCTTAGGTAAATCCTTTTTAATAGTCTCCTTAATCACCCTCGGGCCAGCGAAACCAATTAATGCACCAGGCTCCGCTATGTTAATATCGCCAAGCATCGCATATGAAGCCGTGACGCCACCCGTAGTCGGATCAGTAAGCAGTGATATATAAGGAACTTTAGCCTGGCTTAGCAGCGCTAATTTAGCCGAAGTCTTAGCCATTTGCATTAAAGAGAACGCAGCCTCCATCATCCTTGCTCCGCCAGATTTGGAAATCATCAGGAAAGGTACTTTATGTTTAATACTATAATCTATAGAGCGTGCAATTTTTTCTCCCACTACCGAACCCATAGAGCCGCCGATAAACGTAAAATCCATACAGGCGATCACCAGTTCTTCCCCGCCCAGCTTACCTACGGCCGATCGGATAGCATCTTTCAGCCCCGTTTTAGCCATTGAATCTGTAAGGCGTTCACTGTAAGGTTTATTATCATTAAAACTCAGGGGGTCGCCCGAAGTCATATTTGCAAAAAGTTCTGTATATTCATTATTATCAAATAATACCTGGAAATACTCCTCAGAGCCCACTCTTAAATGATAGTTGCAATAGTGACAAACATATTTATTTTCAATCAGGTCTGCACTGTGCAGCACTTTTTTACAATTTGGACATTTGTTCCATAAGCCATCCGGCGCTTCTTTTTTTTCTTCAGTCAGCGTACTGATACCTTTTTTTTCTCTCTTAAACCAAGCCATGTTATTCGTTGAAAAATGCGATTACAAAGAAACAAAAAATAATTAGAACAGTTTAACCTAGTTTTAGGATAAATTAACCAAATAATGACCGCTGTTTAACGAAATAATGATCTTGGACATTTGCTCCACTTGATATTTTTCCTAACTTCGGCATATATTAAATCTTATTACAATGAGTTTAAAAGGCTATAAAGGCGTAATTTACGGAGATGCCCTTCAAGAATTGTTTGAACAGGCTAAGAAACATCAGTTTGCATTACCAGCGGTAAACATTACCGGTACAAATACGATCAATGCTGTTATGGAAACTGCTAAAGCAGTAAATTCACCAGTTATGATCCAGTTATCAAACGGTGGAGCACAGTTTTATGCAGGGAAAACATTAAATAACGACAATCTAAATGCTTGTGTATTAGGTGCAGTATCTGCAGCTAAACATGTTCATTTATTAGCGGAACACTACGGTGTTGCTGTTGTTTTACATACTGACCACTGTGCTAAAAAATTATTACCATGGATCGACGGAATGTTGGACCACGGTGAAAAATATTTTGCTGAAACTGGCAGACCATTATTTTCTTCACACATGATTGACCTTTCAGAAGAGCCAATTGAAGAAAACATGGAAATCTCTGTTAAATATTTAGCCCGTATGGCTAAAATGGGAATGACACTGGAGATTGAATTAGGTGTTACAGGTGGTGAAGAAGATGGCGTTGACAACAGTGATGTTGACAGCTCTAAACTATACACTCAGCCTTCAGAAGTTGCTTATGCATATGAAGAATTGAGCAAAGTAAGTGATAAATTCACTATTGCTGCAGCATTTGGTAATGTTCACGGTGTGTACAAACCAGGTAATGTGAAGTTACAACCAGTTATTTTGAAGCATTCACAAGACTATGTGAAAGAGAAATTCAATCTTACTGCAGAAAAACCAGTTAACTTTGTTTTCCATGGCGGATCAGGTTCTTCAACAGAAGAAATCAGAGAAGCTATTTCATATGGTGCAATTAAAATGAATATCGATACAGATATGCAATGGGCATTCTGGGAAGGTATTTTAGGATACTATAAAGCTAATGAAGCTTACTTACAGGGCCAGATTGGTAATCCTGAAGGAGCAGATAAGCCAAATAAAAAACATTATGATCCACGTGTTTGGTTGCGTAAAGGCGAAGAGACTTTCGTTAAACGTTTAACTCAAGCTTTCGAAGATCTGAATTGCAGAGATGCAAGCGACAAATTGTAGGCTAACCAAGTATACGAGCAACCGCCATCTGATTTTCAGACGGCGGTTTTTTTTGCTATATAAATTGGCTATATAATCTACCAATACCTCCATTCCTCTATATTAGCATAAAAATCTATATCATGGAAAAGGAAATCAACAAGAAAAATCTATTCGAGAAATTCTCCAATGCAGCCACAAGCTTTACCGGCAGCTCCGCGGCTTTTCTCATCGCCATGTCAGTTGTAATTGTCTGGGCTGTTACCGGGCCGCTTTTCAACTATTCAGAGACCTGGCAGCTGGTCATTAATACAGGTACTACAA
The DNA here is from genome assembly GCA_015655115.1 of Sphingobacteriales bacterium. Taxonomy (GTDB): domain Bacteria; phylum Bacteroidota; class Bacteroidia; order Sphingobacteriales; family Sphingobacteriaceae; genus Pedobacter. Next base: position 19,533 of record JAATFQ010000060.1, read on the forward strand.
TTATTACTTTTTTGATGGTCTTCCTTATTCAGAAGGCGCAGAATAAAGACGGTAAAGCTATTCAGTTAAAATTGAATGAGTTGCTTGCCGCAAATGAGCGTGCCAGTAACAGGATGGTTGATATTGAAGATCTGACAGAAACAGAGCTCGACCAATTACATAAATTCTACGTCACATTATCGTCATTAGCCAAACAAGAAACCGACATTCATTGTTCTCATTCCATAGATGCTGCCGAGGAGATCAGTCTGCTCAAAGCAAAGCATACACGTCATAATAAAGATAAACCACATAATGGAAGTACTTCAGGTAAGTAAGATCAGAACCCAGGAAGAGCTGGAACGCGCTTTTGCTGTACGCAGAAAAGTTTTTGTAGAAGAGCAGGGCTGTCCGCCAGAGCTTGAATATGAGAATGAAGACGTTTCCACCCATTTCCTGGCATTGCTGGACAATCAGCCCTGCGGAGCCTGCCGCTGGCGGAAAACCGATAAAGGGTATAAGTTGGAGCGGTTTGCTGTGCTTAAAGAATTCCGTAATAAGAGAGTAGGGCAGGCGATGCTTGCTGCTGTGCTCGACGACCTTCCTGATGACGCTGATTACATCTATCTGCATGCCCAGGTAGATGCCGTAAGCTTATATGCTAAATTCGGCTTCGCCGTAGAAGGCGAGCAGTTTGAGGAAGCAGGTATACAGCATTTTAAAATGGTAAAGCGCTGATGAGCTCATAAAGAGCTTTAGGCTCTTAAATCAAAGTCTATAAAACCTTATTTTCTTGGCGCAGACATTACGTTATGCAAAGAAAATAAGGTTAATCAAATAAGAATTAACATTAATCTTTAAACACCTGTAGCGATAAAGCCAGAGCTTCCTGCCACATTGCCTTGTTGAGCTGTAAGGGCACTCCCTGAAGTTCAAGATATTCAATCAGCGTTTCAGTAGCCAGGTTACCTGTCAGGTCATCCTTTGCCATTGGGCAGCCGCCATATCCTTTAAGCGCACTATCAAAACGTTTACAGCCGCTTAAATAAGCTGCTTCAATTTTCTCCGGCCTGGTTTCCGGCGTACTGTGGAGATGGAGGCCAATTTCTACATCCTTAAATTTAGTGGTCAACATTGGTAGCAGCTCCCTTATTTTATCCGGAGTAGAGACCCCCGTGGTATCAGATAAAGATATAATTGTAGTTCCCCTTTCTACCAGCTCCGTTGCCCATTGCTCCACAATCTCATTGTTATACACATCACCATAAGGATTGCCAAATCCCATAGACAAGTAAATCACTGCTGTTTTATCATGTTTATCACAACGTTCCAACAATTGTGTAACTGTATTTAACGATTCTGCAATACCCGAGTTGGTATTTCTCTGCTGGAAGGTCTCAGAGATCGAAAATGGAAAGCCTATATAATCTATCTCCGGAAAAGCTATAGCTTCTTCTACACCACGCAAATTGGCCACAATGGCAAGCAGCTTACTCCTTGTATTGCTCAAGTCTAGTTGTGCCATTACTTCTTTGGTATCTCTCAGCTGGGGAATAGCCCTGGGCGAAACAAAGCTGCCGAAATCGATAGTGTCAAACCCCACCTGCAGCAGCAGGTTTAGGTATTTTGCTTTTAAGTCCGTCGGAATAAAATCATGCAGGCCCTGCATGGCATCCCTTGGGCATTCTATCAGTTTAACAGATTCTACTTTCATGAGGAATTCAAAATAAGAAAAAAAAGGCATAAACAAAAAAAGCCGCATCATACACAAGGTATGATACGGCTCTATGCCAATGGACCAAATTATTTTGTTTGTTTAGAACCTAAGTCAATTACAATTGGTGTAGAGATACACAACGATGAGTATGTACCGATAATACGTCCAATTAATAGCGCGAAGATAAATCCGCGGATACTTTCTCCACCGAAGATGAAGATTACTAACAATACGAAGAACACTGTTAACGAAGTCAGAATAGTACGGCTTAAGGTACTGTTCAGCGCAAAGTTGATCAGTTTGTTACGTTCTTCACCATGTAGGTCTTCCTTACCAGCTTCAGCAAGTTTTTCACGGATACGGTCAAATACAACCACTGTTTCAGTCATTGTGTACGACATAACCGTTAAGATTGCCGCAATAAAGTCCTGACCAATTTCCAGTGAGAAAGGTAATACACCATCAAGGATCGTATAGAATGATAATACCAGCAGCACATCATGGAAAAGGGCGATAACCGCACCCAAACCATAGTTTAGTTTTTTAAACCTTACAATGATGTAGATAAACATAACTAAACAAGAGAACAGGATAGCACCGTAAGCACTGTATACCAGGTCACTCGCGATAATCGGGCCTACCTTCTGGTTACTCTCAATCGTATATTTAACACCGGTTTTGGCTAAGCCACCTCTAAGGGCATCTTCGACCAATTTATCAGCACCAGCATCCTGATCAGTAATATGGTAAGTAGTAGTAATTTTTAATTCACTGTTAGTACCAGCAGTTTTAACCTGAATTTCTTCATTCTCGAAGCTTGGGGCCAGTTTAGCTTTAACATCTTCAGTATCCATTCCTTTATCGAAGTGAACGATATACGTTCTTCCGCCTTTAAAGTCGATACCCAGTCTTAAACCACCATTTTTGAAGTAGAATACGATACCCAGTAAGATGATGATTGTAGAAATAGTGTAGTAGATTTTCCTGCGTCCAACAAAGTCGAATGCAATATTCTTAAAAGCGTGGATGGTTGCTTTGTTACCGAAAGTAATATTTGCATTTTTCTCCAGCAGACTTTCAAATACGATACGTGAGATCAGTACGGCACAGAATAATGAGGAAAGGATACCGATACACAAGGTAGTTGCAAAACCCTGAACAGGTCCGCTACCGAATACATACAAGATCACCCCTAAGATTAAGATCGTAACGTTTGAGTCAATGATAGAAGGCATTGCATGTTTGAAACCTTCCTTGATTGAAATAGCAGTATTCTTACCATGGTTCAGCTCTTCCCTTACACGTTCAAAGATCAGGATGTTCGCATCCACCGATAGACCGATTACAAGGATAATACCGGCGATACCGGGCAAGGTAAGCACCGCACCCAGTGATACCAGGATACCGACGATGAAGAACAGGTTGATCACCAAAGCAAGGTTTGCTACCCATCCTGCTTTGTTATAATACAATGCCATAAACACCAGTATCACCACAAAGGCAAGTACAAAAGAAAGCAGACCATTGTCAATTGCAGCCTGACCTAAAGAAGGACCGACAACAAACTCTCCGACAATACGTGCCGGAGCAGGCAATTTACCAGCTTTTAAGATATTCGCTAAATCCTGTGTTTCTGTTACCGTGAAGTTACCGGTGATAGAAGAGATACCGTTAGGGATTTCATTCTGAACAGTAGGAGCAGAGTAAACTGCGTTATCAAGAACAATAGCAATTGATTTTTTATTGTTTGCATCAGCAGAAGCGTCAGCTGTAATTTTTTTCCATTTCTGTGCACCTTCACCAGTCATGTACATGGTTACTTCCGGTTTACCTTTCTGGTCATAGTCATGACGGGCGTCGCTGATCGCTTCACCACCCAGGTCAGGTTTTCCATCAGGGTTTACAGATTTGATCGCATACAGTTCGAAAACTTTAGTGCCATCCATTGGTCTCACGCTCCACATGAATTTGAAGCTCTGAGGAATGATCGCTGCAACTTCAGGTAATTTGAAGTAAGCATTTACTTTAGCAGTATCTTTTTGAGCTACCCATCCAACTGTCGGACCCGGACGTAAAGCAGGCTGTCCGTTCTGACCCTGGTAAGTAGGAATATTTAAAACAGCAAATAAAGGATTGGTTTTTGAAAGTTCTTTTGTTTTTACATCAGCAGAATCTTTGCCATCAGTTTTCTTAGCAAGGTTAGCTAAGACACTTTTTCCTTTTGAAGCAGTATCTTTAACAGCAGTGGTGGTTGCGGTTGTATCTTTCAATACAGAAGCCAGGGTTTTGTTGATGTTCTCCATGATAGAGTAAACCTCTTCATTTTGATACACCTGCCAGAATTGTAATTCTGCTGATCCCTGTAA
>JAATFQ010000199.1 GCA_015655115.1 Sphingobacteriales bacterium
TCGGCAACGGTTTTCGTCTTACAGAAGATGATCAGTCTTTTAAAGGCTTCTTCATCTTTCAGCAAATGCTGCAGCAGGTTGATCTTAGTTTTAAAGTTGGGTACCTCATACAGCACCTGGGTTACTGTCGCCGCCGGTGTAGCCTGCTCGGCAACCTCCAGGATTGTCGGGTTCTTCAGGAAATCGCCCGCAATTTTCTGCACCAGATCGCTCATGGTGGCTGAGAAGAGCAGGTTTTGTCTGCGTCGCGGTACAATCTCCAATATCCTGTGGATAGAGCCGATGAAACCCATGTCCATCATTTTATCGGCTTCATCGAGCACCAGGAACTTCAGGTATTGTGTATTGATATGCCCTGCTAAATAAATATCCAGGAAACGTCCCGGTGTAGCGATAATGATATCTACACCAGCTTTAATCTGTTCTATCTGTGTTTTAGGGCCTATCCCTCCAAATACAACTACAGAACGGAGGTCTGTATATTTGGAAAACATCTTCACATGCTCGGCAATCTGCATCGCCAGCTCACGTGTTGGTGCAAGGATCAAAGCACGTGCAGCATCGCCCTGCGCATATTTTAACTGCATCAGTATCGGCAAAACATAAGCGGCAGTTTTACCGGTCCCTGTTTCAGCGATACCAAAAATATCCTGACCGGATAATACCGGGGCAATTGCTTTTTCTTGTATGGGAGTAGCAACCGTAAATCCTGCATCAGCTACAGCGTTAAGTATCTGTCGGTTTAGGTTAAACTCTTCGAATGTTTTGGGCATTTGGCAAATATACTATAATTTATAGGATCAATAATTACATTTTTATAGATTTGACTCCATGAACACCATCCTTATTAAAGCTGCAACTCTTGTCAATGAAGGCAAAATATATGTTGCTGATGTCTTCATCAAAGACGGATTTATTGATGAAATCAGTCCCTCCATTAACAGAACAGCCAGCCAGGTGATCAATGCCGAAGGGCTGCACCTGCTGCCGGGTATGATCGACGACCAGGTACACTTCCGCGAGCCGGGATTGACGCATAAGGCGGATATATTTTCTGAAAGTATGGCCGCTGTGGCGGGCGGAATCACCTCTTTCATGGAAATGCCCAATACCGTACCCAATACATTGACGCAGGAACTGCTGGCGGATAAATATGCTATTGCCTCAGAAATGTCACTCGCCAATTACTCCTTTTTTATGGGTGTATCGAATAACAACCTTAACGAAGTACTGAAAACTGACCCTGCAAATGTATGCGGCATCAAGGTTTTTATGGGCTCCTCTACTGGCAATATGCTGGTGGATAATGAGCAGGTACTGGAGAATATTTTTAAGGAAGCACCGATGCTGGTGGCCACACATTGTGAAGATGAGCTGACTATCCAGCGCAATATGGCGGCATTTAAGGAGAAATACGGTGAAAATATTACCATTGACATGCACCCGCTGATCCGCTCTGCGGAAGCATGCTATCTCTCTTCTTCTATGGCGGTGGGCTTGGCAAAGAAACACAATACCAGGCTGCATATCCTTCATATTTCTACAGCTAAAGAGATTGCCTTGTTTGACGCGGTAACACCTTTAACCGATAAGCGCATTACTGCTGAGGCCTGCGTACATCACTTGTGGTTCGACGACCGTGATTACGCTGAAAAAGGAAATCTGATCAAATGGAACCCCGCGGTGAAAACTGAGGCGGATAAAATAGCTATCCTGAAAGGGGTGCTTGACAATCATATCGACGTAATCGCGACCGACCATGCACCGCATACGATCCAGGAAAAAGCACAGCCTTACTTACAGGCTCCTTCCGGTGGCCCATTGGTACAACACGCATTGTCTGCGTTGCTGGAGATGTACCATGACGGCAAAATATCGCTCGAAAAAATAGTGGAAAAGACTTCGCATAACCTGGCTACCTGCTTCCAGATCGACAGAAGAGGATTTATCAGGGAAGGATACTGGGCAGACCTGGTGCTGGTAGCACTGAATGATCCTGTTAAAGTAACGAAAGCAAACATATTATATAAATGTGGCTGGTCGCCTTTTGAAGGGCAGACCTTCAAGGCTGATATTACCCATACTTTTATCTCTGGGAACCTGGCCTACTATAAAGGCAAATTCATGACCAATGAAACGGGCAAAAGATTAGCCTTTAACAGGTGATGAGAACCGCAAACCGAAGTATACGCCGCTATACGCTGATCCTGCTCTGCCTGGCTCTGCTGATTTTTCTGTCCGGACTGAACGCTGAGCTGGTACTGACTGTTTATACTAACGGCATTTATCCGTATACTTCGGTTGCACAACGCTTTGTCAGTGCCCTGTTCCCGTTCGCCATTGGCGATGTCCTGTATGCGGTGCTCATCATTTACGGCCTGTGGCTGGCCTTTAAAGGGATTCGGAAAATGGCGGACAGGCAGAGCAGAAAAGCTGCATTTTCTGCTCTGCCTTTACAGCTGCTGAATGTTATCCTTATCTTATATATCGCTTTTAAACTGCTATGGGGACTGAATTACTCGCGCCCTTCGGTATCCACTCAGCTGGGTATCAGTGATACTAAGTATACGAATGCACAACTGGTTTCACTCGGTGATTTTTTAATCAGACGGCTGAATATTGTTTCGGCGAAACTGGATACGCAGAAAGCCAGGAAAAGCTTTACCATACAGGAACTGGAAGCAAAAGCCAAGCAGGCATACGACCTGATGGCACAGCAAAACAGCTTTTTCAACTATAGCATCCCGGCAGTAAAACCTGTTATATTTGACTGGGGTGTTACAAAAATGGGGCTTGAAGGCTATTACAATCCTCTTTCGGGAGAGGCTAATGTAAACATGCGCCTGCCAGCCATCCTCCTCCCTTTTGTCACCTGCCACGAAATATCTCACGAAATGAGTATCGCCAGGGAAGATGAAGCTAACCTGATCGGCTATATGACCAGTATCAACAGCCCGGATCTGAACTTCCAGTATTCGGGATATTACAATATTTTAAGAAATGTATTGTTTGAAATCCGGGTGAAATCGCCTGATGATTATCAATTGTTATATCAAAAAATCAATAAAGCTACGCTGGCTGATTTTGATGCAGAGCGCGACTTCTGGATGGGATATAACAGCGATATGTATGGGTATATGAATGTAGCCCTGGACAGTTTCCTGAAAATCAATAACCAGCGCAAAGGGGTCGACAGTTATCAGGATATCGTTTTATGGGTGTACAACCTGCACCGCAAAGAACTCAGCCCGGCAGTTGATCCTGCGGGGCAGAAAGCTGGTCCTGCAGAACAGAAAAAAATAAAATAGATAAACATTTTCAAATAAAATTAGGTAACCATCTTCCGCTGTATTGTATATAGCTTTACAAAAGATGAAATACATCCTAATTTTAGTTACACTTTGCTGTATTGTACTGCTCAGCTCTTCATGGGGATTCTATGCCCATCAGTGTATTAACCGCAACGCGGTTTTTACGCTCCCTGAAGGCATGAAAGGCTTTTACAAGCGCAATATCCGCTACCTGACAGAACATGCTGTAGACCCCGATAAAAGACGTTACATGGACACAGCAGAAGCACCAAGACATTATCTTGATGCGGAAGCCTATGAAAAGAACATAGACAGCATTCCGCATAAATGGGCTGATGCTGTACGGCGCTATGGTCTGCCGCGCTTAACCGCTAATGGCATTCTGCCCTGGCAGATCCCGCGGAGCTATTACCGGTTGGTCAATGCATTTAAAGCACGTGATTCGGCCGGGATATTAGTGAGCTCTGCTTTTTTAGGACATTATATAGCCGATGCACATGTGCCCCTCCATACTTCGCAGAACCATAACGGACAACTTACTAATCAGGTCGGTATCCATGCTTTCTGGGAGAGCCGTATACCCGAACTTTTTGCCGGAAAATACAACTTCTTTGTTGGCCATGGAGTTTATATCAGTGACCCGCTTAAAGAAGCCTGGCGGATTGTTACCCATACCCACCATCTTGCTGATACTGTACTCAGCACAGAGGCGGCTTTAAACCTATCTTTTCCGCAGGACAGGAAATACAGTTATTCCAGGCGCAACAACGTAGTGATGAAGCAATATTCAGTGGAATACGCAAAGGCGTGGCATGATCGTATGCATCACATGGTAGAGCTGCAGATGCAGCAGGCCATTTTGTCGGTAAGCTCCTACTGGTATACGGCATGGGTAGACGCCGGACAGCCCTGCCTGGAAGATATGCCTCAAAAAAAATCCTCCGCAGCGGCACAAAGAGCAGCAGCGGAGGAGTATAAAAAGTTGACCCGAAAGTTCAATGAGGGAGAGATGACAGGAAGAGAAAATTAATGATCTAATCTCTAGCTTTCGACGATATCTTTAGGTTTAAACATCGACTTGATAGCGGCATAAATAACCGGGGCAAAAGTTACCACAGCAATAAAGATAATCACCAGTGAAAAGTTATTCTTGACCACTTCTATCTGCCCCAGCAGGAAACCGGCAAACAATAAACTGGCAATCCATGCCACACCACCGATAATATTAAAGCTGGTGAACTTGCCAAAAGGCATCTTTGCCACTCCGGCAACAAAAGGAGCGATAGTCCTGAAGATTGGCAGGAAACGACTGAAGATGATAGCTTTACCGCCATGCTTTTCGAAAAACTGGTGAGAGCTGGTATAGTATTCCAGCTTTAAAATCTTGTTCCCTTCTTTAAACACAGCTACACCTAATGATCTTCCCAGGCGGTAGTTCAGGCTGTTACCTAAAATAGCCGCAGCAGTGAGGATGAAGAACATAAACCAGATTTCTAACCCTGTATTTCCCTTTGCAATCAGTGCGCCCACAGCAAATAACATAGAGTCGCCCGGTAAAAAGGGAGTAACCACAAAGCCGGTTTCTGCAAAGATGATAAGGAATAAAATAAGGTAGGTCCACGTTTGGTAACTGTTTACCAGTTTTACCAGTTCTACATCCGTATGCAGAATAAATTGTATTAGCTGATTGATAATCTCCATAAGCATCTGTATAAAAAAACGTCATTACGTGAGACTAATTCCAGCCGTACATAATGACGTTCAAAGATATGTATTTTTACTTAGTTATAATTGTTTAGCATTACCGGCATCACCAGCATCAGCACATCTTCATTCTCATCGTTGGTCTGAGGGATCAGCAAACCTGCACGATTAGGTGTAGAAAGCTCTAAAGTCACTTCCTCACCTGTAAGGTTGCTCAGCATTTCAATCAGGAAACGTGCATTGAAACCTATTTCCAGGTCTTCACCTTCATACTGGCAGCTCAGGCGTTCATGTGCTTCATTGGCGAAGTCCAGGTCTTCTGAAGAGATATTAAGCTCCGAGCCATTGATCTTCAGCCTTACCTGGTGCGTAGTTTTATTCGCAAAAATTACTACCCTGCGTAAAGTATTCAGGAACAAGGCTCTGTCGATGATCAGTTTATTTGGGTTATTAGCAGGAATAACAGCCTCATAATCCGGGTAGCGCTCATCAATTAAACGGCATACCAGGTTGATATTCTCAAACTTGAAGAAAGCACTTGTCGCGTTATAATCTACCGATACGCTGATATCTGTAGAAGGCAATGCATTTTTCAGCAGAGTAAGCGCTTTCTTAGGCAGGATAAACGAAGCTGTTTTATCAGCCTTGCTATCCATTCTTCTGTACCTTACCAGTTTATGTGCATCAGTAGCTACAAAAGTAATATGCTGATCAGATAACTGGCAATATACGCCTGTCATTGCCGGGCGAAGCTCATCATTGCTTACTGCAAAAATAGTCTTGGTAATCGCTTCTGTTAATACTGAAGCGGGCAAGTTCACCGATGAAGCATTTTCTACTACAGGAATCTTCGGGAAATCATCCCCATTTTCGCCGCTAAGCTTATACTTTCCATCTCCGGCACTAATTTCAATAGAGAAGGTACTATCATCTATATTGAAAGAAATTGGCTGATCGGGAAGGGTTTTCAACGTGTCTAATAAGATTCTCGCCGGCACTGCAACTTTACCGCCCTCTTTAGATTCTACAGGCAGCGAGGTGGTCATGCTTGTCTGTAGGTCTGTGGCAGAAATAGTTAAGTTTCCTTCTTTAATTTCAAAAAGGAAATTTTCCAGTATCGGCAAAACAGTACTGCTGCTTGAGGCACCATTAACCGTTTGTAAATGTTTTAAAAGTGTTGATGTGGATACAATAAATCTCATAGTATGATCTTGTCAGTTCTCAAAAATATAAAAATTACCTTGTATACTTATGTTTGCGGTAATAATGTTGAAAAATTGCGAATGATATTAACACTAATAATGGAAGGAGAAGATTGATCACCTGCCATTTTGTTTTTTTCGCTCTGATCAGTTGTTTATCCAACAACCTGATCTTTACCTCTTTATTTCTTAAATCTATCAGATTATCGTCCGATGACAGGTAATCTGCGATATTTAACAATAAAGCTTTGTTACCAAAATTTCTTTGAGTATAGCGGTCAAAACCGAGGGGAAAACCAGAATTATCACGGCTGCTTACCTGGTTGATGAAGATATCCCCATCTCCCAGCACTACCATTCTGGTCTTTTTACTGCTCGCAGCAGTGCCATAATTTTCTATAATCCCTTCCGGCACCTGCCTGTTCAGAAAAACCGAGCTGAAAGTTCCTTCAAGCAAAATTCCTGCATGCTGTGGCGGGTGTATATATGCACGCTGATCGGGGGTTTCGGCAATGGTCTGTAAGGATAAAACCTTTGGCGCACTAAATACCTGGTTGTAACCAGAGCTGTTTAAGATATAGATCTTTTTAACACCTCTCACGCCGATGGTATCTACGGTACTCACAAATGACGAGCGGATACCATCTATGTTTTTCACCAGGCTGCTTGAGCTATCAGGGATTAAAACCGGATAATACACCCATGGAGCCATTTGTATATCTCGCTGCGCTGTACCCATAGCGATAGGGATCTCGGCACAGTTCAGGTCGGCAATCAAATTGTAATTGACACGTGCTCCATAAACGAACAGCATGTCATCCAGGTTAAGCTTGTTATTAAACGCCAGCTGTTCACCCGATCCCTGTAAGCTATCCAGATTGGCACTCACCTGATCCAGGCTCCATACTACCCTGCCGCCATTCATTACAAAATAGTTGATCTTATACTTTACTGCTTCTGTAAACTCCTGCTGCGGCTTAATGATAAAAAGTATTTTAAGCTTATCCAGTCCTTTCTTATCGATGATATTCAGGTTAACGCGACCTACCTCATAACTGTCAGACAGGGAACGCATGGCGTCTCCGATATACAGATCTGATGGCTCCCCGTTACCTTCTGTAAATCCGATTCTTGGATTCTCTCCTGTACTGACCTTTTTTATGGCAGAAGTAAATACATATTCCAGGTTTTGTATAGAGTTGTTGATGTTGTCCTCGTAATTACCTGCCACATCCAGGTTCTGCAATAGTTTTACGGCAATCTGCCTTCCCGAAGATTGTACAATAGCCATGGGGAAGATCATTTTCTCCGCAAAGCCCGCATCATTTTTAATATTGAGGTTGGTAGGCTCAATACCGATACTATACAGGTTCTTCAATACAGTATCCTGTTCATTTTGCGGCAAGCCGGCAATAGGATCGGTAAACACTACTTTTATGCGCCGCCCCGAATTTGCCTGGTAATCATTGAGCAGGTCACCGGTAGCATTTCTTAAACGCTTAAATGCAGCGGGCAATGTCCCATCTAAAAATACGGTGATCCTGATATTATCGGTACCTTTACTGAGTATATCTTTTGTTTTTTGGTTTAGCGTATACCGCTTTTCCTTTGTAAAGTCAAATCTGTGGTAAGCATAACGGGCAACAACATTCAGTACTGTTAACAGGATTATAAAAAGTAAGATCTTTACCCATTTATTTGTAGCCGGCTTTACCATTTCCTGCCTCCTACCACCAAACTGGTCATCCCTAAAAATAATAAATCAAACGTCACAAAATAAACAAGGTCCCGTGTATCAAGCACCCCTCTGCTCATCGATTGAAAATGCTGATTTACACTGAGCCATGCAAATACAGATTCAAACAGGCTTAGTGTAAATATTTTACTTAATGCATCGAAGCCGCTGTAAACAATAAACGAAATGAATACGGCTACCGCAAAAGCGATTACCTGGTTTTTAGTGACAGACGATGCAAATATACCTATGGAGACAAAAGCACTGCCTAAAAGAAGCAGCCCAATATAGGATCCTGTGACCGCTCCGCCATCAATGTTTCCTTCAGGCAGCCCAAGATGCACGATAGAATAATAATAAAGCAGTGTCGGCAATAGCGAAAAAAATACCAGCGCCAGACAGGCGAGGTATTTGGCCATTATAATCTGCAGGTCAGACAGCGGCCTGCTTGCCAGCAGGATATATGTGCCTTCCCGGCGCTCTTCGGCAAATGAACGCATGGTGATAGCGGGAATTAAAAACATAAATAAAAATGGAGCAAGACTGAAGAAACCGGTAAGCTCTGCATAACCGTATTCCAGAATTGAGGTATCAGGAAAAAACCATAAAAGCAGACCTGAAACCAGTAAAAATATCCCGATGGTAATATAAGCCATCAATGAATTCAACAGGCTGAATAATTCGCGTTTGAATACTGCGTACATAAAAATTTTAATGATGCCGAAGTTATATAAATATCATTAAAAATAGGAAGAGATATGCTATTTCATTAGCGCAACACAATATTTCCAATTAATCGCTAAATCGTTTACAACGCAAAGCATGGTTTCTATTAATAACCCGCCAATTATCCCATTATGGTACAAGCTTTATTAACCATACCAGAGATTATAAATGCCATACCAACGACTATAAAGACCTTATCACAGGCTTATAAACAGGTAAAGAGGTAACGCATTTAAATACGTTACCTCTTTACCTGATTCTTATTTCTGTTTTTGCAAGCTTTCTGATTACAAACCAAAGTTATATGCTAATCTCAGACCAACAAATCTTGCAGTACCATCGTGTGACCATGATTCATATCTTGCACCCAGATCAATAGACCCGCCATTATCAGACACTGGAAACTCTACACCAATACGTGGACTGTATACAAATGCGGTTCCTGAATCGTCCTTCGTACCAAAGGAAGCACCCAGTTCTCCTCCTACATAGAAGTTTTCGGCAAGAAAATAATTGACACCAGCTTTTACAGGAATAAATCCATAATTAACTCCTCCAAGAGTCACTCCACCGAAATCGTATTCTTTAGTTTTAAAATTCAGGTATCCTGCGCTCGCGGTAAAGTTCAACTTTTCAACGATAGGCGTCTGAAATTGCAAGGATCCACCATAACCAAAATCAGTACCGTCACTGAAATCACCTGTAGGAAAGGCAAACTCAGCACCTATGCCCAATTTTTGTCCGCCCATGGCAGGGTCTTTAGTTTGTGCTGATACATTTGAGAGGGCAAATATTCCGGCTATAGCCGTAAGTAAGAATAGCTTTTTCATAATTGTTTAATTTAAGTTTGAATTTGGTAACAACCTTTAGCATTGTTAAACAAAAAGCTGGCCAAAAACATAATAAATTAAACAAACAGCTAACTATCAGCGAGTTAAAATCCTGAATATATCTTCTAAAGAGTCAGTTTTATGTTGAGTTTTAAGCACAATCATTGTCGAATCAGCCACTATTACACCTTTATTTATGATAATTACCTGTTCGCAAAGAGCTTCTACCTCCTGCATAATATGTGTGGATAAGATTACTGTTTTGTTATTGCCCAGCTGCCTGATGAGCTCCCGGATATCCGTTAACTGATTGGGGTCCAGCCCCGAGGTAGGTTCATCTAAAATCAGTACCTCCGGATCGTGAATTATGGCCTGGGCCAATCCGACGCGCTGCTTGTAGCCCTTACTCAGCATGCTTATCTTCTTATGCTGCTCCTCCCCCAGTCCTACTCTTTCTATCACATCCTTTGTTTTCATTTCTGGCTGCGCCAGCTCATAGGTATTAGCCACGAAATTCAGGAATTCGCGAACGTACATATCCGCATATAGCGGCGTATTTTCTGGCAGGTAACCCATTATACGCCTCATCTCCAAACTTTGCAGCTGCGTATCAAAATTACTCAGTACGGCCTTTCCTGATGTCGGCTTTAAATAGCCGCTCAGCATTTTCATGGTAGTAGATTTCCCCGCTCCGTTAGGCCCTAAAAATCCGAGGATCTTTCCCGGTTCAGCCGTAAAACTGATCGCATCTACCGCCTTTTGCTGCCCATATGTTTTAGACAATCTTTCTACTTGTATACTCATCCTGAAATCTAAGGTGGCTAAATTAATAATTAGCCTTCAATATAGATTAATATTAACCCTCAAATTCTATATTTGCACTATTATGGCCAAAACAAATAACGACGAACAATTTAAAAATGTGATCTCACATGCCAAGGAATACGGTTTTGTATTTCAAAGCAGCGAAATTTATGATGGATTAAGTGCCGTATATGATTACGGTCAGTTAGGTGCAGAGTTAAAAAACAACATAAAAACTTATTGGTGGAAATCAATGGTTCAAATGCATGAAAATATTGTGGGCATAGATTCTGCGATTTTTATGCACCCGAAGGTGTGGAAAGCAAGCGGCCACGTTGATGGCTTCAGCGATCCGATGATCGATAATAAAGACTCTAAAAAACGTTACCGCGCAGACCAGCTATTAGAAGATAAGATTGCACGTTATGAGAAAGACGGCAAAACAGATAAAGCTGCAAAGCTGCAGGCTGATATGGATGATGCGCTTAAAGCAGAAAACCTGCCTCAGCTGAAGGTCTTAATTGAAGAGCATGAGATTGCCTGCCCTGTCAGCGGCACCAAAAACTGGACGGATGTGCGCCAGTTTAACCTGATGTTCAGCACGCAGTTTGGTGCTATGGCCGAAGGTGCCGAGGAAGTATACCTCCGCCCGGAAACAGCACAGGGCATTTTTGTAAATTTCCTGAATGTGCAGAAATCGGGAAGAATGAAAATCCCATTCGGTATTGCACAAATCGGTAAGGCCTTCAGAAA
>JAATFQ010000128.1 GCA_015655115.1 Sphingobacteriales bacterium
GCTAAAGATCCGAAACTAAAGCTATATACTGAATAAACAAATAGTTTACAGATTGGTGAGTTTACATATCATGTTTTTTCTGTAAATGTTGATTTAGAATTGAAATGGAATCGGTAAAAGCCTGGTTCAGCAGACCGGTCTATTGTCATCACAAGGGTTAGCCGTTTTCTTTGGGCGCCTGTGCGCAATAGTCTTTAACAGATGCTCTGCGGATATCCTTCTAAAATCCAGCAGGATATTTTTTAAAACAACAATGATCTCCTGCAGCAACATTACATTGTTATCATCAGGGTTCAGCAATCTGTAGCATTCCGGCTCGGGTAGTAGCATCTGCTTTTTCAGCACCCTGGGTACTTTGTAACTTTTCGCCGTTAAAACACATACGTAAGTAGATAAACATTTTATAGTCTCCACCAGTAAGCGCTCATAATACAGCTTTAACCTTTTGTAACTTTTTGAGCGTTTGCTACGGAGGAAATATGGCTTATACCTGTCAGATTCCAAACGAAGTCTTTCATCATCCAGGTCGTCTTCCTCTATTATGCCGAACCTATTAATTAATTCTAGTTTGCAGTTAATAAGACTTTTCAGGGCTTGAAAACAATTAGTTACGTAAGCATCTCCTGTAGTTTCGAAAAAGCCAAGATCGTGAACAGGAGCATCGTCAGGGTCATTAAACTCAGAGGCGTACATTTTCATCGACCGCTTAAAAGTAAGGTAATAGCAATATTCATAAACGTCTGAGTGGACTGTAGTTAACCGGTTGCCAAATCCTCTCATGCAGAGATTTAAATCGAAGGGGTCTTTTGTTGAATTTTTCATAGCTGTGACTTGGTTTTTTAAATGGCTGCTCTTTGTTGAAATGCCAAAATATATTTTATATTGTTGGGTTGATCAAAAGTATATTCAATTTCTATATATAAAAAATGGTTTCAGTATATGGCATAATTTGTCATAGTTTGTCTTCATTTGTCCATGTTTGTCCTGTCTAAACTGGGCATTATAACTTCGTTTTTGAACTTTCAATAGTTTTTTAGGCGATAGACAAGACACAATTTTCACCATTTGGGCAACCTGGTTTAGCAAGGTCCGTGTTAGGTGCGTCTTAGGTCCGTCCTGAGTCCGTCTTTTTGAACTAGTCTGAAAAGACGGACTCAGGACGGACCTAAGACGGACCGAAGACGGACCATGGCCGAACAGTGCTAAGACACTGGACACTTCAGGACAAATTACGACAAGGCAGGACAAATGTTGCCATAATCATAGAATCTATTTTTGGGGTAATAAAATTCATTTTTGATCTATTAGATTTGTTTGAATTTAAAAAATAAATACTATGGCAAGATATGATGGAAAATTCCTTCGAGGAGTAATTGGTCCCGTAATTTTAAAGAAATCGGGCAACAAACAGCAGGTGATTCCCAGGGGCAGGCGCGGCACAGTTAAGCAATCAGCAGCCACAAAGCAAGCATCCGGAACTTTTGGGATGGCCAGTGGGCTAAGCGGGCAGATCAAGACGGTATTGAAAGAAGATTGGGGCATTGCAGACGATGGTTCAGTTCACGCACGGCTAAGTTCTGCCCTGAATCAATTGTTAATGCGGGCCCGTGATCCGGTTACCGGGCAGTACAGCTTCAGTGCCGACAGCTTTCACGGACTAGCGGGATTTGAATTTAATGCTGCCAGGAGGTTAGCTGATAAGCTACCAGCGAGATTGGAGCTGCAGCTGGAGGCAAATTTGCTTTATGTCGCTTTCCCCACGGGCGAGAAGCCGCTTAAGCTGAAATTTGTGAAGGGCTCCAATGCCTGCAAACTGACAGTAAGCGTGGCGCTGTTCCGTTTGGCGGAAGGGCTTGTTGGGCGGAGTGCAGACCAGCGGTCGCTGATGGTAGAGAAAGAAACATTTGATTTAAGGGGGATGTCATTTTTATTTGAAATCCCCAATGACTGCCTTTACTTACTAACGCTGAACATAGAATATTACAAAGGGCAATTCCCTATTGCCGATGTGGCGCTAAATACCGCGGCCATATACGATGCCCGGGTAGTTGATGGAGCGTATACCCAGGGAAGGAAATTCTTATGGGCAGAAACCGGACTTTATTTCAGGTAATACTTATGAGACTAAACAACGGTTTTTTTGTTAACACCTCTATCGGACCGCATCACAAATTGATGCGGTTTTTTTGTTCATTGAGGTTGTTTTTTTGTTTGTCCGGCCTCAGGATTTTGTACACCACTACAGAAAATTTTTGTATTCACTTCTGAATTTGACAGCAAATTAAAGCTGTTGGGAGATAAAACCCTATCAAATTCTGATTACCGGTTCTGGATAAAACTGGACAAAACCGGACAAATGATGACAAATCGTGACAAATTAGGACAAACCGGTTGACTATGAGGTGAATATGAATTTTTGATGTACGTTTGACCAACGAATTTAACCTACCGGTAGTAGAGACGTTCAATTAACAGATTTATTCAAATTTTTAAATTTAAGACAATGGGAATTATTAAAAACGGAATACTAGGAAGTATTTCAGGGTCTGTAGGACCAGTAGTGTTATGTACTTACCGTACACAAGAAGTGGTAAAGTCAAAACCAAAAAAATCGTCGAAGCCAGCAGTGCAGTCACAGATCGATCAACGGTCCAGGTTCAAATTGGTAACTGAATTCCTGTCCCCGATCTCAGATGTAATTGATTTAGGGTTCAGGTCATCAGACAAGATCACCACGCCAATGAACAGGGCTGTAAGGTATGTTCTGGATAATGCAGTAACAGGAGCATCACCTGATTTCAGTCTGGATTATAGCAAAATCAAGCTTACCAGTGCAAAAAATGCCATGACTTTCGATACTGAAGTAGTTGTCAGTGCAGGAAGGAAACTAGAGCTAACCTGGCCTGCGTCTGATGAGCATGTCCCCGCCATTAAAGCATTAAGGGATACAGACAATGCCGTAGTTATATTTTATGGCGAAAATTCGGGCAGGTACATGGACGTAAGTGGCGTTCAAAGGGGAACCGAAATGCAAACTGTGAGCTTTCCAAGACTGTTTGGCACTGACACAGTGCATGGATGGATGCACTTTATATCTGAAGACCAGAAAACAGTGTTCCAGGGTGTTTACCTGGGTGAATTCAAATTGATTGCTTAGGCCATTGAGCAATCTCTAAGCGTCCCTGGCCTGGTTATGAGGCAGGCCAGGGCTCTTATTATTAAATACTTATTTTATTAATACCAAATATGATGAATACAAAAATGATCAGTATGCCCGGAATCCGGGTGCACAACGGCGGTGCTATTGCTATGCACAGGCCCAAACCAGTTCTCTTATTTATCCTTCTGTTACTTTGCTGGTTTTTCTTACCTGCCCTGCTCCATCAGATTGACGAAACCGCAGGTAATGTAGACCAGAGCATATGGCTGCTGGTAGTACTTAGCCTGATCGGCTTCCTGCTGATCTGTGGCTTGTGCTGGTGGATGTTACGGTATTTCTGGATGATACTTGAACTACCCTCAATTGATCAAATGGTTTCACAATTTAAATTCCTACCGTTATGGCAGCAGTTAAGTTTCTATTATGCATCTTTTGCCTTGCTTTTATTGGCGGCAATGGGATGCCTCATCGCCATTTGTTAATGGGCCGCGGGCCTGTAGACCCTATCGCAGAGCGGCGTAAAGAGCTGGTACGGATAGCCGAAAATGAGGTGGGCGTTAGAGAAAAATCGGGGCACAATGACGGCGAAAAAGTTGAGGCCTACCTGGCGTGTGTACATTTGAAGAAAGGGCAGCCCTGGTGTGCCGCATTCCAAAGCTGGGTATTTGAAAAAGCTGGATTCGAAAAACCCCGCTCTGGCTGGTCGCCAGATCTGGTGCCAGCATCGCGCATAGCCAGGTCGGCGCTCCCGGGCAATATTATAGGCATTTACTTTCCCACTTATAAACGTATTGCACACGTAGGGATGATCGCAAGTGTAGATGGGTTCTGGATAAATTCCATCGAAGGCAATACCAATATATCTGGCAGCCGCGAAGGCGATGGCGTTTACCGAAAAAAAAGGCATATTAAAACCATATACCGGATGGCAGACTGGGTAACAGATCGGGAGGGGGCAGAATGAAAAGAGGCTATTATATTCTAATGTTTTCCTGGTTATTTTTAGGCTGGAGTGGCTGCGGTCTGTTGAAGCAAACAGTAAAAACTACAGCATCATCCCGCCAGGATTCAATCCTCAAAACCCAGTTTAAGGCTAAAGATGCACAAGAAGCGGTAAAACAAACCCTAAGCTTAACGACTCACAGAGATTCTGCAGGAGCAGTATACAGTATGGTTTTATGGCCAAAAGGCAAGTTTACTTTTTCTACAGAAAATGGATTTGAGGGCGAAGCCGATAGCGTACTACTTACTGGCGAAAACTGGGCTTTCGAAAATCATTCTGAGATACTCAGCACCGGCGATCAGCAAAAGACGGAATCTGAGGTAGAAGGAAAGCAGGAGGTGAAGGTGAAATCAGTTCAGGAGGATAGTACAATTAAGAGTTTTGCAGACTATAAATTGATAATTGGAGTTGTGGCTTTCATTTTTCTGCTCTTGTATTTAGTTTTCAGGATTAAATCTGGCTGAAACCTGTGTAAATTTTTTCAAGCCCGGAAATGGGAATCCGGGCTTTATTAAAATGTGCTTTTCGATTTAATTTATTGGTTAGTAGTCTTTTAATTCAGTTATTTCTATCAAATTATTGCCTTTTTATTAAAATTAATTACTAAAAATTCTGCCAAGTTTATAAATTTTTATCCGGCCAAGTTTTTTGTATGTATAAGAGATAAAAATATTGTTATAGATGAATAAATTTGGATTTAAGCACTAACGATTGAAAAAGATGTCATTATTATGGAGAAAGATACTTAACCTGCAATTTGATGAGGGTTCTGGTAAAAAGATCATTGCACGGGCAATTGCACAGGCAATTGCACAGGCCATCAGGAACAATTCACTGCCGCCTGGGTCGCCTTTGCCTACAACCAGGCAGATAGCCGCGCATTTAATGCCGTTGGTTAATAAATCCACTGTAGACGTGGCCTGGAGCATTCTTAAAAATGACCTGAAGCTGATCGTTACTCAATCCGGACATGGGACACATGTTGTCTCCACTTTACCACAACTAAAAAAAGAGCCTGTAAGCCCGATAGGCCCGGCATCTCATCCGCGTATTGCCCATTTTAATAGTGAGTTTATATTATCAACAGACAGGACGGTGAAAGGCCTGAAAATGGCAATGTCGAGAGAAAACAAGAAGTACTCAATGTCGAACGACTATAAAACAGGCAATAAAATTGCACCGCAATTAGTGAATGCAATGTTGAAAGTGGTCAATAACTCCTTATGTAGTACCTATAAATACGACGAGCTATATTATGCCCAAGACCTGAAGCAGCTGATACATCATATCAGTATTGTAGCCATGCGATCACGAAAAATTTTTGTGATGGCAGATACAGCCTCACTTTTAGTGAGAGCTGCAGTGGTGGGGGCAGGATATAGAGTAAAGATTGTAAAAACTGATTCGTCGGGCATCATGATGGAAAGTCTGGAGGAAATAGTATCGTGGAGAAATGTGGGCATCGTTTGTGTGTGCAGCCGTTCGGCCATGCCCAGCAGACAGGTTTTACCCCCAGAGCGCATTGACAGGTTGTTAGCGCTGCAAAACGAGTTTAAGTTCACTATCATAGAATATGACCAGTATGCAGGCTTTTATGATAATCACATGCACATCCTGATGGATAAAGCACATCATAAGAAAGCAAATGTCATTTACATTCGTCCGGTATCAAGAATGCATCAGCATTTTGCAGATGTTCATATTGTTGTGGCCTGGGCAAAGCTGATTGGCCTGCTAACTGAAAAATTTCAAAATGTTGGTAAAATTGTGGATTCGCGGCTTAGCCATATCTTAGGTGAGCTGTTCCGCAATAAAATATTCCCTCAATATGAGTCCCGTATCCGTTCTACAATGGCGGTTACAATCGTCAGGGCCAGGAGATTGTTGCTAGACTCCGGTTTATGGAAGAGTGAGGGGCTGAGCTGTGAGAATGGTTGGTTTTTTTATCTGGAGCTAAGCCTTGGCTGCCTGCCGGCAGACATCATTAGCATGCTGCAAAAAGAATATATCTACACGATGGACACCTCCGATTTTGGCAGTAGTTATGTAAAGAATGTTATCGTTCTCAGCACAGCGGCCTATCTGGACGGTGATCATTTAGAAGATGACATCAATAGGCTAAATGAAGTAATAAAACGAATAA
>JAATFQ010000277.1 GCA_015655115.1 Sphingobacteriales bacterium
GTGAACGTTTCTTCAGGTCAAAACCATTGCTGCCAAAATAATTCAGCAGTGCTGCATTTTTCGGAATCGCCGGTGTATACACCACCAGAGTTTCCTCATCAGGACGTAGAAAATCAGCAGGCACCGTTGCTACATCATCAACATAAGAAATAGCTATACCTTCCTCTTCCAGAGCGGTAGTCAGCAGTGTATGTGTTTTATCATAGCCACAAACCAGGCAGCCGCGTTTCTTAAAATAACGCGCTATAGCACTCATACCAATACCGCCAATGCCGACAAAATAAACGCGTTTAATCAGTTCCAGCTCCATCTAAATCCCCTCCCTCCTTGCTAATTTCATCACTTCTCTGGCAATCAGGTCATCCGCTTCCGGCAGGGCCATTTTACCTATATTCTGCGCGAGTTCTTCGCTACGTTCTTCATCATTCAATAACTTCAGCGCCTCAGCCACCAAAACATCCACCGCCGAGTGGTCATTAATCATAATTGCCGCATTGTTCTTCACCAGCGCCATTGCATTTTTTGTCTGATGATCTTCAGCCACATTCGGCGAAGGCACCAGGATAACAGGTTTTTTAATCAGGCACAGCTCAGCAATAGTACCTGCACCCGCCCTGGAGATAATCACATCTGCAGCAGCATAAGCAAGGTCCATCTTATTCAGGAACTCCAGTATCCTGATATTAGGATGAAGGTTATACCCTAAGCGTTCCATGACACCAGCATAATAAAACTTGCCTGTCTGCCAGATCAGCTGCACATCCTTATCGATAAACTCCTGAAAATGCTTTTCCATGCTCTTATTCAGCGTTCCCGCACCAAGGCTGCCACCTGTAACCAGGATAGTCTTTTTCAGTGGGTCCAGCTTCAGCATCTCTGCGCCTTCAAAATGTTTATTGTAGATATCCACCACATCCTTCCGCACCGGATTTCCCGTTTTCAGGATTTTCTCTGCAGGAAAAAACTGGTCCATATCATCAAAAGCAACACAAATCTTCGCTGCCTTTTTACCCAGGTTCTTATTGGTAATACCAGCATAAGAATTCTGTTCCTGAATCAGGTAAGGGATTTTTTTCCATGAAGCCGCAAACAATACCGGTCCCGAGGCATAGCCACCAACACCAACTACCACATCAGGCTTAAAATCTGACACCAGTTTCAAGGCTTTCTGCAGACTGCCAATCACCTTAAAAGGCAAGCCCAGGTTTTTCAGGATAGAGCCCCTCTGGATTCCCCTGATATTGAGCCCTACAATTTTGTATCCGACAGCAGGGACCTTTTCCATTTCCATTCTGCCGTTTGCGCCTACAAAAAGTATTTCGCAGCCCGGCTCCATACGCCTCAGCGCATTCGCTATTGCAATAGCCGGAAAAATATGTCCGCCAGTACCGCCACCTGAAATAATTATCCTTGTAGGTCTCATTTTTATATCTTTATGCCATTGAAGGTAACTCTCCAACAACTACTTTTTTATTTCCACTGGCATCCAGTGATTTCTTACTATTTTCTTCCACATCCCTGCTTACGCTAAGGATAATACCAAAAGCGATACTGGTAAAGATCATCGACGTTCCACCCATGCTTACCAATGGCAGTGGTACA
The DNA here is from genome assembly GCA_015655115.1 of Sphingobacteriales bacterium. GTDB lineage: Bacteria > Bacteroidota > Bacteroidia > Sphingobacteriales > Sphingobacteriaceae > Pedobacter. The sequence goes on from JAATFQ010000277.1 coordinate 1,603, forward strand.
CCCGTTACCGGACCTAAACCAACTGCTACAGCCATATTCGCAAAAGCCTGTATCGTGAGACTAAAGCTCAGTCCTGCTGCCAGCAGTGCACCAAAAGCCTTGGGGCTCTGCGTGACAATCCGCACACAACGGTACAGCAGCACCAGGTAAAGCACAATGATAATCAACGCACCAAACAAACCATACTCCTCCACGATAATGGCGAAGATAAAATCCGAATACGGGTGAGGCAGGAAATTACGCTGTGTACTATTTCCAGGGCCTTTACCAAAAAAGCCACCCGTTGCCAACGCAATCTTCGACTGATCTGCCTGAAAAGTCTTGTCAGAATTCTGCATTTCAGGATGCAGGTAAGAGTTAATCCGCGACTTGTAAGTCTCCCTCCGTGGTCCGAGAAAAAACACGAACATCAGCAGTACAAAACCACCGGCACAGACGATCATGATCTGCTTAATACTGATACGTCCAATAATCAGCAGTAAAATACTTACGCCAAACAGCATCAGTGCTGTAGATAAATTTGCCAGTGCAATCAATACAAATACGACACAAACGGAGCCCATAATCGGGATAAAAGAAGATTTAACATCCTTAATATTCTCCTGCTTCTTCGTCAGCATCCGTGCTAGGAACGTAATCAGTGCCAGCTTCGCCAAATCCGAAGTCTGAAAAGTAAGCCCAATGATAGGGATCTTCACCCATCGTGAGGCATCATTCAGGCTAGCACCAAAAACAAGTGTATAAAACAGCAGGGGGATAGTAATGATCATCAGGATCTTCGATATTCCCGCATAGTATTTATAGTCCAGTAAATGGGCAATATAGATCATGCCAATCCCCATCACCACAAAGATCAGGTGCTTAGTCAGCAACAGTTTCTCCACAGTTTTACCTTGTTTATACGCAAGCGTTCCCGTAGCGCTGTAAACAGCAAGAATAGAAATCATCGACAACAGGATAATGATCAGCCATATCCAGCGGTCTCCCTTTGTCTTTTCAAGAAGCAACTGAATGGTACTCATAATTTATAGTTCTTTAACGGCCATCTTAAATTGATTTCCGCGGTCTTCATAATTCTTAAATAAATCAAAACTTGCGCAGGCAGGCGACAGCAGTACAGTATCCCCTTTTTTTGCAAGGTGGTACGATACCTGTACAGCCTCATGTGCCGAAAAAGTATTCACAATAATCTCCACATCATCCTCAAAAGCCTCATGTATACGTTTATTGTCCTTCCCCAGGCAAACTATAGCCTTCACCTTTTTCTTTACCAGGTCTTTCAGCATCGCATAGTCATTCCCTTTATCTACGCCGCCCAATATCAATATTACACCAGCATTTACGCTTTCCAGCGCATACCAGGTAGAATTCACATTCGTCGCTTTAGAATCGTTAATATAATCTACACCAGAGATCTTCGCTACATGCTCTAACCGGTGTTCAATATTTTTAATATCGCCCATACTCTCACGGATCGTATCATTGCGGATGTCAAGAACTTTCGCAATAATGCCCGAAGCCATAGAGTTGTAGATATTATGTTTGCCCTGTAAGGCTAACTCTGATATAGACATGGTTAATTGATCTTTTTGGTTTAAATTAATGTGTAAATTATTGCCTTCCAGGTATGCGCCCTGATCCACCTTCTTTCGAATAGAAAAAGGGTAGGCAGTAGCTTTTATTTTAACTCCTTTAAGCACTTTCAATGTTTCTTCGTCATCCGCACAATAGATGAAATAATCTGCCTGTTGCTGGTTCTGCGCCACACGCAATTTGGAAGCCGCATAATTAGCCATCTTATACTCATAGCGGTCCAGGTGATCAGGCGTAATATTCAGCAATACCGCAATATCAGCCTTAAACTCATGCATATCATCCAGCATAAAGCTCGATATCTCCAGCACATACCAGTCGAATGTTTCCGTGGCCACCTGCGCTGCGAAACTATGACCGATATTACCCGCCAGGCCTACATTCAGACCTGCTTTTTTAAGGATATGGTAAGTCAGCATCGTCGTTGTTGTTTTACCATTAGAGCCCGTAATACAGATTGTTTTCGCAGAAGTATAGCGTTTGGCAAACTCAATCTCCGAGATCACAGGAATATTCTTTTTCTTCAGCGCCACAACAATAGGCGCTGTATCAGGGATCCCCGGACTTTTGATCACTTCAGTTGCATTCAGGATAGAACCTTGTGTATGCTGTTTCTCCTCAAAAGCCACATCCATGTCTACCAAAGCCTGTTTATAGCGGTCGGCAATAGCGCCAAAATCTGACACAAAAACATCAAAACCCTGTTTCTGCGCCAGCATTGCTGCACCTATACCGCTTTCGCCAGCTCCTAATATGACAATTCTTCCCTTTTCCATTATCTCAGTTTTAGCGTGATGATGGTTATGATAGCCAATAATATACTGATGATCCAGAAGCGCGTCACGATCTTCGCCTCATGGTATCCTTTTTTCTGATAATGATGGTGCAGCGGTGCCATCAGAAAGATCCTGCGCCCCTCACCAAATCTTTTTTTGCTATACTTAAAATAGGAAACCTGCAACATAACCGATACAGTCTCAATCAGAAATACACCGCATAAAATAGGGATCAGCAATTCCTTTCTGATCATGATAGCCAGGGCAGCGATAATACCACCTATAGCTAAACTCCCCGTATCGCCCATAAATACCTGCGCCGGGTAAGAGTTATACCACAAAAAGCCAACACAGGCCCCTACAAAGGCACCGGCAAAAATCATCAGCTCCCCGGAATTCGGGATATATAGGATATTCAGATAATCCGCTATCACCGTATTTCCTGACACATAGGCCAGCAAAGCCAGCGTAAGTCCTATAATAGCCGAAGTACCCGTTGCCAGGCCATCTATACCATCCGTAATATTTGCCCCGTTAGATACCGCTGTAATGATCACAACCACAAACAGGATAAATACAAACACAGCATATTTTTCATAACCAGGGCCTAAAAACTTAAGCACCTTAGAGTAATCAAACTCATTATTTTTATAAAAAGGAATATTGGTAATAGTCGACTTTACATCCTGGGTATAATAAAACTTCTCCCCTTTTTGTCTCAGCACCATCGGTGCATTACTTTTAGACACAGCTGTTTCATCCACTGTCTGCCGTACCACAATATTAGGATTGAAATACATTGTCCAGCCAATAATCAGTGCCAGTCCTACCTGTCCCACTATCTTAAACCTTCCCGCAAGCCCTTCTTTATTCTTTTTAAAAACCTTGATATAATCATCCACAAAACCAACAGCCCCCATCCATACCGTGGTCACAATCATCAGCAGCACATACACATTCGTCAGGTTTGCCAACAGCAATGTAGGTACAAGGATGCCCAGCAAAATCATGATACCACCCATGGTAGGCGTACCTTGTTTCTGTATCTGTCCTTCAAGACCAAGGTTCCTTACCGTTTCGCCCACCTGCATTCTGTGCAGATAATTAATAATCCTTCGTCCGTAGACAGTGGTAATAATCAGCGAGATAATAATAGCAAGAGAAGTCCTGAACGTGATGTACTGAAACAACCTCAATCCAGGGAAATCATAATGCTCACGGAGGTACTCAAATAAATAATATAACATTAGCTGATTGTGTTTAATTGTTCCGTCAACACCTCTTTATCATCAAAATGATGTCTCACCCCGTTAATCTCCTGGTATTTTTCATGCCCTTTGCCCGCAATTAAAATAATATCACCGGGCCTTGCCAGATGGCAGGCCGTCTTAATAGCTTCTCTACGGTCAAGTATGGTCAATGTTTTTCTTTTATTTGTTGGTGATACACCAGCTTCCATCTCCTCTACAATTGTTTGTGGATTTTCCGTTCTCGGATTATCCGAAGTAAGAATCACCTTATCACTCCAGTCGCACGCCACCTGTGCCATCACCGGGCGTTTTGTTTTATCCCTGTCGCCACCACAGCCAATCACAGTGATCACCTGTTCAGTACCCTTTCTGATATCATGTATCGTACTCAGCACATTCTGCACAGCATCAGGCGTATGTGCATAATCCACAATACCAATAATCTGTTTGCTATTAGTCACATAGTCAAACCTGCCTTCAGCCCCTGTAAGATTGCTCAATATGGTCAGCACCCGCAGTTTATCTTGTTCAAGCAGCATTGCCGTACCATAAACTGCCAGCAGGTTATATGCATTAAATGAGCCTACCAGTTTAAAAAACACGTCCACATGGTCAATTTCAAGGTTCAGTCCGCTAAACCTGTTCTCGATCACATTCGCTTTAAAATCCGCCAATTGTTTCAGGGCATAAGTCTTTTTAGAGGCTTTGGTATTTTGCAGCATCACCAGCCCATTTTTATCATCAGTATTTGTAAGTGCAAAGGCCGATTTAGGCAGGGCATCAAAAAATGCCTTTTTAGCTTTTATATAATTATCAAACGTCTTGTGAAAATCCAGATGGTCATGTGTAATGTTAGAGAACACGCCACCTGCAAATATCAGCCCTTCAATACGGTGTTGTACCACAGCATGCGAGCTCACCTCCATAAAACAATACTCACACCCTTCATCCACCATCCGTTGCAACAGCGCATTCAGGGCTAGCGGATCAGGAGTAGTGTGCGTTGCCGGGATAATTTCATCATTTATCTGGTTCTGCACTGTCGAGATCATGCCCACGCTGAAATTCAGCGATGTAAACAACTTAAACAACAGCGTAGCGATAGTCGTTTTCCCATTAGTCCCTGTAATCCCTACAAGCTTCAGTTTGGCAGAAGGGTTTCCGTAAAAATTTGCCGCCATTATACCCAGGGCAACAGTAGTACTGTCTACCTCAATATAAGTAACAGCAGCGTTGCGCTGTTCAGGAATTTCCTCACAGATTACCACCACGGCGCCAGCATCAATTGTCTGTCCGATAAACTGATGTCCATCAGATAAAGTTCCCCTCACGGCAAAAAACACAGCATTTTGCTGTACCTTGCGCGAGTCGAACGTAAGCATACTCACTTCCCTGTTTGTTGATCCAACCAGGTTTGTGATCGCAACACCATATAAAACATCCTGCAGCTGCATCTTAATTTAATTCTAGTTGTACCAATAAACCTTTACCTATTTTAGTCCCTGACGGAATAGACTGACTAATCACCTTTCCACTACCAGTAACACGGGTTTTAAGCCCTCCATTTCCTAAAAGATACAGTGCATCCTTCAGTCCCATTCCCAACACATTCGGCATCATTCCTTTCACTGAACTATATTCTTCATAAACAATCCCATTGCTCGTATCCACACTATTGAAATAGTCAGATTTCGCAGCATACAGGGTTTTAATACCCAAAGATTTATACACATTCTTTACCGCTTTACTCTGTCCCGCTTTTGCTTCCGGGCCTTTTGTATTGCCTACATAATGTTCATTTACATTATTATACATCTGCACATCACTCGCATAAATGCGGTCGGCAATTTCTTTAAACACCGGACCGGCAACGGTAGCACCATAGTATCCATTTTTAGGACCATTGATAACCACAATAATAGAGTACTTAGGCTTATCCGCGGGGAAATACCCACAGAAAGAAGCCTGGTAGCTTTTTTTAGCCTTATAGCCCCTATTACCATCAGCCACCTGGGCCGTTCCCGTTTTACCGGCAACCTTATAAAAAGGTGAGCCCATCAGCTTACCGCTACCTTCAGAAACTACCCCTTCCAGCATCGCATGAATCTTTGTAAGCGTCTTATCAGAACAAATCTTTTCGCTCACCACTCTGGCCTTAAATTGTTCTATCGGGTTACCTAAACGGCGGACTTCCTTTACAAAAATCGGTGCCAGGTATTTGCCGTTATTGGCAACAGCGTTATAAAAAGATAACATCTTCAGCGGTGTAAGCTGCATCTCATAACCATAGGCCATTTGCGGCAACGTCAGGTTCTTGTTCCAGCTTTTATTTTTCGGGTTTTTCACTACAGGCCGTGCTTCACCAGGAATCTGCAATTTCAATTCTTCATTCAGGTGCCAGTCGTACAGATGATCAGTAAATTTCGACTGGCTATCTCTGTAGTTTGTATTTACCAAATATGCGACAGCAGCATTAGAAGACACCTCGAAAGCCCTTTTAACCGTTACCACCCCAACACTACCGTGAGAATCTGTGATTAATTTCCCTGGCACCTTATAGCTACCCGTAGCCACCAACGTATTGGTATCCACTTTCTCATCTTCCAGTAAAGCCATATAAGAGGCCAGTTTAAATGTCGATCCCGGATCCTGGTTACCAGCAATAGCATAGTTAAACTTTTCTTTATATTCTCCCGGTGCCACCTGTGTATAATTAGCAATAGCCCTGATCTCGCCAGTATTCACCTCCATTAAAATCACAGTACCATGGTCCGCATCACTTGCAATCAGCTGTTTTTCCAATGCACTTTGTGCAAGGTCCTGCATATTGATGTCAATAGTAGATATAATATCAGCACCCTCTTTAGGTGCAATTTCTGCTTCTTCATTTACAGGCATCCATACCCCGCCAGCAATACGCTGTACCAATCTTTTTCCGCTTTCGCCGTTTATATAATTCCCATAAGCACCTTCAAGCCCTACGCCATTAGCTACATTTTCATTTTTATAGCCGATAGTACGTGCAGCAAGGCTTTGAAAAGGCAGGATCCGTTTATTTTGCTGAATAGCCATCAGTCCCCCGCTAAACTTGCCTATATTATACAGCGGAAAAGTCCTGATCGTCTTTAAGTCCTGGTAATTCACCTTCCTTTTAATCAACAGGTATCTCACGCTATCCCTTCGGGCTATGCGCAACTCCCGCGAATATTCCTTAGGAGTTTTATCGCCAAAAAACTGCGACAATTTCATTGCCAGCGAGTCCACTTTGCTGTTAAAAATAGTATTATCACTAATACCACCAGCATAAGTATCCATCCGCAACTCATACTCAGGCACCGACGTAGCCAGAAGGCTTCCGTCATTAGAGTAGATATTGCCACGTGCAGCCTCCACATTGACATACTTTGTAGAGAGACTATCGGCCATGGCACGCCACTTATGTCCCTCTACAAATTGCACGTCGCATAATCTGACCATTACTGCCACGGCAAGCAGTACAATCAGTCCGAAGGACAGATAAACACGTAATAATATGTTAGCTCTAATATTCATCACTGCCTATGATTATTTTTTTAGGAGGCTCCGTAAGCTCCTTTATTCCCAACGTATCAACCTTTTTAGCCACCTCTGTCAATTTGCTTTTAAACATCAAATCGGCTTTGAGCGACTTATATTCCCAACTCAATTCTTTAACTTCCTTATTCAGCTTATCAATATCCCTGATATTCTTCACTGCCATATGGCTGTTGGCGATGTACAACATCGTCAGCAGCGCCAAGAAAATCAGAAAAGGCAGCATAGCCGTAGCAGCCTCTTTAGAGACCACACCATCAATAAAAAGCTTTTTAAAGAAAAGGTTAACATTTTCCGATTCCTTTTCTTTTTTAGGGCTTTTCAGCTTAATTACCGGTTCTTCCAGTAATTCCTCCTCTTCTTCCTCTATATGGTTTCTGAACTGGTTATTCATATCTTTTCCCCAATCCGCAATTTTGCACTTCTAGACCTGCTATTTCTGAGCAGCTCTTCCTCATCAGCAATTACCGCTTTACGGGTAATCGCTTTAAAAGCCTTTTCCTCGTTACCAAAAAAATCCTTGTCAGCTTCGCCTCTTATTTTCCCTTTAGCAATAAAATTCTTCACAGGCCTGTCTTCCAGCGAATGGTATGACATCACCACCAGTCGCCCCCCTGTATTCAGCACCTCTGCTGTCTGCATTAAAAAGCTTTCCAGCACATCAATTTCCGCATTCACCTCAATACGCAGCGCCTGGAACACCTGCGCCATATATTTATTCTCTTTCCCTTTGGGGATATGAGCAGCAACAGCCGCTTTAAAATCAGCCAAAGTAACTATAGGGTTTCCCAATCTGGAAGTAGCTATAGCCCTGGCCAATGATTTTGCATTTTTCACCTCTCCATAGATCCCGAAGATCTTATGCAGCCTATCCTCGCTATACGTATTCAATACATCGGCAGCGGTAAGCTTACCTTGTTTATCCATACGCATATCCAGCGTAGATTCAAATCTGGTAGAGAAACCCCTGTCTGGTTCATTAAACTGGTGTGAAGACACGCCAAGATCAGCAAGGATACCATCCACCTGTTTAAATCCGAGCAGGCGGAGGTTATTTTTCAGGAAAGCGAAATTCTGGTCCACAAATAAGAACCTCGGATCATCGATCTTATTTCTTTGCGCATCAGGATCCTGGTCGAATGCGATAAGCACTCCATCTTTCCCCAGATGTTTTAAGATCTCTCTCGAGTGACCGCCTCCACCGAAGGTCACATCAACATATACCCCATCAGGTTTAATATTCAAACCATCGATACATTCTTTCAAAAGTACCGGTACATGATAATTATTTTCCATCTTCCCCCCTGTTTTTATTTCCCATCACTTCTTCTGCCAGATTTGCAAAATCTTCTGGCTCGCTATCCAGTAAACTGTCATATGCATCCTTAGCCCACAGCTCGATTTTATCAAACTGACAGGCAAGCACAACATCACCATTTATGCCCGCAAATTCGAGTAATGACTTCGGAAGATTAACCCTTCCGGAGGCATCAAGCGTCAATTCTGACGCACCGCGAGTAAAAAAACGGATAAACTCCCGTGTTTTTTTCTCATATTGGTTCAGTTTACTCAGCTCTTCAACTATGCCTTCCCATACTTTTTTAGGGTAAATAACAAGATGCTTTTCAAAGCCCCTATTGATCACTAAACCCTCTTGTTCAACGTTTGGCAATTGTTTTTTCAGACCGGAAGGAACCATCAAGCGGCCTTTCGCATCCAATTTACAATCAAATTCTCCTAACAATTGAACCATTTTAGTATGTACACATTTTATGTAGTGTAAAAATAGACACTTCTACCACTTTTTACCACAATCTACCACAAAAAAGTTATCAACATAAGATACGCCCCAAATTTTCCCCAATACGAGGGAAAAACAGGCTTTAGAGGTTATCTGTAAAGTGGGAGAAAAAAAGCTGGGCAAGGTATTCCTCAAATGAGGTCGCAGATTGCGGCATCATTTGAGGAATGTGTGTACGCCCAGGCATTTAGGTTAAGAATCTTAGTTATTTTCAGAAGTCGCAAATTGCGTATCAAGTTGGCAAACTCCTCCTCATTTAAAGCGAACATAAAGTCGTCCGGAAAGCGGTCCGCATTCCGCCGTACCTGTCCATTTAATCGTTTCGTATCTACACCATACAACAGCCAGATCTACATCAAGCATAACCTTTTGACTCTAATCAAATAGATCTTATTCATCATTACTTCGTCAGGAATGGTAACAGTATTTAAAGCATTCATCCATAAATCAGTTTACAAGATAACATCCTCCAGAACCAACAGTGCAGATTGATCAAGGTTCCAACTTGATCAATCTGCGAAGACACCAACAGTATCGACGTAGCAGTAGAGAGAAATGATCAGTAAAGTTAATAGGACAAACCATTATTAGTCAGTCCAAATTTACATCAACAAAAAGACCGAAAAAGCCATTCATTCACCGTGGTCCATTACAAACAGAAAAGCCGCTAAAAAGCGGCTTTTCAAGAGGAAATCAATTCCCAAAAATATGGACTAAAGATTAATCATTAATAGCTTTCACGCCAGGTAACTCTTTACCTTCCATGTATTCAAGCAAAGCACCACCACCGGTAGATACATAGCTCACTTCATCTTCAAGGCCAAACTTAGCGATAGCAGCAGCAGAGTCGCCACCACCGATCAATGAGAATGCGCCATTTTCTTTAGTAGCAGCAACAACAGCATCAGCAATTGCGCGTGTACCGATTTCGAAATTAGCCATTTCAAAAACACCCATTGGGCCATTCCACAGCAAAGTTTTAGAATTTTTAATCGCAGCGGAGAAAAGCTCGATCGTTTTAGGGCCAATATCCAATCCCATCCAGTCGGCAGGAATATTACCAGTATCTACAACATCTTTCTGAGCATCATTGTCAAATTTATCAGCGATAACTGTATCCAATGGTAAAAGTAAGTTTACACCTTTAGCTTTTGCTTTTTCCATTAGCTCCAGGCAAAGCGCCATTCTATCTTCTTCCAATAAAGAAGTACCGATTTCACCACCTTGAGCTTTAGCGAAAGTATAAGCCATACCACCACCAATAATCAGGTTATCCACTTTATCCAGTAGACTTTCGATCAGCAGGATTTTGTCAGACACCTTAGCACCACCCATAATAGCAGTAAAAGGTTTCACAGCGCCATGGTTTACTTTTTCCGCATTTTTAAGTTCTTCACCCATTAAATAGCCAAAAAATTTCTTGCCTGGGAAAAACTCAGCGATGATAGAAGTAGAAGCATGGGCACGGTGAGCCGTTCCGAAGGCATCATTTACATATATATCACCTAATTTCGCCAGTTTACCAGCAAAATCTTTATCACCTTTTTCTTCTTCTTTGTAAAAACGCAGGTTCTCCAGCAATAGAACTTGTCCCGGAACAAGGTTTTTCGCTTTTTCTACTGCGTCTGGGCCAATACAATCATCAGCAAACTTAACCTCAAGATCCAGCATTCTGGATAAATCACCTAAAATATGTTTCAAAGAATATTTGTCATCAGGACCACCTTTTGGTCTGCCAAGGTGAGACATTAAAATTGCAGATCCACCGTCATTCAAAATTTTAGTGATCGTTGGTAATGCTGCACGCATTCTTTTATCATCAGTAATTGTGAAATCCTTATCCAGGGGCACATTAAAATCTACCCTGATTAAAGCCTTTTTGTCTTTAAAATCGCATTGGTCTATTGTTTTCATCTATCTTGTATTAATTATTTAATGAAATAAAATCGTCTTAATTATTTAGTAAAAGTAACATGTTAAAATGGGCGCCTATACCGGGGATGTCAAACTCTGCCGAAACGATTTCAAAGCCAAGCTTTTTGTAAAAGCCTACGGCAGCGGCACGGGCATTGCACCAGATATAATTGGCATGTTCTTCCTGAAGCTTATTTACTGCAAAATTGACCAGCTGTGCACCAAATCCCTTTCCAGCGAAATCCGGTTCAGTAGCCATGCCCCGCAACCGTATTCCACCCTCCCCTTTTCCGGGATAATCTTCAGGTAAAAAGGTACCTATACAAATCAGTTCACCATCCAGATATAGGCCCAGATGAAAAATCCCGGCAACACTATCGGTAGGCAAAATGCACTTATCATAGGTAGCACCATTTCTGAGGGCCACACTACGCAGTGGAAAGGTATCTTGCTGAGTTATTACTTTAATCATATATATACTATGCAATGCTAAGCATTATTTTGCAATCCCAATCTATAATGTTGAGTAATCCTTATCATTATTATGGGTAATCTTAAGCACTAAATCTACTAAGCGTGCAGAATAGCCAGATTCATTATCATACCAGCCTACAACTTTTACCAGGTCGCCCACAATAGAAGTCAGCTGTGCATCAAAGATACAGGAATGCGGATTATCCAGAATATCAACGGAAACAATAGGGTCTTCAGTATATTCAAGGATTGTACTCATCTCCTTCTCCGAAGCAGATTTAAATGCGGCATTGATGGCTTCAATAGTTGCAGGATTTTTAAGGATACAGGTAAAATCAGTCAGTGAGCCGTTCAATACCGGAACACGGATGCCTGCGCCGCCTAACTTGCCTTCCAGATGAGGGAAGATATTCGTAATCGCTTTTGCGGCCCCTGTGCTGGTCGGGATAATAGATGCCGACGCTGCCCTGGCCCTGCGCAGATCTTTATGTGGTGCATCATGCAGGTTCTGGTCACCCGTCATAGAATGCACAGTAGTTATATATCCTTCCAGTATTCCCCATTTATCGTCCAGTATTTTTACCATGGGTGCCACATTATTTGTAGTACATGAAGCATTGGAAAGCAAAGGAGCGGTCAGATCAATCTGATCATCATTCACACCTAATACATACATGGGAATATCTTTATCAGCAGGTGCTGAAATCAATACCTGCTTAGCGCCAGCGGCTAAATGCTGCGATGCCCCGGCACGGGTAGTGAACTTACCTGTAGATTCCAGTACGAGATCTATGCCAAGCGTTGCCCATGGTAATAAAGCAGGTTCACGTTCCCTGTATACCAAAATCTTCTGTCCATTAATGATAAGTGCCTCATCAGTAAAAGACACCTCTCCTTTAAAGCCACGATGTACGGTATCGTACTTAAAAAGGTGAGCAAGTGTTGCCGGGTCGGCGAGGTCATTTATTGCCACAACATTGATGTTTTTTTCCAGTGCAGCACGTAAAAATATCCTGCCTATCCTGCCAAAACCATTAATTGCTAATCTCATTGAGTTAATATTTGCTTATTATCGGTTATGAAGCTATCATGAGCTTGTGTTCAATTTTTACTGTGAGTTGCAACCTCATGATGGTTTCATTTATATCTGAATTCAGGCGACAAAACTAGCTATATTCTTTGTGGATTTGTGTCACATTACGGGCTTTAGCAAAAAAAAGGCCCTGAAGTCTTTACACTACAGGGCTCTTTAAGATTTGGCACCGACTTACTCTCCCACGTGTTACCGCAGTACCATCAGCTCTGGTGGGCTTAACTTCTCTGTTCGGAATGGGAAGAGGTGGACACCACCGATATAGACACCTAAATATTTTGATGTATCAAATAATATATTCAATACTTATTGTCTTTATTGATGCCCAAAGATAGCCAAAATAACCGTATGTACAAGTAGAAATCAAATTTAGTGCGGTTGTGACTGAGGAAATGTTAAATTCCGTATATTTATATATAGGGAAACCTAACCAAATATAATCTTCTCCAGTACTTACATGCCAGCATCTACTGATGCGGAATGCCTGGTCTGGTCTGGAAAAAATAGCTACCGTTATGAAACATGACATCCCTAAATCTCCGGTAATTATTTTATATCTATTACTATGCACCCTGCTCTATTTACCAGATTGTTATGCTCAGAAATTCGAACTCGACGGTAAAAGAAAAAAATACACTATAGGCTTTAAAACAGTTCAAAATCTGATTATTATACCAATCTATATCAATGGCAAGGGACCTTATAATTTCCTGCTGGATACTGGCGTGGGGCAAATGATTATTACAGATACCTCTTTTCTGAAACATTACCAGCTTAAGAAATTTTCGACGATAAAAGTTCAGGGCTATGGCTTTGGTGAAAGTGTTGATGCTATATTAACGAGAGATGTAAATGTAAGAATGGGAAAGGCTACGATAAATAAAATTCCTACAGCCATCTTTACCGAAGATGTATTTAATCTGTCGGGCTATTTAGGGGTACATATTTATGGAATCCTTGGTTATTACTTTTTCAATAGTTTTAAGGTGAAGGTAAACTACGGGAAAAATACCATTACCATGTACAGACCAGGAATACCAGTTAAAATAAAGGGTGACAGAATTCCTATAGAAATCCGTAATGCTAAACCCTATATCCAGGCAGAAATTGAAACACAGGAACATGGGAAAGTTAAATTGGATATGTTGTTAGACAACGGATCCAGCCACCCTATGACCTTAGAAGCATTAAACCAGGCGGCATTTCCATTACCCCAAAATCATATAGCTGCAAATCTTGGCGTGGGCATAAATGGTATAATAAGCGGTTCTATAGCCAGAATTACTAAATTAAAAATTGGGGCACATAGCTTTGAGAATGTACTTACTGGATTTCCGGCTTACAATAAAGAGATAGCTCAACTGGAAGGAAATAACAGGAATGGCAGTATCGGTGCTGATATACTTAGACACTTTACTGTAACTTTCGACTATGAGAATGAGGCAATATATTTAAAAAAGAATCACTCTGGCAAGCCAACATTTGAACATGATATGGCCGGAATGGAGATCTATGTAGTAGAAAATGGTGTACGCAAGTATTATATAGGCAGAATAGAACCTGACTCACCTGCCGAAAAAGCAGGTATTCATCCAGACGATGAAATATTGAGTGTGGATTTAAAGAATATGACATATTACGATCTTAGTGGGCTGACCGAATTATTTAAATCCAAGGATGGTAAACTAACGATTATAGAAGTGCTCAGAGGGAAAGAAAAGCACTTTATCCTTTTAAGGCTGAAGCGTAGGATATAAACAATTATTACGTTGTATCCCAATGTTTTCTATGACCACTGCGCAATCAACTCTCATGGATGCTTTTACTAAATGTTATTTAACAGACATCTTTAAAAAAATATGGTCTGGAATTTTGAGTTTTTTGTGTGCAGGATACTGGCAATTCTGAGTGTGGTTATTTATTATCGCGATGAATATACGCTGTAGAAACCCCTATAAACCAGAAGAGCCTCTCAGTTTCCTGAAAGGCTCTCTTTAAGATTTGGCACCGACCTACTCTCCCACGTGTTACCGCAGTACCATCGGCTCTGGTGGGCTTAACTTCTCTGTTCGGAATGGGAAGAGGTGGACACCA
>JAATFQ010000102.1 GCA_015655115.1 Sphingobacteriales bacterium
ATCGATACGTATCATCATACTATGTTCGAGATGCTGGGCAACTGGAGCTTCGGTGATTACTTCAAAAAAGAAGCTATTGCCTGGAGCTGGGAACTGCTGACTGAAGTGTATAAAATTCCGAAAGATAAATTGTATGTTTCCATTTTTGAAGGTGACGATAAGGAAGGACTGCCAAGGGATACTGAGGCATATGAGCTGTGGAAGCAGTATGTGCCTGAAGACCGCATCATCTTAGGTAATAAGAAAGATAATTTCTGGGAAATGGGCGATACTGGTCCCTGTGGCCCGTGTTCTGAAATTCATGTGGACTGCCGTCCAGATAATGAACGCGAAGCTGTAAGTGGAAAGGATCTGGTAAATGCCGACCACCCTCAGGTGATTGAGATATGGAATAATGTATTTATGCAGTTTAACAGGCTGAAGGATGGTTCTTTACAGCCTCTCCCTGCAAAGCATGTGGATACAGGAATGGGCTTTGAACGTTTGGTAAGGGTGCTGCAAGGTAAATCGTCTAATTATGATACGGATGTTTTTCAGCCGCTGATCCAGTTTATTGCTGCTAAGTCTGGCTTTGTATATGGTGCAGATGAGAAAACGGATATTGCCATGCGTGTTATGGCCGACCATATCCGCGCTATTTCGTTTGTTATCGCCGACGGACAACTGCCTGCAAATAACAAGGCTGGTTATGTAATCCGCAGGATCTTAAGAAGGGCTGTGCGTTATGCTTATACGTTCCTGGATCTGAAAGAACCTTTCTTAAATCAGCTGGTGCCTGTACTGGCAGAGCAGTTTAAAGGCGTTTTTGAGGAGCTGGTGTTACAGCAGGATTTTGTACAGAAGGTGGTGCTGGAGGAAGAGATTTCCTTTTTAAGGACTTTGGCTACTGGAATCCAGCGCTTTGAAAACTATACCAAAAAGCAGGCTGAATTTCTGATGTCTGAGAATGCTATTGAACCGGAGAAACCTTTTGAGGATGCCTGGGTATACAGCATACTGAAAGACCAGATGGTGATTTCGGGTGAGTTTGCCTTTGAATTACAGGATACTTATGGCTTTCCGATCGACTTGACCGAATTGATGGCAAGAGAGAAAAACTGGACTGTGGATATGGATGAATACCATAAAAGCCTGCAGATCCAGAAGCTGCGCTCACGTGCAGCTACGGCTATTGACACGGGCGACTGGATTACGGTGAATGATGATCCTGAAACTGAGTTTGTTGGATATGATTTTCTGGAGATTGAAACTAAAATATTAAAATACAGGCAGGTTACAGCCAAGGGAAAAGAACAATACCAGATAGTCCTGCAAAAGACACCGTTCTATGGTGAAAGTGGTGGTCAGGTAGGGGACACCGGTCGATTGGAAGATCACTCGCGCCTTTTCTTTGTTGATATTACGGATACGAAGAAGGAGAATGGAGTGATCGTGCATTATACGGATACTCTTCCTGAAGATCTTGACGGGCAATTCTGGGCAGTTGTTGATGAGGATAAAAGAATCCAGACCAACAACAATCACTCGGCAACGCATTTACTTCATGCGGCTTTAAAACGGGTTCTGGGCGACCATGTAAATCAAAAAGGATCGCTGGTGAATGCAGATTACCTGCGCTTTGACTTCTCGCATTTCGCGAAGATTTCTGATGAGGAACTAGCGAAAATCGAACATATTGTGAATAGTAAGATCAGAGAAAACCTGCAACTAAAGGAGCAGCGGATGGTGCCATATGATGAGGCTTTATCAAGCGGGGTTACAGCTTTGTTTGGAGAAAAGTACGGTGATTTTGTACGTATCATCACCTTTGATGATAACTATTCGAAAGAACTTTGCGGTGGTACGCACGTGGCAGCAACGGGACAGATCGGCTATTTCAAGATTCTTTCTGAGAGTGCTGTAGCTGCCGGAGTACGACGTATAGAAGCAATTACTGCCAATGCTGCGGAAGAGTTTATTATTACACAAAACCAGGAAATCAGCCAGTTGAAGGCGCTACTTAAAGGGAATAAAGACCTGACGGCTGCAGTGTCTGCTTTAATCGAAGAGAACGGTAGATTGAAGAAAGAGGCTGAAAAAGTAGTGATGGCGCGTTCTGGCGACCTGAAACATGAACTAGTGCATCACATGAAAACGATCGATGGTATCAACCTGATTGCGGTACATGTTGATCTGCCTAGTGCCGATGCGGTTAAAAATCTGGCTTTCTCGGTAAAGGACCTTGTAGATAATCTGTTCCTTGTGTTTACCACGCTGATAGACGATAAGCCGGGAATTACAGTAATGCTATCGGAAAATTTAGTTGCTGAACGCGGATTGAACGCCTCGAATATTGTACGGGAACTGGCTAAAGAAATCCAGGGCGGCGGCGGCGGCCAGCCGTTCTATGCTACTGCCGGAGGTAAAAATAAAGATGGCCTTTCTTCAGTGTTAGCGAAGGCTGAGCACCTGATAACGGTATAATAATTCATTCAGTATATTGAGTAATTTTACTTAATATACTGAGTAAATCAGAAGTTGGTTGTCAGTATATTCATTTACAGCGGTTTTTATATAATACAAATGCCGTATCATTAACCAGATGATACGGCATTTGTATTATATTAATGTAGTGGTATATATACTATATTAGTTACGGCCTCTTCCACCTCCGCCATGGTTATCATGACCGCCGTGGTTATTATTACCGCCATGATTATTGTTTCCTCCATGGTTGCCACCATTGTTTCCATGATTTCTACCTGGGTTACCACCAAAGTTCCCACCATGATTATCATGACGGACAGGTCCGCGGCCACCATAATTTCCACGATTTGAATACCTGTAGTTGTTTCTGGCTACCATTCTGCCTGGTCTGCTGTATCCATACCCACCATATCTGCTACGATAATTGACATGGTGCAAATAAGGCCTTGGCGAGTTGATCACTACTTTCCGTCCATGGTACAAATCATAGCCGCTATAACGTGATGGGAGCCTGCTGGAGCGGATCCACCTGTTCCCGCTTAAAAATATAAACTGTCTGCTTGGCACGTAGTAGTAACTTTCCACTTCCGGCAGGTAATAATAATCTACGTGATTATACCCTGTAGGACCCCACTGCGGTTGCGAACCAATGTTAATACTTAAACTAACCTGCGCTTTTGCTGGTACGGCAGCTATCAGGGAACCTATCCCCAGAGTAGCTATTAAAAGTAATTTTTTCATTTTGTTTCAATTTGTGTGTGTAAACCTATCTTCCAAATGTGTGCCAACTGTATAATTGTACTGCTAAACAGCCGGCATTAACAATTTTGGTTATATTTGTGAGACAGTAATATCATACATTAGTTTAATCGATTGCCCTTAAATGAGTACAAACACTGCAGTTTCAGCAACAGAATTTGAGTTAGTATCAGGCTTGGAGATTCACGTTCAGTTGAATACGGCTTCAAAAATATTTTCTTCAGATAGTGCCACTTTTGGTGCTAAACCCAATGAACATATCTCTGCTGTGTCGCTCGCACTGCCTGGTGCACTGCCCAAACTGAATAAAGAAGTAGTAGCTAAAGCCATCAAAATGGGACTTGCACTGAATTGTACCATTAATCAGCTGAATTACTTCGACAGGAAGAATTACTTCTATGCTGACCTGCCTAAAGGATACCAGATTACGCAAGACAGTCAGCCTATCTGCCGTAATGGTTATATAGACCTTTTACTGGCTAATGGCACCGAACGCAGGATAGGTATCAACAGGATTCACCTGGAAGAAGATGCAGGGAAAAGCCTGCACGACCAGGATGAAAACTATTCTTTTGTGGACTTAAACCGCGCTGGCGTACCTTTAATTGAAATCGTTACCGAGCCTGATATCCGCTCTGCGGAGGAAGCATCGTTGCTGCTTACTGAAATGCGTAAGCTGGTAAGGCACCTGGATGTAAGTGATGGCAATATGGAAGAGGGCAGTTTACGCTGCGATGCAAATATATCTATCCGCGAAAAAGGAACAACTGAGTTTGGTACCCGCTGCGAGGTGAAAAACCTGAACTCTATACGGAATGTACGCAGGGCTATGGAGTTTGAATTTAACCGCCAGCAGGAAGTTGTTTCCCATGGTGGAAAGATCATCCAGAGTACCTTAACTTTCGATGCTGACCAGGGTACTACAGCGCCGATGCGCACCAAGGAGATGGCTAATGATTACCGCTATTTCCCTGATCCTGATCTTCCTCCTGTAGCTGTAAGTGACGAATGGCTTGCCGCAATAAAAGCGTCAATGCCGGTATTGCCTGCAGAGATTACACGTAAGCTTATTGCCGATTTCGGTATCAATAACTCTGAAGCAGTAATATTTGCTGAAGATAAAGACCTGTTGAATTACTTCCATACTGCACTGGAAACCGTTGCCCAGCCTAAAAGCCTGATTAACTGGTTAACAGGCCCTGTGAGGGCAATGATGAACGAACAGGGTGTTACAATGACCAGTTTTAAAGTAAGCCCCTCCCGGTTTGCTGCGGTCATTAATCTCGTAGATGAGAAGAAACTAACACAGCAGATTGCATTGCAGCAGTTGATACCAGCCTTGCAATTGCATCCTGAAGCAGATGTATTGCAGCTTGCCGGAGAGATGAACCTGCTGATCGTTGAAAATAACGATGAGCTTGCTGGTTTTGCAGATCTGGTGCTGGAGAAGTTCAAACCTCAGGTGCTAGCTTATAAAAACGGTAAAAAAGGGGTCCTTGGCCTATTTGTCGGTGAAGTGATGAAAATGGCGGGAGGTAAGGCAGATGCACAAAAACTGAATGCACTACTTCAGGAAAAACTAAAATAATAAACATAACAATACATACCTACAAATGAACAAAATAGTCGTCTTCTTATTCATCTGTATCGCCTTTATAGGCTGCAGTGACAAAAGTAAATTTGAGATCAGCGGTAAATTTGAGAATGCGAAACCACAAAGCAAGGTTTATTTATACGGCATCAATAAGGGGAGTGAGCTGGCGCTGGACTCTACTGTATTATCTGATAAGGGAGAGTTTAAGTTCAGTCATGCTACAGATGATGTCGACTTTTTCAGGATTAAGATCGACAATAGCGAGTATATGCTGATCGCCAAAAATGGCGATGCTATTAAACTGGAAGCCGATCTGGCCGATAAATCCCTGAACTATAAACTTTCTGGTGCTGCCGAAGCAGATAAACTGGAAGAACTGAATAAAAACAAGAATGGCTATATGGCTAAAATTGCTGCTTTACAGGCACAGTTTGAAGAAAATGTAGCCTCACAACCCCAAAACCGTGATGCTATTGCTAATCAGATGAGGCCTGCTTTGATGGCAGAAAATGAGGGACTTGTTAACTATATCCTCAAATTCGCTATGGATAATACAAAATCATTAGCAGGGTTTTATGCGATCAATTCATTGAATCCGGGCGACTATGAGAAAGAACTGCTGGCTTATGCAGATCAGATCAAAAGCAACTTCAACAAAAATCAGGCGGTAACAGATTTCCTGGTAAGGATGGCGAAGTTAAGATCTGTACAGGTAGGGCAGATAGCACCAGATTTTACGATGAATACAATAGATGGTAAAACGGTTAAACTATCTGGTTTAAGAG
This sequence comes from Sphingobacteriales bacterium, assembly GCA_015655115.1. Taxonomy (GTDB): domain Bacteria; phylum Bacteroidota; class Bacteroidia; order Sphingobacteriales; family Sphingobacteriaceae; genus Pedobacter. The sequence goes on from JAATFQ010000102.1 coordinate 5,605, forward strand.
GTAAATATGTACTGCTCGATTTCTGGGCTTCCTGGTGCCAGCCCTGCAGACAGGAGAATCCTAATGTAGTAAAGCTATATCATCAGTATAAAGATAAGAACTTTACAGTGCTGGGCATATCATTGGATAAAGACCCAATAGCATGGAAACAGGCCGTTATCCAGGATGGTTTAAGCTGGACACATGCCAGCGAGCTGCAGGATTTTGAGAGTCCGACGGTGCGCTTATACCAGGTCGATGCTATTCCAAGCTCTTTTATCCTGGACCCTCAGGGCAAGATCATAGCAAAGAACTTGCGTGGTGATGAACTGGGCGCTTTCTTAGCCAAGACTTTACGCTAAAACTAAGTGCATGTTAATATACCGTTCTCAATTAACAATTTGTTAACTTCACATTAACCTTACATTGCAATTGATTAGTTAATTTCGTAACAAATATTTAAAGACATGAGCGCTGTAAAACAAAAAATACTAATTGTTGATGATGAACCGGATATCTTAGAATTGGTAGAATACAATCTTAAAAAAGAGGGTTATCAGGTATTTCTGGCGAACAATGGCCATGACGGGATCTCTATCGCTAAAAAAGTACATCCTGATCTGATCATCCTGGACATCATGATGCCTAAGATGGACGGAATTGAAGCCTGCCGTTTAATGCGTGCCATACCAGAATTTAAAAATACATTTATGGTGTTTCTTACTGCACGCAGCGAGGAGTATTCGGAAATTGCAGGTTTTAATGTTGGTGCAGACGATTATATTGCCAAACCTATCAAGCCAAGGGCTTTGGTGAGCAGGATCAATGCTATATTAAGAAGGAATGTAAGCAGTGACGAGGTGTCGGAGAATAAGGTAGAAATAGGAGACCTGGTGATCGACAGGGAAGCTTATCTTGTATTTCAGGGCGGACAAAAGGTAGTACTGGCGAAAAAGGAATTTGAGCTGCTGTATCTGCTCGCATCTAAACCCGGAAAGGTGTACACAAGAGAGGCTATCCTGAAGAATATCTGGGAAGATTCTGTAGTGGTAACCAATCGTACTATCGATGTCCATATCCGTAAACTGAGGGAGAAATTGGGTGAAACTTACGTTGCAACAGTAAAAGGTGTAGGCTATAAATTTGAACTTTCTTAAGTAATTACATCATTTTTACCAGGGTAGGGTATAAGATTTGTACTTTTGTAATATTTTATAAATCCATACCATTGAAATACCCTTCATTTAAAGACCTCATTCTATTCGAAGACGATGATCATATCGTTGTAAATAAGCCGCCATTTGTAGCCTCATTAGACGAGCGTGGCGGCTCAGGAGAAGTGAATATTCTCCGCCTTGCACGACAGTATTCTGCTGATGCACAGGTTTGCCACCGGCTGGACAAAGAAACCTCCGGTGCTATCATTATCGCTAAAAATCCTGAAGCTTACCGCTCTGTATCTATGCAGTTTGAAAAACGCAGGGTAAAGAAAACCTATCACGCTGTGGTCGACGGACAGTTTACCTTTAATGAGCTGTTTATTGACCTGCCAATATTAAATGATGGCAATAAAAGTGTAACGATAGACCGTAAAGAGGGCAAGAGAGCAGAAACGATATTTAATTCTATTAAATTTTACAGGCATTATACGCTGGTGGAATGTAAGCCTATCACAGGCCGCATGCACCAGATCAGAATTCACCTTGCCACACAGCGTGCTGCTATCTGCGGCGATACAATGTATAAAGGGAAACCTGTGTTCTTATCCAGCATCAAAAAAGGTTACCGCATTGCTAAAGATGATGAGGAACTGCCAATTATGAAACGTTTCGCTCTTCATGCAAGACACCTGGTGTTTAAGGGAATGGACGGTCAGGATATCGTTATTGAAGCACCATATCCGAAGGATTATGCTACTTTAATTAAATTGCTGGATAAGTTCGACTGCTAAACCCAACTCTATGTATGTAAAAATGGTAAGCTATATTGATGCCATCAATCAATATCGAAGGACCAAGATCTCTAACAGGAATTTCCTGGTTTTTGCCGCCTTAGTGGTTGGTGTCCTTGCGGGACTGGCAGCTTCACTGCTAAAGTCGCTTACCCAGAGTATTGAGCATTTTTTACAGGAGGGCTTTCACTGGCAGTATAAATATTATCTGTTCCTGGTTTTTCCTACTATAGGGATCCTGCTGTCAGTGATGTATGTACGGCGCTTCATCAGGAAAGGTAAGTTTGAAACTGGTTTAACACCTTTATTATATACAATATCCAAGAAGTCGAGCCGAGTAGAGCCGCATAATATTTATTCTCAGATCATCACTGCTGCCTTAACGGTCGGTTTTGGCGGCTCAACAGGTCTGGAGGCACCTATTGTAACCAGTGGTGCTGGCATAGGATCTGTGGTAGGCCGTTTTCTGGGGTTATCTTACAGGGAAACTACCTTACTACTGGCCTGTGGTGCCGCAGCAGGGATCGCTGGAGCCTTCAATAGTCCGATAGCAGGGATTGTCTTCGCTGTGGAAATCCTGCTGCCTGAGTTCAGCATTCCGGCCTTTATCCCATTGTTGCTTTCATCTGCTACTGCTGCAGTCGTAGCGCGCATGTTCTATAGCGAGCAGCTCTTTTTTCTGGTTACTGAAGGCTGGCAATATAAAGCATTGGGCTGGTATGTAGTGCTGGCTGTTTTGATCGGCTTCTTCTCTATCTTCTTCAATAAATCTTATTATTTTATTAAGCATTCTTTTTATAAGATTAAAGGTCCGTATCATAAAGTGGTGATAGGGGGACTGTTGTTAGGTGCCATGGTTTTCCTGTTCCCTACATTATATGGAGAAGGGTATGTGACCATTAAAAACCTGCTTGGAGGCAATTATAGTGTTGTAGTTACCAATAGTATTTTTTCTTCTTATAGTAATATACCTGTGGTGATTATTTTATTTACTGCCGTCACTATGTTCGCGAAAACGGCGGCAACATTAATTACGCTGAGCGCAGGGGGTAATGGCGGAATTTTTGCACCTAGCCTGATCCTGGGGGGACTTATGGGCTTTCTCCTTGCATTTACGATCAATACGCTGGGCATAGCCCATGTAAATGTGGCTAACTTTATTGTCGCTGGTATGGCTGCGTCGCTGAGTGCGATCATGCATGCACCGCTGACGGGGATTTTCCTGATTGCGGAGATCACTGGTGGTTATGTATTGATGGTGCCACTAATGATTACCTCTGCTATCGCTTACTTCATTGGCCGTAGTGCCAATCGATACTCTATCTACACTAAACCACTGGCAGAAAGCGGTGACCTGATGTCTTATGAAGATAAGGATTCGACGGTGCTGAATATGATGAAGCTGAAATATCTGGTGGAGACTGATTACCTTTCATTAAATGAAGAGGACACCATCCCTGAAAGACTGAATGAAGTGTTGCAGTCTAAACGCAACCTTTTCCCTGTTATCGGGGAGGATAAAACCTTTAAAGGGCTACTGTATGTTGAGGAGGTACTGAAAAAGGCAATCGACAATCCCAAAATCAACGAACTGACGGTACAGGATTTAATGCAGGCTGCTCCTGATTTAATTTTTATCAATGACCCGCTTAAAACGGTGCTGAAAAAGATGGACCAGGAAAATGCCTGGCTGCTGCCTGTATTGAATGAACATGAGGAGTTTATTGGCTTTGTATCAAAGACGGCCATTTTAAATAAGTACCGGGCCCTGCTGATCAGACAGGCAGACTATATGGAATGAGCTGAAATACTATTGAGAACGGACCCAGAGTGGTTTAAGTTATGCTACGATACTTGGGATCCGTGAACAAAAAGCAGCCTGAGAAAGGCTCTTTTTGATATGGTGATAGTTGTAAAAAATAGAAAGAGGAAATCATGCTTGATGCCAAGAAATTTCAAACACAAATAAAAAGAGGCTGATCATTTTTTCAATAATACAACCTCTTTTGTAATGAATGTCGCCAATTCTTATTCAGTAACTCTCTTTAAGCCGAACTTCTCGATCTTACTGTATAGGTGGCTGCGTTGAATGTCTATATCGTCAGCAGTTTTTGATACATTCCAGTTGTTTTTTTCCAGTTTAAACTTGATAAACTCTTTTTCTGCATAGTCTTTATAGTCCTGGAAATTGCTGAATTTATCATAATTAGTACCATTTGAAGAGCTACTGCCAGTAGTAGGTACACCATTTGCGGCGCCTATATTGGTGCCCCCCCCTGGGTTGGCAAATGCAGTAACATCATGCTCAGTAATGGTCTTGTCGCTCAGAATGATCAAACGCTCAATCATATTGTGCAGCTCACGTACATTACCTGTCCATGGCAGATGCTGTAATGCTACCATCCCTGCGTCGCTTATCTTTTTAACTGGCATGCCATAATCCTTACATATCTCTTCAAGGAAGCTCATCGCAATTTCCGGAATATCTTCTATTCTTTCTGTTAAATGAGGGACATGGATATTAATGACATTGAGGCGGTGATATAAGTCCATCCTGAAATTGCCGTCTTCAATCTCCTTCATCAGGTCTTTATTGGTAGCTGCAATAACGCGTACATTTACTTCCAGCTCCTTTTCGCCACCAACACGGGTAATCTTATGTTCCTGCAGAGCACGTAAAACTTTCGCCTGGGCAGAGATACTCATATCGCCGATCTCATCCAGGAATAATGTCCCGCCATTGGCCAGCTCAAACTTACCTATACGTTGTTTCACAGCAGAGGTGAATGATCCTTTCTCGTGACCAAATAGCTCACTTTCAATCAGCTCTGAGGGTATTGCAGCACAGTTTACTTCTATTAAAGGGTTGTCTGCGCGATGAGATTTTTCATGTAACCAGCGTGCTACCAGCTCCTTACCACTACCATTCGCGCCGGTAATCAATACACGGGCTTCAGTAGGTGCAACACGTTCAATAGTTTCTTTGATTTTAGTGATATTGTCAGACGTACCAAGGATGTCCCTTGTTTTGCTGACTTTTCTTTTCAGGACTTTCGTTTCAGTAACCAGGTTACCTCTGTCGAGTGCATTCCTTACTGTAATCAGCAGGCGGTTTAAATCTGGTGGTTTAGAGATGAAATCAAAGGCTCCTTTTTTACTCGCTTCGATAGCGGTTTCTACAGTGCCGTGGCCGGAGATCATGATGAATGGAAGATCAGGGCTATAAGCAAGAGCTTGTTCAAGCACCTCCATACCATCCATTTTATTCATCTTAATGTCGCACAGTACCAGATTGTATTTTTTCTTTTTAATCAGTTCGAGACCTTCTATGCCATTATCAATATCATCTACTTCGTAATTCTCATACTCTAAAATCTCACGAAGTGTGCTTCTTATCGCACGCTCATCATCAATTATCAATAATTTTGCCATAGCTTGAACTGTGTTCTTAATTGGATACGAATATATTTACTAATTATCAATTAATGTTAAAAAAAATATAAAAATGCAAGCCTGTAAGCCGGGTTCTGTACCCTGATAAATCAGGGCTTCTACCATTAATCTACTATAAATGTTGCCATTTATCTCTAACGACCTACCCGCTAACATCGGACGAGCAGCCCTACATGCGTTAGCCTATTTGGTCTTTCAACTCCCGGGGTTTACCAGCCCTCCGGTCGC
>JAATFQ010000291.1 GCA_015655115.1 Sphingobacteriales bacterium
ATCAAAAATTCAGTATCGGTTACGCTTTTGTGGACATTTCCGGTTTCTATATCTTTCGGCGTAGGCGCGTTCGCCGTGTTTTCTACGGTCAGCAGAATGACTGCAGCAACGAGTACCGCCCCGATAATCATAGCCCAGTTTCCATTTATATCAGTACTGTTAATGACCCTGTTATCACAGTATGCATAAACATTTAGTCCATCACCGATACCGGCAGGATCTGCACTCAGCCATCTACCCAGCCAGGGCAGATAGTACCGCGCATTGTGATAATCCAGCCCCGTTTCTTCATCACGCTCCATGCCCGTATACCGGTACCTTTTTGCTGCAGCTTTGATGCCGGAATTGCTTGCCTGGTAAGCGGTGGTACCAAAAGGATGGTATTCTTCATAACTGATGATCTGCGCCGTCTCGTCAAGCTCAATGCAGGACGATCCCTGATGGTTTGCCAGCTGGTAACGTATAGTTTTGACAGGACTGGTTCTTCCTGCCGGAATACCTAATATTTTACGCTGTTCAGTCTGCGTGTCGATCATCGCTACGCGCTGCTCGCCGTCCATAATATGCAGGCTTTCCCTTTCGAGACCAGCTTCATTTTTATACCACTCATAGCTTCCCAGGTACAGCCGTTCATCTTTTAATGTAGGCAATACCCCTGGTTCTGCCTGGTTTTCTGTGACCTTTCTTACCCTTTTACCCTGGCCATCGTATACATAATACGTAGTCTCGGCTGTTCCCCCATCGGTACGGCGCTGCGCAGCTGTGCGGCACAGCTCTTCATTAAAGTTCCAGCCCATATCCTGCAGATGAGGCAGTGAAGTGATAAACCCGTGCTGCGGATGATAGCTATATTGCCAGGCATGACTGCCTATTTGTGTTGTACTAAGCCTGTTGTTTTTATTTTCGTAGCTATAATTGCGTGTCCATGAGCCTGAACTGCCCGCAACATGCGACATTTGCAGGATGTTGCCAACCGGGTCATATTGGTAGCGCTGTGTGTAGTTCCGCATCGCCATGGGATCGCCGGGAGCATGCTGGGTAATATAAGCTGTATCCTTCCAGTTATCCAGCTCATTAAATTTATAGGGCTTATCGCTTTCTCTTCCTGTAGCTGCTGAAAGATGGTACAGCGCATCGTAATGGTAATCTCTTTTAGCGGTAGTCTTCTGGTTATTGAAAAAGATCACCGGCTGTGCGCGGTCTTCCAGCTGGGTAATATTGCCCACTGGATCATAGGTGTAGTTTAAATCCTGAAGAATATCTCCGTTGTTCTTCCTGCTTTGCAAGGTGATTAAGCGAAGGGTTAAAGGGTCATACTGACAGGTGGTCTTTGTACCGTTACCATAGGTGATGGCAGTTCGCTGTCCTTTTACATCGTAGGCAATATCTGCGACAAAATTGTCGCTGCTGCCATCACGCTCAATAATCATACTTTTTAGCAGTGCTGCCGGTCCGAAATAAGGAATAAAAACACTGCCATCCGGTGTGACCTGCTTCCGCACCCGGTTCATGGCATCGAACTCTGTTGCAGTAGTAAAAGTATAAACCCCGCTCTCCAGTAAGCTATCCGGATCGGATATATCCCAGTTGGGCAGATACTTATAGTCTTTAGTAAAAGTAAAGGTTACACTAAGCGTATTCCCCTTAAAGTCGAAACGATCGTGAACAGCTCTACCTGCTGTGTCATACAACACGGCAACTCTTCCCCGCAAATTTTTCTGTTTATCATCAGGCAGATTTTCACCATAAACGATACTTTCATAACAGAAATTTACCGGCACGGGACCATCACCGCCCCTGGCAATCTTCTTCAACGGGCGATGCAGTTTGTCGTATATAATGGAGAACTCAAATCCGCGCTCATCCCATGTCTTCACAGGGTTACCAAGACTATTGTTGAGGCTCCACCGTTTCCCTGCATCGGCGCCCGACTGAAACACCCGGTTTCCGAGCAAATCATAGCTGTACTCCATCACAGTATTGCCCCGTGCATCGGTAATACGATGCACATTGCCTTCAATGTCCATTTCCGAAAAGGTATAAAAGAACTCATCTTTTATACTGCCTCCCGCATCTATCGTTCTGTTGTGGTCAATTCCCAACACGGGACGGCCAAGAGTATCCAGCATAACGCAAGCTGGTGTATCTGCATGTATGGCGGCTTTTTGGGCAGCATCATTTTCCTTATTCTGCCCGCTGAGGAGGATACGCGAATGATACCAGTCACTCTCTTTCACCGTGTCGTTTACATCGTAACTCATCTGCATCCAGGCATCAAAGGTGACCTTGCTGAAGGTGCCATTAGGATATTCCGTTTTAATCAGTCTGCCTGCCACATCATAATATAAAACTGGGCTTACGCCTGTTTCTATCAGTTGTTCTGCCTCTTCATACACAGGTGACACAGAAAAATAGGACTCATACTGCTTAACAGGATTACCTTTATTATTAATGACTGTGCGCCCATTTCCTATCCAGCGCAGCTGATTGCCAGTAGCTGTATCTGTTGTTTTCCAGGAACCATCTTCCTGTTTTTCTGTGAGACTGGCAACACCGGGTTCTGCCTGGATCTTCGTCATGGCTACGTGACCAAAGCCATCACTGTATTCAAAGCTGATCTGCAGCGGGCTGTCGGGATTTTCAACGTCATGCTGCTCTCTGCTAATGCTGGCAACAACAACTGGCAGCTGGTCAAATTTATAAACGGAAACTGTGGTCGCACTCCTCAGCAAGTCCTTTGCCGCTGTACGGAGAGCGGCATAATTACATATCCCGCCGGACTGTGCAATTTCAAAAAAGAGACTCTCCTGTGCCGCAGATATAAGATCAGTAAACTCATTAAAGCCGCCAAGGTGATCGGCTTCATTGCCATACAGATCTCCATCGGTGTCTTTACCTTCTACTGATGCCGCTTTAACCAGGCCCAGCTCATCCAGGATAACAGCATTGATATTGTCATTCATATCCATCATCCTTACAGGAGATAAAGTCCTGAAATTAAAATCAATAACCTTAGTTTCATTACCTAATTCATCAACTGAACGGTTCAGATACAGCTGGAGCGGATCATAGTATAACTCCAGCCTGCTGTCAAACGGATCAACGTAGGCAACAGGAGAAACAAAACGGTCCCTGATTGTTTCCAGCGTGTCCCCGGGACGCCGGAACTGCATCGTACCGGAGCGCAGCCACCAGTTTGCATCGTCCAAAATGTATTTGCCTTCCAGCATCATTGCATCAGTAACCTCAAATGGCATAGCATATTCTCCTGCATTAAAGCTGTCTTCCAATAAATCAGGCGTATAAGCAAGCTGATAGTTCTCAAAGGCTAAGCCCCATACCGACAGCTGCCCATCAGGCATGGGACCGTCCAGCTCGTCATTGTAATACTTATTCTTACCCTGTTCAACTAAACGCTTCTCCGGTTTATCTCCTGCTGCCGTCTGATGATAACCAATTTCCCTGAGGGAGGCGATTACCCCGGTAAGCTCTGATAACTGAAAAATGCCGATTGTAGGATATTGTCCTGTAATTTCATATGTCTTTGTATTCCATCCTTTTCTAAGCATATAACTAAAGGGAGTAATTACATCATTTGTAAAATCATTACTGGTATAGCTGACCCATAATTTCTGCTGGGCAGCTCTGGTTTTAGCTTTGGCATTCCTGATCACAGCAGTATCTGAGGGCAGATCTTTCAAACGCTCTTCTGCTTTCCTGCGTGGATAGATTACCGTTACAGAAGACAGGATATTTCCGTAAAGGTCGGTTTCCAGGTTCAGGGTATGGGCGATTCTTGGATCTTCAGCATTTCTTTCATAGGTGTAACTGATACCCTCCTGTTCTTTCACCAGGAATACAGCATACCGGTTTTCATGTCGTGGCTGAAGAAGGTGAATACCACAGCTATTCGTGGTTACGGTGTAAGGCGTAGCCTGCCGTTTCTGCTGTTCAGCACTACTTTCAATAGCCGCATCCAGCCCGAATACTTCCTGCCTGATCACCATCCCTTTACAGGCACGCATGGCTTCATTAAACTCAGGGCGACTTAATTGTGCTGTATCGAATCCCGCAGGTGCTGTTTCAGCAAATAAAGCTGTAGCGGGCAGCGCATATTCCTCTTCACCAGTCCCCAACCCTACCCGCTTCAGCTCTTCATACCAGTACTCCTTATGGAATTGCTGCAGCATTTCCTCTTGGTGACACCCCGTATGATACCAGGTCCTTATCAGTACAGGAGGCTGATAATTGGATTTTCCGCTACGATTGCCGGCACCACTTCGCATAAATACCTCAAACTCTTCCGTATCGGTCTGGTCTACTCTCCCAAAACCTCTGAACTCTCTCTCAGCAGCATCAAAATAGCCGTGATGGTAGGTATATTGTGCCGTAAAACGGGCGTTTGTTACGCTTTCGGTGATAATTGTTTCACTTACGCACTGCACCGGAAAAGCAAGCCTGGTAATCCACGGCGTTCCATTACGCTTGTCCTTCAGGTAGTACCATGTGGAGCTTTTATAGCTTACAGCTGTCTTTTTGCCAAATCCATTTTCATAACTGCACATGATGTGCGGCTTTTTTCCGCCCATCAGATCAATATACCGCATCGGACTATTTTGATATGACGGCAGCGGAGATGACCACACAATTGTAGCCGTGCCATTGCCAAGCAAGTCGGTAACAGTAATCTCATTGGGCCGCTCTACAGGAAAAAAAGGATCAATTTCTGTGGCTTCACTCCATGAGTTCCCGCTAAAATTAAGATAAGCCCTGAGTTTATTTTTACCCAGATAGATAAGGTCCGTTGCCCCTGTCCCACTAATATCCGCCAGCCGGATATAAGCAGGGTTGAACACATCCGGACTATCAAGGACCGGAGGATTGCCCATGGTTACCTTTGCACCAAAATTACCATAGCCCAGGTTAGACCAATAGCAGACTTCGCCATAACTAATCCTTACCAGGTCTGTCAGGCCATCGCCTGTCATGTCGGCCAAAAAGATCCTGTTTTCCTGATCTGCGAAAATTAATGCAGGCCCTTTTTCATCATCATAGCCTTTGGTGGCCAGCTCGGGTGTGTCATAACCCACTTTACCTTTATTCTCCCACCACCAGAAAGCTCCCTGATCTGAGAATAAGATCTCGGGCCTCCCATCGCCGTTTAAATCGACCATTCTGATATTCGGGTCTTTCAGGCTTACATTCAGCTTTTGCAGAAATGCCCTGAATGGCTGCCATGCTCCTGTTTCATCTAATTCAAAATATCCCTGGAGCTGGGGCGACATCACCACCAGCTGCTTTGTGCCGTTGCTTTCCAGATCTGCCAGTTGAAGAACACCATTGTTCATTCCTGACAAGGCTGGGCGCGGACTAACGGGCTGTGCACTGCCGAACCTCAGCTTTCCCTGCCCGTCTTCGCCCAGGTTTTCTTTGTAATACAGCGTACTGGCCTGTTCGGTCAATATGCCGCTGATACCTTCACTATATAAATCCACCCATTGATAATCGCCCCACAGGCCTGTGGGCGACTGTATTAAATCTTCTGCACTCAGGGTTTTGATTTCTGTGTTCCAGGTTAACCATTGATAATCGAAAGTAATTGCAGGCATTGCCTTGCTGCTATAAGTCCCATCGGGCTTTCTCACATATCCTTTTTGTACAATAGCTGTTAAATACATGAGCTCACAGGGACGCAGCTCATCTGGGAGCTGCTGACCGGAAACCTGTTGACCGGAAGAATGGTGATTAGCGGACTGCTGATCAAAATCCATTGACCCCACCAGCGTAGGCGTACCATTATTCAGCTCTGGAAAAATATGGAACATCAGTATCCTTTTACATAGCCGGTAATTCCTGATCTCAAAACCGGGGCGGCAAAAGGAATATGCATCCTTTCGTGAAGGCCAGCTGCTGGTTTCCGCTAAACCCGGTGCCAGCTTATCATGCTCACCATAATCAAAAATCAATTCAAAATGATGTGCAGCATGCTCTTCCGGAAGGTCTGGTGTATAGGCATCGGATGCTGCAGGATAGAAAGCCAGCTGATTGCCATATTTAATTCGTTTAAGATGTGTGTTGGCAAACAGGGAAAGTTTATTGAAGCGGTTTTTCTCAGCCAGTTCATTCACTACCCCTGCAAGATCTTCAGGTTTATATTCATAGCGTATCCAGCTTCCTTTATGGTCATAAGTAATTTCCGGCAGCCAGGAGTAAATGCGCTTTTCATTATGCGGATCAACGATCCTGCAGGATGCACTGTAACCAAACCAGGTAATGATATTATCCCTCGTAGTTACCCTCCAGTAATACCCCTTCTCCGGATCATAGATCCGCTCTATCCTTGAAAAATCACCTTCAATACGCGGTCTGTACTGACGTATCGTTAGCAGGCCGGATTTAAATTGCCGTAGTTTATAATTGTCAGCAGCATCCAGGAAAGGCACAAGCTCATTACTGCCCAGGAGCAAATGATCTTCATCCTCAGGTTTTCCAATAAGGTCTGCATCACGGTAGCGTGGTAATCCGTTATCTGTTCCCCTGCGGATCACCGGCAGATCCAGGTCCCACCCAATACCGAACAGACTATTGCCAGCACCTGAATTATAAGAAAGAGACAATTGCGGACCAAAGCCATTACGTGAAGGAGATGCAGGCAGAGGAATGGAGAAAGAAGCAGTACCATTGGCAGCATTTACCTGAAACTTTTCGTCGATGCCTTTCAATGCACCTCCGCCTTTTGGCAAGGAGATCTGAGGGGCCTCAATGGCATTTGATCTTGTTTTTGAAGATTCATTAGTCAGGCTGTCTAAAAAGCCCTGATTGGAATGGGATAAGCGTTCTTCTTTTTTCGCCATAAATCACGTAAGTATACATTTTGTATCATATATGAACCTTAAATAACCTAACACCTTACCCAAAACTAGGCGATTTGAACTATCAATTATAGTATAAAAGCGACAACATTTTTTTATATTTAAGGTTATAAACCTTTGAATATGAATAGATTTAACGGAATATGTTTTTAATAAACCAAATAACAACACGTATATCATTATGGGTTTTACATGCTATCAGCCCCATACAGCTTTAAGCAGTTATGTGGAGAAAATTATTAAAGTCGAATTTCATCTGCAGGCCAATCCTGTGCAGGAAATAATCTTCGTTCCGGATTACCATCAGTACCTCTGCTTTATACTGGAAGATAAGATTAAAGTGATGGAAAATGGGCTTTTGACAACAAGGGCCGACACCATCCTGGTAGGATCACACCTGAACTCCACTACCGTACAGCTGGGTAAAAATCATTGCGCTATTTATGTGCAGTTTAAAGCAGCCGGCTTACACCATCTCTTTCAGGTTCCGCAGCAGGAAATGCTCTGCAACTGTTACGATGCAAGCCTGTTTTTAGGCACTCAGGCAACAGAATTAACGCAACGTCTATGCGATGCCAGATCGGAAGAAGAGCAGAACACAATTATACAGTATTTCCTTTTAAAAAGATTGAGCTTAATCAGGAACCCGCATCCATTTGATCAGGCTATCCTTGCCTTTACCGAAGGAGGTGGCAATCTGTCTATTGAGGAAATAGCAGCACAATCATGCCTGAGTATGCGCCAGTTTGAAAGGATCTGTAAGCTGAAACTCGGCTTATCACCAAAATTATTCGGACGGCTGATCAGGTTTTATAATGTATACAAACAGAAAGAGCTGCATCCCGGCCTTTCCTGGTGCGAAATGGCACTCAGATGCGGATATTATGACCATATGCATATGATCAGGGACTTTAAAAAGTTTGCGGGCGTATGTCCCGGTGGAATGGAAGAGGATGACTATTACCGTTCTTTTCCTTATCATCGGGCCTAACTATCCCGCTGACACCTATTATTTCAGCAGATATCCGATAGTACAGCAGACGCTCATTATTTCATGTCCATCAGTAAAAATATCTCCTTCATCTCTCTCTGCATACAACCCTCTAAAACCTGCATCCTCTCCTGGTCAAACGAAGTTAAATGTTCAATTTCACGCGCCATTATAGCCAGGTTTGTCAACCCAGATGCAACAGAAGTGCCATATAACTTATGTCCGGTTTGATTGAGCTTTAAAACATCAGCAATAGCTATAGCATCCTGTAAATCCGATAACGAATTGATCAGCTCAGTTTTTGTTAAATTCAAAAGCTCCTCAATCACCTGCGGGTCATCACCTATATAATCCTTTACCAGCTGAATGTTGAAATGTGCCTCCGCCAGATTACTCAGTTGGCAACAATCAGCTTCATTCGTAGTTGGCAACCATTTTCTCAGCACCGCACCTATAGTATCTTCTACTATCGGCTTGACCACAAAATCATCCATTCCTGCTTTCAGACACCTTTCCCGTTCGTCCTTAACATTCCCTGCTGTCAGCGCAACAATAGGCACATCGCCCCCATTATCCATTTCTCTGATTTTTATCGTTGCTTCATAACCATTCATTTCTGGCATCTGAACATCCATCAGGATCAGATCAGGCATCTTCTGCAAACAAAAGTCAATTACCTCCAGGCCATTCACCGCTTCAAGGATTACGGCATTCTCTGCGGCTCTTTTCAGAATTGTACGCGTCAGCAGCATATTGACTGCATTATCTTCAGCAACTAAAATCGTTACGCGATCATCAGTCACCGCTACCGGTAATGGTGAAACATCGGCCACCATACCAGATTTCTCCTTACTGTACATTCTTGATAACACCTGGAAGAGCTCCTGCATTTTGATGGGTTTGAGCAGCCGCTGATGAATACCCAGCTCGTCGGCAGCTTTGATAACATTTTCATCATCAGAAGAGCTGCTGAGCAAAATAATTGGCTGCTCTCTGGATGTAGCCTTGAAAGATGTGCGGATTTTGCGGATGGTCTCCAGGCCATCCATATAAGGCATATGATAATCCATTAAGATCAGGTCAAAGTTTTCCCCCGAGCCTAAAATCTCCAAAGCTTCAAATCCATTTTTTGCATCAGTAGTCTGGATATTTACCAGTGAAAACATCTCATGAAGGATAAGACGGTTATTGTAATTATCATCTACTACCAGTATACTTTTGATACGGTCAATATTTTCCCATTCCTGGGCTTCACCCTGCTCTGTTTTAAACGTAATGTCAAAAAAGAAAACACTTCCCTCGCCGGGAGTACTGTATAATTGCAGCTTGCTGCCCATTAGCGCCAATAGCTTATTGGAAATGGTCAGGCCCAGGCCTGTTCCTCCGTACCTTTTGGTGGTGGAGCCATCTTCCTGCGAGAAAGCCTCAAAAATTTTCTCTTGCTTATTCAATTTGATCCCTATACCGGTATCCCGTACGCTGAAACGCAGTGTCGCCTGGTCCGCTTCCTGCTCCCTTATTTCAATCTTAAGTTCAATTTCACCATCTTCAGTAAATTTGGCCGCATTTCCAAGCAGATTGACCAGGATTTGTTTCATGCGGACGGAATCTGCCCAAATAAACCGGGGCATGACTACAGGCATATTTAATAACATCTCCAGCCCCTTATTCTGTACCTGGAAAGTAATGATATCTGTAGCGTCACTGCTGAGCTCGTATAGATCACAGCGCTCTACATCCAGCTCCATTTTGCCGGCTTCAATTTTGGAAAAGTCCAGGATGTCATTTATAATGCCCAGCAGGGCATTGGCCGACTGGTTAACGATGGATAGATACTGTTGCTGGGTCTCATTGAGTGCAGTTTTTAATACCAGGTCTGTAAAACCGATTACGCAATTCAGAGGG
>JAATFQ010000223.1 GCA_015655115.1 Sphingobacteriales bacterium
AAAGTAGGTTCATTTACTGGTACTGGAACGTTAAAAAATCCTTTAACCATGATATTAAAATTGTTGTTTCCGCAAAGATAGGTTTTTATTTTACTTACTTTTGAATTCATAAATGATGAAATACCTGCGCCTGTTCTTGTTGCCTTTTTCCATTGTATATGGGATTGTTATTGTGTTAAGGAATAAGCTTTATGATATAGGTTTTTTCAGATCGGAGCAATTCGATCTTCCTGTTATTTGTGTAGGTAATCTGGTTGTTGGCGGTTCAGGAAAGAGTCCTGTTACAGAATACCTTGTGACATTGCTGGCCAATTACAAAATTGCTATTTTAAGCAGGGGATATGGCAGGGATACCAGGGGGTTTCTGGTGGCCGACAGGGAGTCTACCGCAAAATCTATAGGCGATGAGCCCTTACAGTTTTACCATAAGTTTCCGCAGGTGACGGTGGCGGTATGTGAAGACCGGGTGAAAGGTATCCGACAGTTGAAAGACACACATGATGTTATCATCCTTGATGATGCTTATCAGCACCGCAGTGTTGTACCGGGTTTCAGTATTTTACTTTTTGAGTTCCACAAATTTTATTTCCCCCAGTTTCTGCTGCCAGCAGGGAATCTCCGTGAGCCTTTCAGCGGATATCAACGTGCCGATATTTTAATGGTGACTAAATCTCCGGAGCATATTACAGCAAAGCAGGAAGAGGATTGTGCGGCTCATTTTAATAAAGATTTTAAAGAAAAGCTCTTTTTTTCGGCTATTCAATACCATAATCTGCATGGTCTTTTTACAGATGAGCACCTTTTTTGCAATACGCTTACTAATACTACAGTTTTTCTGCTCAGTGGTATCGCGAACCCTTTACCGCTGCTTAACCATCTGCAGCCGCTGACGGCAGCAGTAATTCATCATGATTATGCAGACCATCATCGCTTTACTCCGGCAGATTTGAGTAAATTAGTTGATGCATTTAACAATCATCCTGCAAAAGAAAAAATCATCATCACAACAGAAAAGGATGCGCAGCGTTTATTTGATGTTACAATCAAAGAATTACTGTTAAATTTACCCATATTTTATTTACCGATTAAAATATCTGTTATGGCAGATAAGAAGTTCAATTTTGATCAAAAGATTTTAAACTATGTTTCAGACACTGCACGAAACCGTTGAATATTTAAATAAGAAAACTAATAGCTTCCAGCCCGAAATTGGAATTGTTTTGGGTACCGGACTAGGTGGGCTGGTGACTGAAATAGAGGTTGAATTCAGTTTGATGTATTCCAATATTCCTAATTTCCCTATTTCCACATTGGAGTTTCATTCCGGGAAGTTGATTTTTGGAGTTTTAAACGGTAAAAGAGTAGTTGCGATGCAGGGAAGGCTACATTATTACGAAGGCTATTCCATGCAGCAGATCACCTTCCCGATAAGAGTGATGAAGGCTTTAGGCGTCGGCTACCTGTTTGTTTCTAATGCCGCAGGATCGTTAAATTCAGATTTTAAAAAAGGAGACCTGATGGTGATCAATGATCATATCAACCTGCAGCCAGAAAGCCCGTTGCGTGGTACGAATGATGCCGACATGGGTCCTCGTTTTCCGGATATGAGCAGTCCTTATGAAAAAGAGCTGATCAAAAAAGCGCTGCTCATAGCTAAAAAAGAAGGTGTCACCTGTCACCAGGGAGTGTATGTTTCCGTAACGGGGCCTAATCTGGAAACCAAGGCAGAATATAAATACCTGCGTATTATTGGCGGTGATGCAGTTGGCATGAGTACTGTGCCTGAGGTTATTGTTGCCAACCATATGAGTGTTCCTGTGTTTGCTGTTTCCGTACTTACAGATGAAGGTTTCCCTGAAATCCTGATGCCTGTGAGCCTTGAAGAAATCCTGGCAACAGCAAGAGAAGCAGAGCCGAAAATGACTAAAATATTAAGCCAGTTAATTCTTACTTTATAATGTATAGGGCACTTATCTTATTTTTTGTATGCTGCATTACTTTTGGGGCCCGGCAAGCTATTGCCCAGGATTTGAAGACAACAGTGAATGAAAATAAGGAACTGGATTCATTGAGAAAAAAATTGGAGAATGGTGAGGATTCTGTTGTTTTTACATCCAAGTTTATTCGTTATACTACGCTAAGGCTGACGAAAGACAGCATCCAGACCCTGGCTTTGGATACCAGTTTACGCGGTTTCCAAAACTATAGCCCTCTAGCCCAGCCGCGACGACCAACGGTAAATACTGGAAATATCGGGCTCGCAGCCCGTGCTTTATTATTTGAGCCTTCAAAGACAATTGGTTTTGATCCTGGTTTTCATTCGCTGGACTGGTATGCATTGGGCCATGATGATATTATTTTTTACCAGGCAAGGACACAGTTTACGAATCTTTATTATGCCGGGCAGCCTAGTGGAGATGCCGAGCAAATCCTTAAAGTAACCCATTCACAAAATGTGAGGAAGAACTTCAATATTGGCGCAAGCTACAATAGGATCGGTGCAAATGGTGCTTATACGAGGCAAAGAGGGGACGTGCTGAACGGTACTTTCTTCACCTGGTATACCTCGCCAAACAAACGGTACACATTATTTGCAGATGCGATTTTTAATACGCTGAAGGCTTATGAAAATGGGTCAATTACAAATGGTGAAATATTTGGTAACAATAGCTTTGCCATTGACAGAATGGCTGAAGCTGTGAACTTATCAAATTCCAGGCAGATTTACAGGAAGAATACCTTTCAGCTCAGACAAACGTATTTTGTGGGACGTATTGATACTTTAGCACAGGAAATATCCCAGAAAGTATTGCCAACGAATAAAATTTCATACACTTTAAGGTATGATAAAGATTCCTATGCATTTCAAAAAAATGAAGCCGATAACCATGATGTGCTGACCGCTGGAGAGCAGGATTTAGAATTTACCAATGATAGCACATCTGTTAGCCATATACAAAATGAGTTTGTCTACAGTTTCTTTTTAAGGGGAAAAGCTACCTCAGCAGTAAAGAATGAGTTAAAAATAGATGCGGGGATCCGGCACGACTTCTATGATTATTCACAGGTTTTGGGATTGGTGGATAAGAGTGTTTTTTATAGAAATACTAAATCATTTCAAAATATTACTCTTCTGGGCACATTAGGATACAGGCTGAGTAATAAGATAGATTTAAACCTGGATGTACAGCAGATTTTTCAGGGCCGGCAGGCGGGCGACTATCTGTATGAAGCAAAAAGTAATGTGCTGGTCAGTAAAAACATAGGGCGCATTATTCTTGGTGCTTATATGCAGAATAAATCTCCTGAAGAGATCTATTTACGTTATTATGGGAACCATTATAAATGGCTTCATGATGATTCTGATGGTGATCCTGGCTTGGCAACTAAATTCGGGCAGACCTCAATTGTGAACTTCGACAGGACTAAAACTATTAATTTCTCGTTCAAATACGTTAATGATAAGCTGAAGCTCGATGCAACGGCGGAGTATTTCCTGATCAATAATTACCTGTATTTCGGACTTGCTGATACTACAGTAAATGAAACTACTATTGCACCTGCACAGGTAGATGGCAGTATCAACGTGGTAAAGCTCACGCTGGGTAAAAAGCTGAAGTTTGGAAAATTCAACCTTGACAGCTATATCGTTTATCAAAAGACAGACAATGCATCTGTTTTACGCATACCTGAAGTGTATACCTTCCATAGCTTTTATGTTGACCAGACGGTATTTAAAGTTTTAAAGACTAATATTGGATTTGATCTTCATTATAATACCAAATACGCCAACTATTCCTATTCGCCGGCCGCAAGTCAGTTTTATGTGACCAGCAATTCGGAGAAATTCAGTTCTTATCCTGTTATAGATGTATGGATACGTGCTAGCTTAAGGAAAGCTAATATTTTCCTGAAGTATGATTATGCCAATCAGGGGATGTTTTCCAAAGGGATTTATACGGTGAATAAATATCCTATGCAGGACCGGCTGTTAAAGTTTGGTCTAAGCTGGAATTTCTACGATTAACTATTCAGGGAGTTAAGTTTTCTGATGTTTTTTCTTTGCTGCAGGGAACAGGACATTATTCAGGATGAGGCGATATCCTGCAGAATTGGGGTGCAGGTTCAAGTCTGTGGGCGGGTCGCCCACAGCATGCTGGTAATCTTCAGGGTCGTGACCGCCATAGAAGGTAAACTGCCCTTTACCTATTTCACCGTGGAGGTACCTTACTTCAGATGCTCCTTTATTTTCGCCCAGGATAGTGATACCAGGTTTGATAAGACTCTTTCTGAAAGCCGTTGTCTGCCCCATGAATCCCTTTATTACTTTTTCATGATTTTGGGTCAGCATGGTGGGTACAATATCCCATTTTGCAGAAAAATCGAATAGTGTAAAGTAATCATTGTTTTGTGTCATCGACCGTGTTTGTGTGACGTCAATATCAGAGAACTCATAGTTAGACGGATTCTGGTCGAGTTTAAAATCCTTGAAAGCAAAGGACTTATTGAAGTTTAATTTCGCCTGTGCACCAGCATCCGCGGGGTCTCCGTCAAACATACTTTCGCAGATATCCGTACCGTCAGCGCTTAGCGCAATATCAAAACTATCAGTAGCAGAGCACATCGCAAAAAGAAATCCCCCTCCGGCACAAAACTCACTCATCTTTTTAGCTACAGCGAGTTTCATTTGCGAAACTTTAGCGTAGCCATTTCTGTTTGCTGTAGCTTCCTGTGTTTTAACATCTTCCCTATACCAGGATGCTGTTCTGAAAGCGCTCCAGAAACGACCGTACTGGCCGGTAAAATCTTCATGATGTAAATGAAGCCAGTCATATCCAATTAACTTGTCTCGTAATACTTCGTCGTCATACACCACATCATAAGGGATTTCTGCATAGGTAAGTACCATAGTCACTGCATCATCCCAGGGGAGCTTGCTCTTTGGGGAGTAGACTGCAATTTTGGGTGCTTTCTCCAGCTTCACTATTTCCATGTTTACTTCCGGGTCGCTGATCTCATTTAAGATCGCTGTGACTTTAGCGTCTGGTAATACCTGGTAAGACACGCCTCTGGTTTTGCATTCATCTTCTACAGCCCTGGTATAGTTGATTAAAAAGCTGCCGCCTCTATAATTGAGCAGCCAACTCACGTCGGCATGTTGTTTAATGCTCCAGTATGCTATGCCATAAGCCTTAAGATGATTTTTCTGATCCTCATCCATATTAATTAATATTGAAGAAGCTTTTACGGTTAGCGTAAACAAGAGCAGCACTATAAAAAGAACCTTCGTTTTCATAAGATCATCATGTATGTGGAGTTGAATTTATTGACATTGGAATGTAGGCAGTATTTTTAAAGTATGTTATTCGGCATATTCATTTGTCTTCCTCATTTATGCCCCCTTATTTTTACTTTATGAAAGGCCTTTCAAAAACCTGTGTAAAAGGGCTTCAGGAGCGTATGGGCATTGTTTCGCTGCTGAAGCTCGTGTTTGCGCTCAGGTTAACAGGGGATAAATTACACGAATTTAATTTTTTTCATGTGTTTAATGAAAAAATTGTCTGTGTAATAAACGTTAAATCAATGATAATATATACATTTATCGGTCGGACAGGTTTTTAAACCTTTAGTTTATCTAGTCATTTCAATTTACTAAATTTGACACCTACAAAAAAAGAATATGAGCAAAGCAATAATAAAAACAGAAAAAGGCGACATGACTGTCGAGTTTTTTGACAATGATGCACCTAAAGCGGTTGCAAATTTTAAAAAGTTAGCAAGTGAAGGATTTTATGATGGTATTGCATTTCACCGTGTAATCCCTAACTTCATGGTTCAGGGCGGATGTCCTAACTCCAAAGATCCTGCTAAAGCACATTTAGCTGGTACTGGTGGCCCGGGTTATAAAATTGACTGCGAGACGAGCGGTGAAAACCAATATCACGACCGAGGTGTGTTATCAATGGCACATGCTGGTAGAAATACAGGAGGATCACAATTTTTTATCTGTCACAGCAGAGCGAACACAGCACATTTAGACAGGGTTCATACTGTATTTGGTAAAGTGGTAGAAAATGTAGACGTTGTTGATGATATCAGACAGGGAGACAAAATTTTAACTATTGAAGTGTTAGCAGATTAATCATATGAATTTAAGAGGAATTGTAGCCGTATCCGGCAGACCAGGTTTATTTAAACTTGTTGGACAAAATAAGGCAGGTTATGTACTGGAAGGTTTAGATGCTCAAAAAGTTAAAATTGTAGCTAATATTTCTAACACTAAGCTGGCTTCACTGGAAGATATTACTATTTATGGTGAGGATGACGATTTAAAGCTTGTGGACGTTTTGGCTAATATCGCGGCGTTAACAACTGATGTGCCAACTGCTAAAGCAGATGCAGCAGCATTAAGAGCATTGTTTCTTGAGGTTGCCCCTACACATGATCAGGAGAAAGTTTATGCTTCGGATATGAAGAAAATCGTTACCTGGTATCACCTGTTAAAGGATCTTCCTTTATTTACAGAGGAGACACCGGGAGCGGCAGAAGCTGTAGAAGCAGGAAAAACAGAAGAAAAGGTGGAGAAAAAAGTAAAAGCAACGCCTAAGCCTTCAAATGCTAAAGCACCAAGCAAAACTGCTCAGCCTGCGAAGAAAGCAAGTATGACAAGTAAAAAAGGCGTTTAAGTCAATTTTTGAAAGAAATCATCACAGGCATATCGCTGACATACAGCAAGGGCAATACACATGCACCTGCTCATTGTGTTTTCATCAATTAACGAGAACAATATTTACATATAAAAAAACCGGATGATCATCATCCGGTTTTTTTATATCCTGCTGTTCCTGCTGCTTATAGAAAATATATAATCAATATAAATGCAATAAGCCCTATGAGGATGGCAATATTTACATTGCGGCTCTCATTTCTTCTGCTTGTTTTAAAGGTATATTTCCTTTTAAAATCATTTGGCTGCATAATAAACCCCTTTCTTATTATAAGATGTAAAAATCATTGTATTCCATAATATATGCATAATTATTTGATGTGTATAAGGCCATTTACCTAATGATATTATTCATGATGGTAAGGTTCTCCCTTCAAAATACTAAAAGCCCGGTACAATTGTTCAACAAAAAATAAGCGGACCATTTGATGAGAGAAGGTCATATCCGATAAGGATATGCTTCCAGTGGCCCTTTTATAAATACTGTCATCGAAACCATAAGGTCCACCGATGATAAATACCAGTTGCTGAACACTTCCGATCATTTGTTTGTTTAAATAATCAGCAAACAGTATAGAAGTATATTTCTTGCCTTTTTCATCCATGAGAATAACTGTATCAAGGTTACTGATCTGTTTTAAGATCAGTTCTGCTTCTTTGGACTTCTGCTGCGCCTGGGTAAGGTTTTTCGTGTTTTTTATATCAGGAATAATGACAATGCTAAATCCTATATAATGTTTAAGGCGGTTAAGGTATTTTTCGATACCATCAATCAGGTATTTGTCTTCTGTTTTTCCTACGGCCAATAATGTAATCTTCATTCAATTTTGATCAGGTAATTATGTTTTGTCTATATTTAGAATTTTAGAGGATATTCAAAGATATGGTAAAATCGAAAGATAGTATTTTAAAGGACTATCAAAATAGCGTAGAAATTCAGGAAACGCTGATCACAGCATTAAAAAAAAGACTCAATACGATCTCCTTATCAAGGCTCGGATTATTTCTTGCAGAAATAATTTTTGTTGCCATTATCATTAGTATAGGGTATTACTGGCCTATTGGTGTACTTATGGTTGTCCCTATCTTCAGTTTCATGGTACTGGTTAAGCGGCAGACAGCTGTACAAAATGAACTCTTCTATGCAGAGAAATTACTTTTTATTTTTAAGAATGAAGTTAGTTTGAGTACAGGAGGCAAAAATGCATACAATGATGGTAAGGCGTTTGTCAGTGAATCGCATCCTTATTCGTCAGATCTGGATATTTATGGGCATTCTTCTTTGTATGCGTTGATTAACCGCGCAAATACGGTAAGCGGTATGAAAATCCTGGCGGAAAGCCTGGGAAAGCCTGCTGCGCAGGAGGCTATTAACGAACGTCAGCTGGCCATTACAGAACTCTGCGGCCATATAGACCAGACTTTCCATTTCAGAGCAGGTATGCAAAGCCATAAACCAGAGCAGCTGGAAGTAATCATTGATAAGCTGGAGCATGATATGCCAGCACAACTTAAGTTTACAGAAAACAAATGGTTACGGTTATATACCATTGCTGCTCCTGTGATATCCGTAATAATGCTCATTGCCGGGAATATCTATGGAGGCAGTATGTGGTCATTTGTAGGTCTCTATCTGTTGTTTAATGCAGCCCTGAACTTCTTCCATCTCAAAAATATCAATAAAATATATTACGGTTTTAGCGGTAGTTCAGGCTTGCTGAATGATATTTCCGGAACTATTAAATGGACCGAGGAAGTCCATTGGGAAAGCGCATACATCAAACGCTTTTTTGCGGGAGAGAAGTCTACAGTACCATTAAGCACACAAATTAAAGCGCTGGCTTCAATCATCCAGTCGTTTGATGTGAGGCTGAATGTTTTAGTTGGTGTAGTCTTTAACCTGTTATTTCTGTGGGATTTCAGGTGTGCCATCAAACTGGGTAAATGGTACAAAGACTCCTCAGCAGAATTGTTGAAGGGAATTTACAGAATCAGCCAGTTCGAAGAGCTCATTTCTTTTGCTACATTAAAGTATAATGAGCCTGACTGGGTTTACCCGGTCATACAAACTGATTTTTATTTCAATGCTGATGCACTGGGGCATCCTTTAATTGCCGAAAGCAAACGCGTAAGGAATGATTATAAATTTGATAGTCAGGCTACAGTAGATATTATTACTGGATCGAATATGGCCGGGAAGAGTACTTTTCTTCGGACAGCAGGAATCAATATGGTACTGGCCTTTGCAGGTAGTCCTGTATGTGCAAACACAATGGAGACTTCTATTTTTGAAATCCTTACCTATATGAGGATAAAAGATTCGCTGAACGATCAGACCTCCACATTTAAGGCAGAGCTAAACAGGTTGAAAATGATTCTTGAGGGAGTCGGGACATTGAGCCATCCCTTGGTATTGATTGATGAAATGCTTCGGGGTACAAACAGTAAAGATAAGTACCTTGGGTCGAAAGTATTCATACAGAAGATGATTTCCGAGAAAACACCTGCTCTGTTTGCTACCCACGATCTGCAGTTATCGGAAATGGTCGACGATTATCCTTCACAGGTAAGGAATTACCATTTTGACATACAGTTATCAGGTAGTGATATGAATTTCGATTACAAGTTGAAGCATGGTGCCTGTAAGACATTTAATGCTGCCATCCTACTTCGGGAAATAGGATTAAGCTTTAATCCTGATGCCGCGAATCAGCATTTAAATTAAAGAGGTTCATTAACCATGGGGCTGAGATTCTATGTGATGTAATATCCCATAGCGTATAAAATAGGATATAATATATGGTGTATAATATAATCAGTACAGTGTAATATCCAATTCAGTACGGTGTAATCTGCAATTAGGTCTAACAATCACTATATAGTAATACTCAGTTAATATCAAATTTTCATCTTGCCTGTTATACAATGATATATGATTAAAGCATCTGATTTTGGTAATGATTTTTCCTGGGGGGTAGCTACGGCTGCGGCACAGATAGAAGGTGCTGCTGATATGTATGGGAAAGGCCCCTCTATCTGGGATAGTTTTGCCAGGAGATCAGGAAAGATTAAAAAGCGGCATACGCCAGCTATGGCCTGTGATTTTTACCACCGCTATCATGAAGATCTGGCTTTGGTAAAGCTTTTGGGCTTTTCTGTGTTTAGATTTTCCATATCCTGGCCACGGATTCTTCCCTATGGTGACGGACTGGTGAATGAAGAAGGGATACGGTTCTATCACAATGTGATCGATGAGTGCTTAGCACTAGGCATAACACCCTATATTACTCTTTATCACTGGGATCTGCCCGAAGCATTGGAAGCAGAAGGGGGCTGGACTGCTTTTGGTATAAATACAGCTTTTAATGCTTTTGTTTCCATATGCGCTAAGACTTATGGTGATAAGGTGAAGAACTGGATAGTGCTCAACGAGCCTTTTGGGTTTACTTCATTAGGGTATATGTTAGGTATACATGCCCCTGGCAAAACCGGACTGACTAATTTCTTTTCAGCAGTTCACCATACCGCAATTGCACAAGCAGACGGGGGCCGGATACTACGTGCTGAAGTTGCTCAAGCCAATATCGGCACTACCTACTCCTGTTCAGAAATTATCCCTTATACGCAGAGTGATGCAGATATCCTTGCTGCCTCCAGGGTCGACTGCCTGATGAACCGTTTATTTATTGAGCCTGCATTAGGAATGGGTTATCCCGGGGAAGAATGGGAAGTAATGGAGAAATTCTCCATTTCACATTCTACGTGGAGGCATACCGAGCGATTGACTTTTGACTTTGATTTTATAGGCCTCCAGAATTACTTTCCATTAACCATCAAATACAACGCTTTCATACCTGTGTTGCAAGCGTGGGAGGTAAAAGCCAAAAGCCGGAAAAAACCTTATACAGCTATGGGTTGGGAAGTAAATGCAGATAGCTTCTATAACATCATTAAACAGTTTGCTGCCTATCCAAAAATCCGTAACCTGATGATCACTGAAAATGGTGCTGCCTATCAGGACAAACTGATCGGGGGAGAGGTAAATGACATAGAGCGGATTGCCTACTTTGAGCTTTATCTTGCGGCAGTTTTAAAAGCGAAGGAAGAGGGGGGAAATATTACAGGTTATATGGCCTGGACGCTTCTGGATAACTTTGAATGGGCCGAAGGATATAATGCAAGGTTCGGCCTGGTACATAACGATTTTAAGACCCAGCAAAGAACAATTAAAGCATCAGGATACTGGTGGCAGCAGTTCTTAGATTCATAAATACTATTAAATAAAAAACTCCCTCTTTTGAGGGAGTTTTTTATTTAATAGTATTACGTATAAACTAGTATTCAATTATAGAATATTGAATACTATTGTGCTACTTGTTTACGGATAATGTTTAATGCGCCACCAGCTTTAAACCATTCGATTTGCTGTGCATTATAACTGTGGTTAACTACAATATCTTCAGAAGTACCATCGGCATGATGCAACACCAATGTCAACGGTACATTAGGTGTGAAACTTGTTAAGCCAACAATATCAAAAGTATCGTCTTCAAGAATCTTATCATAATCTTCCTTATTGTGGAAAGTTAAGCCAAGCATACCTTGTTTTTTAAGGTTCGTTTCGTGGATACGTGCAAATGATTTCACCAGTACGGCGCGCACACCCAGATGGCGTGGTTCCATTGCAGCATGCTCACGCGAAGAGCCTTCGCCATAATTTTCATCACCAACAACGATAGTACCTATATTTGCGGCTTTATATGCACGCTGAGTAGCAGGAACTGGTCCATGCTCGCCAGTTAATACATTTTTAACATCATCAGTTTTCTCGTTGAAATAGTTCACCGCACCGATCAGCATGTTGTTAGATATATTGTCCAGGTGGCCACGGAATTTCAACCATGGACCTGCCATAGAAATATGGTCTGTAGTACATTTACCTTTCGCTTTGATCAGTAATTTCAGTCCTTTAAGATCAGTACCTTCCCAAGGAGTGAAAGGATCAAGTAACTGTAATCTATGTGAAGTTGGGGAAACCAGTACCTGTACGCCGCTACCATCAACTGCCGGTTGCTGATAACCAGCATCTTCGACAGCAAAACCTCTGGTTGGCAATTCAGTACCTGTTGGTTCATCAAGTTTCACCTGTTCACCTTTATCATTTGTCAATGTATCTGTAAGCGGATTGAAACTCAGGTCGCCCGCAATGGCAAGCGCTGTTACCAGTTCAGGTGAGCCTACAAAAGCAAAAGTATTAGGGTTACCATCAGCGCGTTTTGCAAAGTTACGGTTGAAAGAGTGAACGATAGTATTTCTTTCCTGTTTCTCCGCACCAACTCTGTCCCACATCCCTATACAAGGTCCGCAGGCATTGGTAAATACTTTGGCGCCTATTTGTTTAAACACATCCATAAAGCCGTCACGCTGGATGGTATAGCGGATTTGTTCTGATCCAGGGTTAATACAATATTCTGCTTTCGCTGTCAGTCCTTTTTCTGCAACCTGTTTAGCAATACTTACTGCTCTTGAAATATCTTCATAAGAAGAGTTGGTACATGAGCCGATCAGGCCTACGTCAATTTTCATTGGCCATCCGTTAGCAGCAGCAACTTCTTTCATTTTTGAAATAGGAGTTGCCAGATCCGGTGTGAAAGGGCCGTTTAAGTAAGGCTCAAGAGTTGAAAGGTCAATTTCAATGATCTGGTCAAAATATTTTTCCGGCTCAGCATATACTTCAGGATCGCCTGTTAAGTGTTCTTTGATTTCATTTGCGGCATCAGCTACATCAGCCCTGTTAGTGGCACGCAGATAGCGCTCCATGCTTTCATCGTAACCAAATGTAGACGTTGTAGCCCCAATTTCGGCACCCATGTTGCATATCGTTCCTTTACCAGTACAGCTCATGCTTGTTGCACCTTCTCCGAAATATTCTACTACAGCGCCTGTACCGCCTTTTACAGTAAGGATACCTGCTACCGTTAATATCACATCTTTCGCTGAAGTCCATCCACTCAGTTTACCTGTTAGTTTGATCCCGATTAACTTAGGGAATTTAAGCTCCCATGGCAGGCCTGCCATTACATCGCATGCATCGGCACCACCGACACCAATAGCGATCATGCCCAATCCACCAGCATTAACCGTGTGAGAATCCGTACCGATCATCATTCCACCTGGAAAAGCATAGTTTTCCAATACTACCTGGTGAATGATACCTGCACCTGGTTTCCAGAAACCAATGCCATATTTATTTGAGACAGAGGCAAGGAAGTCAAAAACTTCTTTACTTTCTGTATTTGCTGCCGGTAAATCCTGCTCTGCACCATACTTTGCAGTGATCAGGTGGTCACAATGTACTGTTGAAGGAACTGCAACTTTTGGTCTGCCAGCCTGCATAAATTGCAATAATGCCATTTGGGCTGTTGCGTCCTGCATTGCTACACGGTCAGGTGCAAAATCTACATAGTCTGTACCCCTGATATACGAGGTATTGGTATTTTCATCCCAAAGATGAGTATATAAGATTTTTTCTGATAGTGTTAAAGGTCTGCCTACTAATTTACGTGCCGCCTCTACGCGGGGGCCGAAGTTTGCATACACCTTTTTGATCATTTCTATATCAAAAGCCATTGATAATCTGTGTTAAAAGGTAATATTAAATTATTTTGTAGCGAATTTACAAAAAAAAACAGGGGGAGGGGATCATATATAAATCATTATATTATTTATATATGTTCTAAATAATTGTGACGACCGTCACTAAATGGTTTTAATCTGTCCGTTATTGAACGATATCGTTCAATAACGGACAGAAATCCGGTTACTTAGCTGGTCAATTTATTCAAAAACAGGGTTTTAAAGCGTATTATAGTTTTTGGCCTGAACTTCGTAGCGCCAGAGAAAATTATAGTGTATGGAACTGATAACCCTGAGCGGTTAAGTATTTTAAAGTGGCAGGCAGGGCAAACTTCAATCTTTCGAATGCTTTTAGGCTGTCATGGAATACAATGATAGACCCGTTACCTGTATTCCTGATCACGTTGTCATAACATTTTTCGGGCGCCAGTGTGGTATCAAAATCTCCGCTAAGCACGTCCCACATGATAATGTTCAGTTGTGGGTAAAGCGCTTTTAGCTGTTTGATCTGGGATTTTTTGATGCGGCCGTACGGTGGTCTGAAAAGGTGAGATTGCGTATGCTGCTGGCAACTGAGGAAGTTTTGTACATATGTACTGTCTTCTGTCTTCCAGCCTCTTAAGTGGTTGTAGGTATGGTTTCCTATTGCATGCCCCCCGGCTTTAAGCCGTTCGAAAATTTCGGGATGTTTAGAGATATTATCCCCAATGCAAAAGAAGGTTGCCTTGCAATTGAAACTTTTTAAAGTATTTAAAACAAAGTCTGTAACAACAGGTATAGGTCCATCGTCAAAGGTTAAATAAACGACTTTGTCAGTGCGGCTTTTGTTCCAGACTAAAGATGGGTAATACCATTTTAATAGAAGAGGGGATTTTACCAGATACATCACCAAATGTAGTAAATAACAAATGGTTGTACCTGGGAAATTACAAAATGAATAAGTTGTTTATCTTAATATTGAAATTAAAATTATGAAAATGTTTACCAACAATAGTCTGCTGTCAAAGTTTACCGCCGTTGCTTTTTTTATGTTAGTTACAATGGGTTTCTCTGCTCAGTTGAGTGCGCAGGAAACAATTACCATTCAGCAGGCAATTGAAAGGATGTTACAGAATAACCTTAATATTAAGCAGGCTTCATTGAATGTGGCCACTGCTGATGTAAACTTACAGCAGTCTAAGGCGGCTATTTATCCTTCGTTAAACGGAACAGCAAGTTACTCTCTCAATTTGGGACGTAGTTTAAATAACGCTACCAATCAGCTCGTTACGCAGAATTTTTACCAGGGGAATGGTGGTGTTAACACATCCATAGATGTTTTCGGGGGCTTTACCAAAGTAAATCAGATCAAGCAGAACAAAATTTTACTGGATGCGGGAAACAGTAACCTGGATAAAGTGAAGAACGATTTAATTTTGCAGGTTGTAACCGCATACATCCAGGTAGTATATAATGTAGATTTATTAAGAGCTTCCAAAGAGCAGCTGATTGTTGCACAGGAAACTCAGGAGCGTGAAGAAGCTTTATTAGATGCAGGTAATAAAACTGTGGCCGATGTGTCGCAGGCTAAGGCGCAGACGGCCACTGCTGAGCTGAACGTTACTAATGCACAAAATCAACTGACTATCTCTTATCTCACGCTGTCTCAATTAATGGAAATGAGGGCAGATTCTGATAACTATGTTGTGGTAGCACCGACTATTGAGGATATAGCGATGGCGCAAAAAAGCTATAACATTAACGAGGTTTACAACTCTTCATTGGGTATTTTTCCAGATATTAAACTGGCAAGGTTAAACAGGGAAGCGGCAGAAAAAGCAATTACTGTAGCAAAAGGATCTTTATACCCTACACTGTCTTTTGGAGGTGGCATTGGTTCAAGATATTCTAATTACCTTACTGCAGGTGTCCATAATGATCCTTTTGATACACAGATCAACAATAACTTTTATCAGAATATAGGCTTTACCCTTCAGATTCCTCTATTCAATGGACTTCAGGCCAGATCAAACGTAAAACGGGCGAAGATTGATTACGAAGGATATAAAATCCAGGAGAGTCTGGCAAAGAATAACCTGAATAAAGTAATTGCCCAGGCTATAGCAGATTTGCGTGCAGCAGGAAGCCGTTATGTATCTACCCAGAATACATTCAACGCGCAAAAAGATGCTTTTAATGTAATCGAACAACGTTACAATGTGGGATTAGTAAACTCTCTGGATTACAATACGTCCAGGACAAACAGGAACAAAGCAGAGATAGATTTTATACAAGCAAAATATGATCTGGTATTCAGATCGAAAGTGATTGATTACTATTTAGGGAAGCAGATTAATTTTTAACCTTACTACAAATAAAATAAATACAAAGAGATGAAACTGAAACATATACTAATTGCAGTTGGTGCGCTTATTGCCCTGCTTGTCGTAGCGAAATTGACAGGGTTAATTGGTGGACAGAAAATTGAAAAGGTCACAGTAGAAAAAGCTGAAAAGCGTAAAGTGGTAGAAACGGTGACTGCGAGCGGTAAAATACAGTCGGAAGCTGAAGTTAAATTAAGCTCAGAGGTATCCGGTGAGGTTGTAGAATTGCTGGTTAAAGAGGGTGATATTGTTAAAAAAGGACAACTGTTATTTAAGATCAGGCCGGACATTTTGAAGTCAGGATATGATAGGGCAAGTGCTTCTTATAATTCACAAAAGGCAAGTGTCGGTTCTGCACAGCAACAATTAGAACAGTCGAAGGGTACTTTTGCCAATGAAAGTGCCATCTATAAAAGAAATGTTGAGCTTTTTAAGAAAAAAGTTATTTCTGTTGCCGAGTTTGATGCTGCAAAGGCTGCTTTCTCTACCGCAACGACCAATTTGGAGAGTGCTAAACAATCGCTGATTGCTGCCAAATTTAATCTTGAGCAATCGGGTGCAAACGTTCAGGAGGCAAGTGCTAACCTGGCTAAAGCAACCACCTATGCACCAGTTGATGGGGTGATCTCCAAATTATCTGTAGAGCTTGGCGACAGGATTCTGGGAACAGCACAGTTTGCAGGTACAGAAATCATGAGGATTTCCAACCTGAACTCTATGGAAGTAAACGTGGATGTGAACGAGAATGATATCAACAGAGTTAGTGTGGGAGACAGTGCCACAATAGAAGTAGATGCCTTCGCCGATAAGAAGTTTAAAGGGGTAGTTACAGAGATTGCAAGTTCTTCTAAAGATGTAGGTACTGCTACAACAAGTGTAGATCAGGTAACCAATTTTGTAGTGAAAGTACGGATTGATGCCAGCTCCTATGCCGGTGTAAAAGGTGGTGCGAAGGATCTTCCTTCACCATTCAGACCGGGGTTGTCTGCTACGGTAGATATAGAAAGTTCTTTGGTTAACGATTTATCCGTTCCTATCCAGGCTGTATTTACAAAGAGTAATGGCGACAAGGATGCTGCTGGTGACGCAGGGAAAGCAAATGATGCGAATGCTGACAAGCAAAAAACTAAGCTGAACGATAAGCTGATCAAGCAATATGTATATACTTATGCCAATGGTACCGTGAAGCAGGTAGAAATTACCACAGGTATACAGAATGACCAGTTCATTCAGGTAAAGAGCGGACTGAAGGCCGGCACCGAAGTAGTAAGCGGTCCGTATTCTGCTATTCAGAACAGATTAAAAGACGGAGCGAAAGTAGAAAAAACTACTAAAGATCAGCTCTTTGCTAATCCAGATAAAAAGTAAGGCCTAGCCTTAGTAATAAAATAAGTAATTTGTCCCGGCTTAAAACAATAAGCCGGGATTTTTTATTTATTAACAATGATACCAAAAGTAGCAATGATTGGTGGCGGCAGCTGGGCAACTGCTGTCATAAAGATGCTTTCAGATAATCTGACTGAAAAGGAGATTTTCTGGTGGATGCGTGATGCTGATTCCATAGCACACATACAGCAATACAGGCATAATCCTAAATACCTGAGTTCCGTAGAGATCAGGGTTCCGGAGCGCAATATCTCGAACAATATCGCCGAAATTATTGAAGCAGCAGATTATGTCGTACTCAATGTTCCTGCTGCGTTTTTAAAAGAAACGCTGGCAAGTGTAACACCGGCAATGTTTGCAGGAAAGAAAGTCATTTCTGCAATTAAAGGTATTGTGCCTGAGGAAAACCAAATTATAGGTGAATTTATACACGATAAGTTTGACGTCCCCCTCAGCGATATAGTGGTAATCAGTGGCCCTTGTCATGCCGAGGAAGTAGCCCTGGAGAAACTATCTTATCTAACCATTGCCTCTTTAAATCATGAAGAGGCCGGTAATTTCGCGCGATTGTTAAATACAAGGTATATCAAGACCATTATATCAGATGATATTTTCGGGACAGAGTATGCTGCGGTGCTTAAAAATATTTATGCCGTAGCCAGTGGCATCTGTCACGGTATTGGTTATGGAGATAACTTCCAGGCAGTACTGATTTCAAATGCTATACGGGAGATCAAGCGGTTTGTAGATGCTGTGCATCCTATATCAAGAGACATTAAAGAATCTGCCTATTTGGGTGATTTGCTGGTAACAGCCTATTCACAGTTTAGCCGGAACCGTACTTTCGGGAATATGGTTGGTAAAGGTTATACCGTTAAATCAGCGCAACTGGAGATGAATATGATTGCCGAGGGCTATTATGCAGCAGCTTGTATGCATGTAATCAATAAAAAGTACCAGATAGATATGCCTATCAGCCGTGCTGTCTATGCCATTCTTTATGAGAAACATTCGCCGCAGATTGAGATGCAGTTATTGACAGAAAAGCTGAATTAAAACAAAAGCCTTAGTACTATGTTATTGAGTTGTACTATATAAATAAGAGTATACTACAGCCATAACAATTAATACAATACATATGAAAAGGAGATTTTTATTAGGGTTATTTACCCTGGCATTTGTTGGTACCCTTTCTCTTTCCGCACAGGCGCAGGAGAAAAAAACAGTAGGTCAGACTATTGATAAGACAGCGTCAAAAGTGGGCAATAAAACTGCAGAAGTGGCTGTAAAAGGCTCTGCGAAGGTAGCTGACAAAACGTACAAGAACAAAATGGCGCCTGATGGCACAAACGTATATATTGACGGTAAAAACCGAAAATATTATGTGAACAAAAAAGGTGGAAAAGTATATCTTAAAGCATCTCAAATCAGAACTAAGCCTGCGAAGCACTAATCAGCGGTTTTTACAATATCTTATACCATCCGGTCTTGCCAAAGACCGGATTTTTTTTGCTCTTTCCATTTGAAAATAATAACAGTAAAATTAGTGCCTCTCCCCTTTCATTAATGAGGATGCGGGATGAAATTCTTTAGTCTACTAAATTTATAGTATTTATAGTCTATAATTGTATCTTTGTGTAAAATTACCTCTCTTTTTCATTTATCTGGTTCAAACTCTTCCTGCTTGAACTTCTTGATCTAAGATTCACGTAGGTAATATTTGATCATCAATTATAAATTAAACAAGCGCGCATGAAAATTAAATTTTACTCAATTATCCTTTTGTTCATTTTTACCGTGATAGGTGCCCAGGCACAGACTATACGGGGAACAGTAAGTGACACCTCACAAACAATAATCGGAGCTACGGTTGCGGTATTGGGAAATCCGCAGAAAGCCGGTACAAATGCCTCTGGAAAGTATGAACTGAACCTCTCAAAAGCCGGGAAGTATACCATTGTGGTTTCCTATATAGGCTTTCAGACACAGCAAAAAACCGTGACTGTTGCCGCAGGGCAGATAAAAGACCTTGATTTCTTCTTATTGCCAAATAGCAATAACCTTGAAAACGTAGTTGTTTTAGGATCCAGAAGTGCTCCGCGTTCCAACCTGGATACGCCCGTACCCGTAGATATAGTGGATATTAAAAAGCTCACTCAGAACATTCCGCAGGTTTCTCTTAATCAGATCCTGAACTTTGTTGCTCCCTCGTTTACCTCAAATGTGATGAGCCTGACAGATGGCACAGATCATATCGATCCAGCATCTTTACGTGGATTGGGGCCTGACCAGGTATTGGTTTTAATCAATGGAAAAAGAAGGCATACTACAGCTCTGGTAAATATCAACGGTAGTTTGGGGAAAGGCTCTGTGGGTACTGATCTGAATGCTATTCCGACCTCCGCTATTAAAAGAGTAGAGATCCTGCGGGATGGTGCAGCAGCACAGTATGGCTCTGACGCGATTGCAGGAGTGATCAATATTATATTGAATGATGATGTGAATAAACTTACGGCAAACGTTTCTGGTGGCGGCTATACAGGTAAACATTCTGACGGTCTGGATGGCGAAACTGTGCAGGCCAATGTAAACTATGGGGTTAAGCTCTCCGATAAAGGGGGTTACTTAAACCTTTCTGGTTCGTTCGACTATAGGGATTTCGCTTCACGTACTACACCGTACCGAGGAGTTATCTATACAGACTATAACAATACAGCCTTATATCCCATTCCGACGGGGGTTGATATTACCGATGCAGAGCTGGCGAGAAGAGGGCAAACGCGATCTGACTTTGTGCCAAATATCGGCCAGTCGCAAAACAGGGGAGGTGCCCTATTTTTCAATTCAGTAATCCCTGTTGCTGAAGGTGCTGAAGTGTACGCCTTTGGCGGAGTGAATTACAGGAATGGCATTTCTACGGCCTTTTATCGCACACCACGTCAGCTTACGCAGAATAATGCCACTATTTATCCAAACGGTTTCCTGCCGGAAATTGTAACCAATAGCCTTGACCAGTCCGTTGCTGTCGGCATAAGAGGTAAACTGGGCGAATGGAAAGCTGATTTCAGCAATACTTACGGGCGTAATATTATAGATTTCAAGACGGAGAACTCTTTAAATGCGTCTCTGCTCACGGCCTCACCAACCTCATTCGAGTCCGGTGGCTATGAGTTTGCACAAAACACAACCAACCTGGATTTCTCCCGCTTCTTTGAAAGCCCTCTGAAAGGGATAAACGTAGCTTTCGGATTTGAGAACAGGTATGAGAACTATAAGATTAATCCCGGAGAAGAGTCTTCATGGAGAAACTATGGCAATGCACTTCAGGTAGGTGTAGACGGAGCAGGTAAACCGATTTTAATACCAGATGCCAGCGGCAATATCTCTACCCGTTTTGCCGCGAATGGAGCAGCATATGCGGGCGGAGCGCAAGGATTTCCTGGCATTAACCAGGCTAACCTCACTAATGAATCGCGCAACTCATTTGCCGCCTATGGGGATGTAGAGTTGAACTTTACAGAGAAACTGCTGGTGGACGCTGCTGCGAGGTTTGAGAACTATTCAGACTTTGGCTCTACGCTTAATGGAAAGCTAGCTGCCAGGTATAAGTTCTCTGATAAATTCCTGTTGCGTGCTGCTGCAAGTACAGGTTTCAGGGCACCTTCTCTGCATCAGCAGTTTTTTAGCTCTACCTCTTCTGTATATGTGGATGGGAATATTGTTGAATCGGGGACTTTTGCTAATGACAGCCGGATTGCACAGCTGCTGGGGATACCGAAGTTAAAAGAAGAAACTTCTAAAAGCTTAAGTGCTGGTTTTACTTCAAACCTCGGCAAGCTTAAAATAACTGTTGATGGTTATTTTATCAGGATCAATGACCGTGTAATCTATACCGGACAATTTACTGGAAATAATGCGGCCACTGCTTCTGCACAGGATAAAGAGATCTATAACCTGTTGCGTTTAGCAAATGCGACTACGGCAAGATTTTTTGCCAATGCTGTAAACACAGAAACCAAAGGACTGGATGTGGTTTTATCATATAATACCCGTCTGGGAACCGGTAATCTGCGGACCGACTGGGCTACAACGTTCACTAAAACTTCTATTGTTGGCCCTGTTCATGCTTCGGCATTGCTGGCTGGTAAGGAGAGTACCTATCTTGATGATGCAAGTCGTATCCTGATTGAGAAGGTTACACCGAGGATAAAGTCGAACATTACCTTTGATTATTCTGTGGGCAAATGGAATGCCTTCCTGCGCAATGTTTATTTTGGAAAGGTATCACAGCCTACTAATACTGTTGCCAACCAGCAGGAACTTACAGGAAGGGTAATTACTGATGTAGGTGCAGGATACCAGCTCACTAAAAACCTGAAAGCAACAATAGGTGCCAATAACGTATTCGATGTATATCCACAGGAATTATTACTGGCCTCACAAGGTACTTCTGGAATCTTATATCCTAACCAGGCACCTCAATTTGGTTTTTTAGGCAGATATGTCTTTACCAGGTTATCACTGAACTTTTAATTCCCACATAATTCCATTAAATTTAATCAGTTTCTTACCAGCAATATCTAGCTCGTAAGAAACTTTTTAATTATATAATACCATGAGCAAAAATAAACCAGTCTTCTACTTTATTTGCAGTACCCTGTTTGTCCAGCTGCTTATCTGCAATACAGTCTATGCACAGTCCGGCGAACAATACAAACATGCCGCCGTTGTCAGTGCGCATCCTGAAGCGACCAAAGTCGGAGTTGGAATTATGAAAAAAGGTGGTAATGCTATCGATGCTGCTGTTGCTGTTCAATTTGCACTGGCCGTTGTTTATCCCAATGCCGGTAATATTGGTGGTGGTGGATTCCTGGTTTACAGGGGTAACCGTGGAGATCAGGATGCTTTAGATTACCGCGAAAAAGCTCCGGCAAAGGCTTCAAAAGATATGTACCTTGATGACAAGGGGAATGCTATAGCCGATAAAAGCCTGTTTGGTGCATTGGCTTCCGGTGTACCGGGGACTGTTGCCGGTATGGTAAGGGCACATGATAAATATGGGAAACTGAACTGGAAGAAAGATATTCAGCCTGCGATAGATCTGGCCGAGAGAGGTTTCCCTATCACTGCCCAGCAGGCAGGAGAGCTGAACAGGAACAAAGACGGTTTCTTAAAATACAATAGAAAGCCTGTGGCTTTTGTAAAAGCTGATGCATGGAAAGAAGGAGATATCCTGAAACAGCCAGAGCTGGCAAAGACACTGAAGCTCATCAGAGATAAAGGGCGTGCTGGTTTCTATGAAGGTACTGTTGCAACTGCAATAGTAAATTC
>JAATFQ010000078.1 GCA_015655115.1 Sphingobacteriales bacterium
CCAGCACCACCATAAATAAAATGATAACAGGGTTTCCAAACAGGCTGAAGGTGACTTGCTCTTTAAATAAATTTTGCATTACAGGTAATGCTAATTCCGCCAGGATACAGGCTATTAGCAATGAGATCAAAGTGATAACCAAGGTCTCGATAAGAAACTGGCTGACCAGCTGCTTGCGCATTGACCCCATTACTTTACGGACACCAACTTCTTTGGAACGGTTTACAGACTGTGCCGTGGCGAGGTTGATGAAATTAATGCAGGCAGTAATCAATAAAAATATACCTATAATCGCCAGTCCGTAGATTTCTTTTTTGGTAATTGTAGCATCTGCGAAGTTACCATAATTGTTATTGAAATGTATCTCCGTCAATGGCTGCAGGACAATGATCTGATTGCCAGCCATTTTTTTATCTGTAAAATGCAGTTTGTTAAACCTGTCCAGCGAAGATTGAAGGGCAGCGATAGTAGATCCTTTCTTCAGAAGCGCAAACGATTGATTCTGAGAACTTACAGAGTCCCAGCTTTTATCTTTCCGCAAATAGGAACTTTCGAAACTGATCAGGATATTTAATGGGGTAGTTGTGCTTGCAGGAAGGTCTTTAAATACACCAATAACCTTCAGGTCCATTTGGTTCCAGAACCTGAAACTTTTTCCTATGGCATTTTCGCCGCTGCCGAAAAATTCTTTAGCCATTTTCTCTGACAGGACTACCGTATTTGGTTCAGCAAAGTTTTTACCAGGCTTGGCACCTATCCATTGCAGTTCGAAGATGTCAAGGATATCCGGTTCAGCAAAATACACCTGCTTTACAGTTTTGATTTTTTCTTTGCCCTGTTCGTCTTTTACAATAATTACGCCTCCATTCTTTGTGATGGTACCAATTTTTTCCAGTTCAGGAAGCTCAAGTCTTGCAGCGGCAGTGAAGGGTATAGGGGCGCCAGCGGAATAGTCGACAAAGCTGTTGTACTTCCAATAGCTCCCGAACCTTAAAATGCGGTCTTTATTTTTATATGCCTGATCAAAACTGAGTTGATATTGGATGAATACAAAAATCAGAATACAGCTCGCCATTCCGATAGAAAGTCCCAGGATGTTGATAAAGGTGTAGACTTTATACTTTAATAAATTCCGGAATGCAATTTTAAGATTCAGTTTTAGCATAAGAATAATTTTGAAAATAGTATACCAACGATGTGCCAACGCAAAAATGTGCTTTTTTTGTCCATTCCGTCTATTTCCCTGATTTTCACTGTCCGCTTATGAACATGGATGTACGGAACTGTACAGCCAAGTTCATAAGCGGAATTAATTTTCTTTAAACCATATACGATCGGGCTTGTTATGATGCACAAGCAAATTGACATCATATCTATGGAAAACGCTAAAAAAAAATTACGTGACGGTTATTGTGAAAGCTTATGGCAATCTGAGATTGGCAACTTCGACATAACCGAAGTGCCTGATAACAATACAGTGTGCGATACACTTATTGTTGGGGCAGGAATTACGGGCATTACCACTGCGCTGATGCTTCAGCGTGCAGGACAGCACTGTATTATCGCAGAGGCTTCGGTCGCTGGTTTTGGCACTACGGGCGGAACTAGCGCACACCTAAACACATTCTTCGATGCCACCTATCCAGAGCTGGAAAGTGATTTTGGTGAAGATAACTCGAAGCTGGTTGCTGAATCAGGCAAAGAAGCCATGTCAACTATCAGGTCACTCATTGATGAATATGCAATCGACTGTGATTTCGAATCGAAACCTGGTTATCTTTTTTCGGAGAATGCCAAAGAGACCAAACAACTAATGGAGATCCTCGAAGCTTCTCAAAGGGCTGGTATTGAGGTAGCCGAGGTTGGTGATAATGGGGTGCCGGTGGCGTTCGACAAAGTATTGTGTTTTACTGAACAGGGACAGTTTCATCCTGTTAAATATATTAATGCCCTGGCGGTTGAATACTTGAAGCTTGGCGGAGTGATGATTGAGGGTACATTTGTGAAAGATGCGGCATATGAGAATGACACCTACACTGTGCAGGCCGGCAACTATACCATTATCGCGAAGAATCTAGTGTATGCAACACATATCCCTCCCGGAATTAACCTGATGAATTTCACTTGTGCTCCCTACAGAAGTTATGTTTTAGGAGTAAAGCTTAAAGATAATGCTTACCCGAAAGCGTTAATCTATGACATGCAGGAGCCCTATCATTATTTTCGCACACATCAGATCCAAGGTGAACAGTACCTGGTTGTCGGAGGAGAGGATCATAAAACCGGGCATGACGATCCGGAAAAAGTATTTGAAAACCTCGAAAATTACGTACGCCAATATTTCAATGTAGCAAGTATTGATTTTAAATGGTCGTCACAATATTATATCCCTGCTGACGGCCTGCCATATATTGGATTACTACCAATGTCGCAGGGCAGGACTTATGCTGCAACAGGCTTTAATGGAAATGGTATGATGTTCGGGACTTTATCCGGCAAGATCATTAGTGACCAGATCCTTGGAATAGATAATAAGTACTCCACCTTATTCAGTCCATCGCGAATCAAGCCTATTGCAGGATTTACTGATTTTGTGAAAGAAAATGCTGACGTAGCCTGGCACTTTATTGCAGACCGCTTTTCGGCAGAAGAACTGGACGGACTGATTGGTTTAGGTTTCGGAGAAGGGGTGGTAAAAGAAATCAATGGCCGTAAAGCAGCAATCTATAAAGACGAATATGGTGAAATTACTGCGTTGAGCCCTACTTGTACTCATGCAGGATGTACTGTCAAGTTTAATCCAGAGGAGAAAAGCTGGGACTGCCCATGTCATGGCGGCCGGTTTGATGTCCATGGTAAAGTGATTAGCGGACCGCCCCGTAAAGATCTGAAACAGATAGAAGTTTAATAAATTAAAATGAAGGAGTTATAACTATGAATGAAGAGAATAAAATCAGCAGAAGAAAAGTAATTGGCGGATTAGGCATGGGAATAGCCGCAGTAGCAGTTTCACCAGTTATTGGCGCTGCAAAAGCTACGGGTTTTGGCTCAGCAATTTCATATAAATTAGAAGATCCGGTAACAAAATACCCTAAACCCCCATTCAAAGCCGAATTTCAGCCTTGGCCCGGTTTAGCTAGTAAGATGAATCCGCGTCCGGATCATGGAGAAACTACATATAAAGGATCTGGCCGTTTAACAGGAAGGAAAGCATTGATCACAGGTGGAGATTCTGGCATGGGACGAGCCGCTGCAATTGCTTATGCACGTGAAGGTGCTGATGTAGCTATTAACTATCTCCCGGCAGAAGAGCCAGATGCGCTTGAAGTCGTTGCCCTTATTAAAGCAGAAGGGCGTAAGGCTGTGGCTATTCCAGGAGATTTACGTGAAGAATCTTTCTGTAAGCGGCTGGTAGAGGATGCCGTCAAAGGTTTGGGTGGTTTAGATATCCTGGTGAGTAATGCGGCCAGACAGCAAGTCCACCAATCCATAGCTGATTTATCAACCGAGCAATTCGACTGGACAATGAAAACCAATATTTATGCTCCATTCTGGCTCATTAAAGCTGCTTTACCTCATCTAAAACCCGGATCTGCTATTATTGGTACAGCATCAGTGCAGGCATATGATCCATCACCCGACCTTTTTGATTATGCAATCACTAAAGCTGCTACCGTGAATTTCGTAAAGTCATTAGCGAAGCAGTTGGGGCCTATGGGAATACGTGTCAATGGCGTAGCACCGGGGTCAATTTGGACACCATTACAAATTAGTGGTGGCTCTACGGCAGAGAAACTATCCAAGTTCGGTGGAGAAACTGCCTTTGGCAGGCCTGGTCAACCGGCAGAATTAGGATCTATCTATGTACAACTAGCAGATAACAGCGCGAGCTACTCTACAGGACAAGTTTATGGTGCTGCAGGTGGAAACGGACAACCCTGATAGTTACGTTTGCCATATCAGGGTGAACAAAAGGAGCGTAGGTATACACTGTATATTGCGCTCCTTTTATGATTTAATTGAGATGAATACAACTATATAATTTGCCTTTTATAATTGTCATGGCAGGGATATAAAAACATATTATATTCTAAAAATGATCCAGATAACTGTTTTTGAGCGATCGTCATTATACTTTTGAATATTCAAACAATTTTATTGATAACAATGACCGATAACTAAACATCTCCCGCAGCACAGGAAATGTAGCCCGTCATATTTTATAAATATTATTATTTAATTTAAAAAGATATTATGAAACATCAGAACGTCCTCACTACAATTGGGAACACACCACACGTCAGGCTGAACAAATTATTTGGCAACACACACAACATCTGGATAAAAATGGAGAAGAGCAATCCCGGAGCCAGTATCAAAGATCGTATCGCACTAGCTATGATTGAAGACGCAGAACAAAAAGGACTCCTTAGTCCGGGAAGCACAATTATCGAACCTACATCCGGAAACACTGGGATAGGTCTTGCCCTGGTTGCTGCTGTGAAAGGCTATAAGCTGATATTAGTTATGCCCGATTCAATGAGTATGGAGCGACGTAAATTAATGCAGGCCTATGGTGCTGAATTTGTGCTCACCCCACGTGAAAGAGGCATGAAAGGGGCGATAGAAAAAGCGAATGAACTTGCCGAAGATATTGAGGG
Organism: Sphingobacteriales bacterium; assembly: GCA_015655115.1. GTDB lineage: Bacteria > Bacteroidota > Bacteroidia > Sphingobacteriales > Sphingobacteriaceae > Pedobacter. Next base: position 4,662 of record JAATFQ010000078.1, read on the forward strand.
TTCTTTTGTGCCGCAGCAATTTAATAATTTAGCTAATGTTGCTGCGCACCATAATAGTACGGCACAGGAAATCCTGGCAGATTTTCCGGAAGGAGTTGATTACCTGATTACTGGCGTTGGCACCGGGGGACATATTACGGGTGTTGCAGAAGTACTGAAAAAACATTTTCCAGCTATAAAAGTATATGCAGTGGAACCTGTGCTTTCTCCTGTTTTAAGTGGCGGCGACCCTGCACCTCATCCTTTACAGGGAATTGGCGCTGGCTTTGTCCCATCTATATTAAATACATCTTTGTTGGATGGCATCATTCAGATCAGTAAAAATGACGCTTATTATTATACACGTCGCCTTGCAAAAGAAGAAGGTATTTTAGCAGGTATCTCTACGGGCGCTTCCCTGGCAGCAGTGGGGTCGAAAATCGCCGAAATTCCGGAAGGAAGCACTGTTCTTACATTTAATTACGATACTGGTGAACGTTATCTTTCTATAGAAGATCTGTTTTAAATAATCATCCAAAGATATATGAATCAATAAGTACATCATATGCAAATCTCCTATGTCTTTTCCCAGAATAAAAGTTCTGAGGTAAATACATAGGAGATTTGAAATTATATCCTAAGGCGGATTAATGATTGGGCTTTTCTACCTTTATCCGCAGGAATATCACAACTATAATCCCCAGAGAAAGGAACACAAAAAAACCTGCCCCGGCAAATGCCTCTATGAATGGTAATACGGGTTTCATTAGTGAGTTGAAATCCATATCCGGCTGATTAACCATAATATATCCTTTTATCAGTCCCGCAATAATCAATGACAGCCAAAAAACGGCAAGGCTATAATTATTAAATCGGATACAGAAAGCTATAACTTTCTTCAACCGTTCAGATAGTTCATTCGCTTTAAAAATATACCCGATAATAGCTAACAGCATCATTGTGTTGATACCAATCGTTGTACCCATAGCATGTGCTACAGTAATGTGAGTGCCATGCGTGTAACGATTCAAGGCAGGAATTGACATCAGCAATGCTAAAAACAGATTAGCAAAAAGCCAGAATTCAGCTGCCATAATAAAGCGATAGGAGAGATAGTGTTTTAACTTCCTGCTCTCGTCCAGCTTTTTTCTGAAACCTCTAATGATGATGATCAGAATTACCCATTCTGTCATGCTTACCGCATATGCTACGCCCCTCATCCAGTTGGCATTAGGAAGGTTGTACACATGGTGCCCCCAGTTAAACATCAGGTTAAAAAGCCCTAAAAAGAATAAGAAATAGGTTTTCTTCGATGTGCCCAGGGCTTCATTACCGCTAATGCGGATGAGCACATAGACAGACAGTCCGTTGATCATTTGGTTCCAGGCACCCACCATAGATCCGTTTGCTTTCCACTGCACAGTTACTTCTCTGATATACGATTCGCGGAACCATGACAGCTGCCATAAATTCTGTTCCGTAAAAGTAATAAGGAAAAAAACTACACCTGTCATCCACATCCATTCATATGCAGGAGTATCTTTCCTGAAGCCTCTAAGGATAAGGAAGGTGATTGCCAGCCAGCCAATTAACAGGGGTAAATTAAGATATGGAGGAAACTCCCAGTATTCCCTGCCTCCAAAATTGCCCATCGCATAATTGACGAAAGCGGCAATGATAACGGCAATCCAAGTCACTATAAAAATTGTAGTCAGCTTTTTTACCAATCCATCGTCTGGGTACTGCTGGTTTTTAAAATAGCAGATACATCCCGAGGCACCGCAAATGATCCAGAAAAGCGCTGCAGAAGTATGCATAGGCCGCAGCATGTGAAAGGGAAGCCAATTGTTAAAACTCTCTGGATAAAGAAAAGCAACAGATGAAATAACGCCGATCAGCAATGCGACGAATAAAAGAAGGAGTGCGAATTTTATAAAAATCCGGTTTAAAGTGCTCATGTAGCTAGTTAATTATATAAGTTCCTGTCCAATGAACAGATTGTGGGCTCACCCTTGTTTTTCCGCTTTTATCTACCCATTTCAAAAAAGCAATTACCTGGTCTACTTCCGTTTCAGTTAAATGGAAGTTCGGCATTTTGTTCGTTCCATACTGAATAAATACTTTCATATAGGCGGGCCCCTTAGTCTTATCGGATGCCATATTAGTTAAATCCGGCCCCATATATCCACCAAGTCCGTATAATTGATGACAGGTATGACAGTTTTTTTGCTGCCAGATATTCATGCCGGCATATACATCTTTGGGCACTTTTGTTTTCTGAGTTTCTGGATTGCTGTATATATATACTAGAGTGGAATAAAAGACAAAAAGCGTAAACAGGAAGCACCATGTTTTTGGTATCATTTGGTATAGGTATGGGTTATCAACGGGCAAAGATATAGCCTCCTTCAGATACAAATAATGACATTAATCATATATATGAAATACCCCATAGATATAGTAGTGTATTTGGTCAACTGGCAGTTGATCTCTTTTTATTCTACCGCCTTCCTTACCGGAAAAAACAATGCAAAAACTGAGTGCAAATGCAAAACTAAAATTTACCTTTGCCGGGTCAATTTCCCTGGAGAAATATACATTGCGATCAGCAGGCAACATTAAAAGCGCAGTTTAAAGATCTCGGAAATAACATTAAGTAATTTGTATCCCGAAGGCAATTTAGTAGCATTATCTGATATAACTGGTCGGATATTTAAATTTGGCGAGAGGTTTGCTTAGATACTCATACTTGATATAAAATTAAAAGGATTCAATCCGGGAATCGATCCAATATAAGTTGGCACCACAATTAAAGTAAAACGTACTGTCGTCGATGTAGCAAGGAGCAGAGACAACAAGAAAAGATAAAAAATTAGATAAAAGGCTTATGGCTATTAATTTGCAGAAGGGTCAAAACTTCAAATTAGGTTTGACCAAAATGAGTATAGGGTTAGGATGGGACCCAAAAGAAGGAACTGGTAATGATTTCGATCTTGATGCATCTGCATTTATGATCAATGCAGCTAAATTGATCCCCGTTGAAGAGAATTTCATTTTCTACGGAAATACAACCTCACCTGATACAGCTTTATTTCATACAGGAGATGATCCGTCAGGTGGGAATAGTGCTGCCGGGGACGATGAAATTATTCAGGTAGATTTGACAAAAGTGGCAAATGATATTGAGCAGATATTATTTGTAGTTACCATACATGACGCTGCGGCCAGGAGACAAAACTTTGGACAGGTAAGGAATTCGTACATCAGGATTGTTGATGATTCCAATGGACAAGAGGTAGCAAAATATGAATTAGGTGAAGACTTTTCTATAGAAACTGCAATTGAGTTCGGCCGTTTATATAAACATAGCGGGGGTTGGAAGTTCGAGGCTTCAGGAATTGGCTACAGGGAAGATCTGGCGTACTTCCTGTCTAAATATTATAACGGTCAAATTATTAAATAGAGGACATGGCAATCAATTTACAAAAAGGTCAGACTATTGACCTGCGTAAAAATGAATCTGGCGGCGAATATGATCTGTCGGAAGTTACTATAGGCCTGGGCTGGGATGTAAAGCAAAAAAACACAGGCTTTTTTGCCAGCATATTTGGTGGGGGCGAGGCCGATGAATATGATCTGGATGCTATAGCATTTGTATTAGATGCAAATAATAAAGTTGCAAACAGGGGCCAGACTGTAACAAGAGGCGGCAATACTTTTCAGCTGCAGGGGAGCGACATTGTTTTTTTCAATGCGCTCAAACACCCTTCCGGAAATATCTGGTTAACAGGAGACAATAGAACAGGTGAAGGAGATGGCGACGACGAGCAGATTATTGTCCAGCTGAACAAGCTCGACCAGAAGTATCAAAAAATAGTATTTATAGTAACTATTTACCAGGGCAGGAAGAAGCGCCAGCACTTTGGTATGGTAGATAATGCATTTATCAGGGCAGTTGATCACAGGGGACATGAAATTGCCCGGTATAGCCTGTCTGGCAATGCCGATTTTAATAACACACATGCGATGATCTTTGCAGAGCTTTATCGGAAAGACGGCAGCTGGAAATTCAGGGCTATCGGCGAACCGCGTGACACAGATAATTTTATGGAGATATTAAAAGAGTACACATCCTAAAGAAGAAATGAGCAATATGTAATTGCGCTATATGCAGCAGCATCAGTCATTTCATCATTTGCGATTCTTTAAAGCCCGGTATTTAACAAATGCCGGGCTTCTTTCTGTTGCCTTATTTTGAATACTAAATATATTAGTATAACTTTGCAGCCTTAAAAATCCGACACTTTGATTAATATGGATATCAAATCATACTCCACACCGCAAAGTAGGCAAGCTGCTGAGTTTTCAAATCAGGTTTCTCCGGGTGGTCTTGATTTGTTGCGCACTTATCCTGGAGAGACACCCTGGCACCGTAACTGGAAGAAGGCATTTCCCCCATCTTTCAGAGAAATTACTTTCAGGGATGAAACTCTTGGACAGCTGCACAGGGCAGATGTATATACTCCCTGCGGGACGACAATTGAATTTCAGAATTCTCCGATATGCCTTGATGAACTTAAAAGCAGGGAAGCCTTTTATCCTAAGTTAGTATGGGTATTAAATGGTAAGAAGTTCAAAGGGTTCAGGATTTTGAAACACCTGCCTGATGTAGATGATCAAAGGCTTTCGGAGTATGAGTTTTGTCATACTGACCACCTTTCTATGATTCGGAAATCTGATATTTCCCGTGGGGAAAGCAAACCTAAAATCCTCAATTTCTATCATCCGGAAATTAAAAGAGTACCAATAACGTCTTATTATTATTCATTTTGCTGGAAACATCCACACCAGGTATGGTTCCAGGCTAAAGCGCCGATTATTGTAGATTTAGGAGGGCATTTCCTCTATCAGCTGAAACAGCGACAACAACTTTCCGGGAATTACGCCTACCTCCATATCATGACAAGAAAGTCCTTTATCGGACAATTTGTGCTATAGACCTGTTGATGTGTACTGAGGTGCTTCCAAACGATCGCAGCATTGCCGATTTATAACTGATTGATCCAATCGGATACCTTACTGAGTGCCGCAGGGTTAACAGTTTCTTCAATCTCTTTGTACTCTTTTGTAGACCCGGTTTTAGCCTGCTGAAAAAGATGGTTAAGGCCAGTTAATGGCACGATTTCAAATTTTGTGTTTCCACCTTTTTGCAATCCCGCCCCGATAGCTGGTAAGTTGGAACTACTTTGCACCTGCATATCCAGTGTCCCGTTCAGGGCAAGTACAGGGCATTTGACTTTTGTGAGGTATTCTGCAGGATTAAAAGTAATAAAGTATTTAAACCATGGCGAGTTGTATTGTGCTGAGCTTTTATTCAGTATGGCGTCAATGCTTTCATTACCAAGTATATCTTTAGGATATTTGAGCAACTGAGTTCGCAAAACCGTGTCTATCGCTGCTTTGAATTCCTGATCCGGCAGCGCTTTATACTGGTTCATTGCGGCGAATAATTTTGTATTCGTGGAAGCTGCGAGCTCAGCAATATTGGCAGGAGTATTTGCCAGGTGCATCTGATCATTAAGCTGCTGCACCATCAATTGCTGTATTTCTACGCCCGGAGCAGCCAGTAATACCATAAACCTCACTGCTTTATTCCTGCTCGCTACCATCGGTGCAATCATACCGCCCTCACTATGGCCCATTAAGCCAATATCGAGACGCTTAAGGTCAGCACGTGATTGAATGAAATTAATGGCCGCTTCAGTATCATCAGCAAAGTCGGCCGTGGTAGCTGTGCCAAAGCTGCCAGTAGATTTTCCTATGCCGCGGTCGTCGTAACGTAATACAGCAATACCATTGCGGCAAAGCCAGTCGCTCCACACTAAAAAAGGGCGGTGATTAAATTGCGGGATTTCTTCGTCCCGATTTTGCGGGCCGGAGCCGCTGATCAGTATGACGATTTTGGAAAATTTACCACTTGAAGGTAGCGTGAGCGTTCCTGCCAGCTGAATTTCAGCTTTTGCATTATTGAACACGATTTCCTCTTGTGTATAGGGGAAAGTAGCAGGATCCTGCGGACGTTTAGCCGCAGTTACAACCGTGCTTTTATCATCGCGTGTTAACACAAGCGGCAAACTTACTGCACCTTGAGTAAATATGCCCGTAATTTTATTGCTGTCTGGCAAATAGGTGCCACTATATTTTAAGTTCAATTGGGCCATTTCGATGCTGAGCGTATTGCCATTTATACTGGTCTTATCAATTGATAAGCCATGGGCACCCTGATCGGGGCTGTCCATTGTGCCGCTGTAGGCATCTCCGCTTTTATTGATATGAAATACAAGATGCAGATTAGTGCCCTGGATATGGAGAATGCCAAACCAGTTACCAGTTAAATCTTGTGCCTGAAGGCCACATACGAGGAGCATCAATGACAGCGTAGCTAGTAATATTTTCATATAATTCAAATATCACTGCTAATGTTGATGATTCAAAGCATTTTGTCCTAATCCGCAAAATAAAACGATGAACAGTTAAATTCTTAACAATTATTAAGGGCCGCTTTAATACAATATTTCTTTGTCAGCGCCATTAAAATGTCTAGCTTTAATCAATTAAAATCACATGTAAATAAAAAAACTGAGTTATGAAAAACAACATCATCAAGGCAGGAGCGACGGCTGTTATCCTATTGCTGACCACCACCACAATTTGGGCGCAAGCTGTCAAAGCCAGTCCGGCAGCAACAGCGACAGGCACAATTAATGGGGCTAATATTACCATTAAATACAGCAGTCCGGCAGTGAAAGGCCGTGTAATATATGGGGGACTTGTCCCATATGATAAAGTATGGAGAGCTGGGGCAAATGAAGCTACGGTATTCACCACAGATAAAAAGATCATCGTAGGAAAAACACCTCTTGAAGCTGGTTCTTACAGCATTTATGCCATTCCTGGTGAGAAAACATGGAAGATCATTTTCAATTCTGAAACAGGTCAGTGGGGAACGTCACACAGTGGCGAGTCTACCCGCGTCCCTGCTAAAGACGTAGTCAGCATTTTAGTTAAGCCTGTAAAAACTGCGGCATTAGAAGAACGTTTAAAATATGAAGTGAGTCCGAAGGGCTTCTCTCTTGTATGGGAAAACCAATCGGTATTTGTACCTATAAAATAACCTGACAGCAATTATAATGGCCCCGGCTTTTTCCAGCAGAAATGGAAAGAGCCGGGGCTTATTTTTTAAGGTACTCACCCCAATTTTTATCATATACCAGGTATTTACATTTCGTCCATCAAAATTGTTACCTAACTGTTAATTTTTAGTAAATTGCGGCGCATAATTAACCGAATTCGGATAAATAGGAATTATGGTCATTATTTCACTATACATAGCTGATGCAACTCAAACCAGGATCTTTAAAGGAATTTGTTAGATATATTAGTAACCTTTTTAGCAGTGAATATTTTACGGATGCACTGCGTATTACCCTCAGTATTATTGTACCCTTCTCGGTCTTTTATTATTTTACCGATCCCCATACCGCTATTGCAGTAGGCATCGGAGGGCTACAGATCAGCCTGACCGATTCGCCGGGCACCCTAAAAGACAAACTGATTATCTCGGTCAGCAGTCTATGCCTGTTTTTCTTAGTTACGCTCATCGTCGGACTTTTATTACCATATGCAGTTGTATCTGCATTGCTCGTTTTTGTACTGTGCATGGTCTTCTCTATGTTTACCGCATTTGGCCCGAGATATGCACTGCTGGGCACGATAATCCTTGTCCTGATGACCTTTGTGCAGGGTTTAAAACCGGCTGATCCACTATGGTTTAGTTTGCATATTTTTATTGGCGGATTTTGCTATTATGCGATTAGTGTGGCGCGCAGCTGGTTGTTACCTTTCAGTTCCGTGCGCCATGCCCTGGGTGAATGTATTATGTCTACCGCTGATTTTCTGAAAATAAAGGCTGGCTTTTACCGGCCGGAGAGCAGCTTGGGAAATAACTATCTCCAGATCATTAAGCTCCACAACAAAGTAAGCGAGAAACAGGAGCAGGTGCGGGACCTGCTTTTACGCGATAAGCGGCTCATGCGTCCGGACAATACTGAAGGAAAAAAAAACCTGCTGGTCATCTCACAAGTAATTGACTTATATGAAATGATCAGCGCAATTCAATACAATTATGAATTTTTGCAGCAAAGTTTAAAAGATACGGGCCTACTGGAATCTATTAGCAAAGCTGTTGAGCATTTGGCAAACGATTTTCATGAGCTTGGATTGGCCTTGTATGCCAGGTCGAGAGTTAAACCTGTAGATTCGTCCGCCAATGAGATTGAGCTGCTGCTCAAAGAAATTGAGAAATTAATTGCAGCAGAGAAAAGTGTGTATTCTTCCGTTTTGAAAAAGGTACATGATAATATTGAAAATATATATAAAGGTATAAGGCAGATCAATGTTACACTAACAACAAAGGCAGAGGAAATAATTTTTCCTGAAGACCTTCCTTTCCAGCTGTTTACAGTGCCTAAAAGAATAAACCTCCATTTAATCAAGAGGCATCTGAACTTGAAATCTCCTATTTTCAGATTCTCCTTGCGGTTTTCCCTCGCCTGTATGGTCGCCTACAGTCTGATGTTCCTGCCCATGGGCTTTTATAGCTACTGGATCCTGCTTACCGTAATTGTAGTGGTAAAACCTGGATTTGGGCTCACAAAGAAAAGGAATATTCAACGTATAAAGGGATCACTTATTGGCGTACTTCTTGGCTTTCTTGTCCTCATTTTAATTAGTAGCGTTACTGTTCAGTTGATTCTCGCAGGGCTTTTTCTATTAGGCTCCTTTGTTTATTTAAGGCAGGATTATGGCATCAGCATCATGTTTTTGACGCCGATGGTAGTTATCGCACTGCACAATTATGACAGTACAGCCTCGGTAGAATTACAACGTGCGCTGGATAGTATTATTGGCTGTGCCATTGCTTTCGGAGCTTCTTACCTGTTCCCCTCATGGGAGATTAAAAAGCACTCGGTATACATTCGCGATGTGATCTATGCCAATTTAAACTACCTGAAGAAACTTCACGACGAGGCCTCGGGATTACCCTCAAACAGCACATCATTTAAGTTGGCGCGGAAAGATGTATATACCAGGCTTGCGGCACTTTCATCAGGTGTGCAGAATATGCTGATGGAACCAGGGCAAGCACAGGAACAGATACAGCATTTATATGAATTTCAAATACTTAGCCACCAGTTGTTTTCTACAGTAGCATCCTTTTTTCCATTTTCCAACTCCAATGGCCACCTCGCGGAAATTAAGGATAAAATAGAAGAGGCTATCCATATCCTGGAAAGGAGCCTAGACATCCTGAATAATTCGGCACTTCAGTTTTGTAAAGAGGTGGACGACACGCCTAAAGATTATTTACTGGATGTAAAACAACACGACCATGTAGAAAAGCATAAGATCCAGCAGATTCTACATATTAGCCAGGAAATTAAAAACCAGGTATGCTTCCTCAATTATGAAAACAGGTAATGAATGACTACGGATTACACCTGCTGCATGCTGTGTAACCATTAGCTATGGCTTCTTTTTTTGTAGTCTGGATTTTGCTCTGCTTTAAGTAACTGCAATCGCCTTTGTGATACTTTTTCCCTGTTTTTGTAATGTATACAACAGATTCCTTAACTGCTTCTAAATGTGGTCTGACAGGCTTTATGATAGCCTGAGCAGGACTAAATAACATACTTATGGATGCTAAGAATATAATAATTAGTCGTTTCATCGTCAATATCTGGTTTTAGCAGTTAAGAGGTATATCCACTGGATTTTATAGTGCACTAATCTAATGTTTAGATTAGTGATTATTAATAATTTGATGAAATTTTTTTTGTTAAGTTATAACATATATTAATTACAGCATACATCAGTTATTGAATATATTGATACCCTAAGAAATTTCCCCTTGACTGGTGCCGGATATCCCCGTATTCATATTCCTTCCGGGAGGGATTTGTGGCAGACTCAAAATATATTCAGTGTACTATTTAAACTCTTCAAACATTTTTCATAAGCAGGTGTTATTGCACTAATTAAAATCTAACCATATGAAACCATCATGATTTTTCAAATCACACCACGAACCGAGCTTGCGAGTTCTTGAATTCAAATAAAGAACAATAAGAGCTTATGAGAAAATGAATATAAAATCATGATAGCTTCATGACCATTAAAAAACAATATATACTTATGAAAAAACTAATTTATGTGCTTGCAATTTCAGCTGGTACTTTGGCATTCCAGAGTTGCAACAGCGGATCTCATGATGCAAAAGATACCGCAGACAGTGTAAACAAAAGTAAAGACACAACTTCAAATGCAATGGCAACGGGTGGTATTGCTGTGGAATCTTCGGATGCTGAGTTTGCTACCACAGCTGCAGTAGGAGGAATGGCAGAAGTAGAATTCGGTAAAATTGCACTGACTAAAACTAAAAATGCCAAAATTAAGGAGTTTGCCGAAATGATGGTGAAAGATCATGGTAAAGCGAATGAGGAATTAACAGCCATAGCGAAAAGTAAGAATATCACTTTGCCGGATACTTTAGATGCCGATCATCAGAAAAAACAAAAAGAACTGAATGGTAAATCCGGAACAGATTTTGATAAAGCATATGTCGATGCTATGGTCGATGGACATAAAAAAACACTTACATTGATGCAGAATGAGTCAAAAGATGGAAAGGATGCCGATCTGAAAGCGTTTGCAGCGAAAACAGCACCTATTGTGCAGACACACCTGTCCATGATTAATATGATCCACGACAGCCTGAAGTAAATACTGGTGTAATTAATTAATTTTTTAAGATATCCCGGCCCGATAAGCCGGGATATTTTGTTTACCAATTTGCCGTCGGAGTCGATTGACCAGATATTGATCAGAAATTAATCATATGATACTATCTTCATCGGCATTTAAGCTGAGGTCATCCTGCTGATCATGATTCAGTCCGGCATCATCAATACCTTTTTCTACAACCGTAGTACCAGCACCCAGATTTTTTTCATCAAGTCCCTCACCATCAAGATTATCATTATTTTCTTCTTGATCTTCCGGATTATCCACCTTTTGATCTTCCGGATCAGGATCTGAGTCACCGGCTACGTTAAATGAAGGATTCAGTTCATCTGTTTCCGATGTTTCCGAAGAATCTGTTATTACAGTTTGCTGCTCAAGTCCGGTTATTTTTTGCTGCTGGTAATTCCCATTTTGATTTTCCATAAAATACTATCTTATATGAGAATATAACACGCTGTAATTCAACAATGTTCTGTATTTATATATTATTTATTTCTTTTAACACACCGATATTCACCTACTTATTTGCCAGTAATCACAATAAATAATTATTTATTTGCAAGTAATACAGTTTTATTTGCACATTTGATGCAAATAAATGCAAAATGACCAAAGACGAGCGGTTCCAGTACATTCTTGAAAGATTGCGCTTAAACGATAAAGTGGAATATCAGGAATTGAGTGTCATATTAGAAGTGTCTGAAGATACAGTTCGCCGTGATATTAAAGAACTCGCCATTGCTGGTTTGATCAGTAAGGTTAAAGGTGGGGCCCAACCAAAGGCAATTATTCCCGCTACTTACCAGGAAAGGGAAGTTTATGCTAATCTTGACAAACGAATTCTTGCTGAAAAGGCGGTCCGCATTTTTAAAGAGGGACAGGTAGTTGTTTTTGATGGGGGCACTACTCCATTTTTAATTGCCAGCTTCCTGCCGCGTAATATTAACCTGACTATCATTACGCATAGTTATCCGATCGCCAATCTGATTTTTGAGTTCCCCAATATAGAGCTGATTTTCGCAGGTGGCAAAGCTTCAAAGAAGTCAAAGATATCAACAGGATTTGATGTACTTAAAAAGTATAATTCTATACATGCAGATCTCAGTATCCTTGGTGTGCATAGCCTGCACCCAGAGTATGGTATTACTGATCCTGTGCTGGAAGAGGCAGAGGTAAAAATGAGGATCAGTGAAATGTCTGACCAGATTATAGCAGTTCCAACCGCAGAGAAACTGAACGTGATCTCCACTGTTCAAATCTGTAAGCCCGACATCATTGATACACTAATTACCAACCTGGATCCCGAAAGTCCGCTATTGCATGCTTACAAAAGACTAGGTATTAACATCGTATAAACTAAGATATTAATTATAAAACGCTAAACAATGTCAGCAATACAGATCTTAGATTACGCCAAACGCCTTAAATCAATGGCACATTTAGGGCTAACTCCAAATAGATTATCCTTTATTTAAAATCCTAAACCAATTATAAATCATGACCAGTTTACATCATTACGACTACATTGTATTTTTCGTTTATTTCATTATCGTATCCTCCTACGGTTTTTGGGTATATTACAGTAAAAAATCTGCCAGCAGCGGCTCCAAAGATTATTTTCTTGCCGAAGGTTCCTTAACATGGTGGGCCATTGGCGCATCGTTAATAGCCTCCAATATCTCCGCCGAGCAGATGATAGGTATGAGCGGTTCAGGGTTTAAACTCGGACTTGCAATTTCTGCATATGAGTGGATGGCATCAGCTACACTTATTGTGGTAGCCGTATTTTTCATGCCTGTATATCTTAAGAATAAGATTGCAACCATGCCCCAGTTTTTAAGCCAGCGCTACAATGAAAAGGTAGCCATGATCATGGCCGTATTCTGGTTAATGCTATACATTATCGTTAATCTGATGTCGATCTTATATTTAGGAGCCCTGGCTATCAGTGGTATTTCTGGTCTCAGCATTGGTTTTTGTATTATGGCACTCGCTGTTTTTGCGGTTTTCATCACCCTGGGCGGAATGAAGGTTATTGGATATACAGATGTTATACAGGTTTTCTTTTTAATTCTTGGCGGTCTTGTTGCTACCTACATTGCATTAAATATTATATCTGGCGGTGAGGGAATTATTAAAGGTTTTGCTGTATTGCGGACAGGTGCTTCAGAACACTTCCATCTGATATTTAAGAAAGACAATCCCAACTATATGGACTTGCCTGGTATCAGCGTACTTATTGGAGGAATGTGGATTGCCAATCTAAGTTACTGGGGCTGTAATCAATATATTACACAACGGGCACTCGGTGCATCCCTGCCTGTTGCAAGAGCAGGGTTATTGTTCGCTGCATTTTTGAAAATGCTGATGCCTGTTATTGTGGTTATTCCTGGTATTGCTGTTTATTATATAGTGAAGGAAAACATGGGTGCTATTCAGGGAGCCAGCCTGCTTACTTCATCTGGCGTTCAGGATCCCAATAAAGCATATCCTGCCTTACTTGGCTTATTGCCAATCGGGTTAAAAGGACTGTCTTTTGCAGCTTTAACGGCTGCTATCGTCGCTTCATTAGCTGGTAAAGCGAACAGTATTGCTACTATATTTACGCTTGATATTTATAAAAAGGCCTTCAATATTGATGCGGGAGAGAAAAGACTGGTCAATGTGGGCAAAATTTCAGTAGTAGTAGCTATGGTACTGGCTGTGATCCTTTCGCTGATTATTGGTGATGCATTAATGGGAGAAGGTAAACAAGGGTTCCAATACATTCAGGAATATACAGGCTTTGTATCTCCAGGGATTTTCGCCATGTTTATCCTGGGCTTTTTCTGGAAAAAAGCAACATCTAATGCAGCTTTATTTGCCACCATTGGCGGATTTATCTTCTCTGTAGTATTCAAGTTCCTGCCAGGCTGGGTAGATCTTTCTTTCCTTAATACCTACGGATGGGCTGTGGCCAATAGCAGCGGTGTTTTCGAGATCCCTTTTATGGACCGTATGCTGATGGTGTTTGCACTTTGCGTTTCTGGTATGTATATCATCAGTATGGTTGAACACAAAAAAGGCGTGGTTACCCACGGACTGGAAATCGATGCGAGCATGTTTAAGGTGAAAACTTCTTTTGCTGTTGGAGCCGTGATTATCCTGTGTACAATTGTTGCACTTTACACCGCATTCTGGTAACAGAATTTGTGTAAATAATGTTTACTTACCGGCAATGATGCAGGTAAGTAAACGTTGAAAATAGTAGAACCAGATATAAGTAGAACTAGATATAAATTTTAAATATATAAAGATGAAAGATATTGTAAAAGTATTGATCAGGACATTTGAAGATACGTTTGCGGAAACTCCGCTTGTGGTACAATCGCCAGGAAGAATAAACCTGTTAGGCGAGCATACTGATTATAATAATGGGTATGTAATGCCGGCAGCAATCGACCTGTGCAATTATGTAGCTCTGCAGAAGCGTAATGATACGGAGCTGCATTTTATTTCAATCGATTATAATGATACTTATTCGTGCTCAATTGATAACCTTGAAAAATCAGGCAAGTTATGGCCGGATTACATGCTGGGGGTGATAGAAGAACTATTAAAGCAGGGCCATCAGTTAGGCGGGTTGAATGTGGCTGTTACAGGCGATATTCCTACCGGGGCCGGACTTTCTTCTTCTGCTGCTCTGGAATGCGCCTTTGCATTCGGGCTCGACCAGATTTTTAATCTCGGGTTAGAGCGATTGAGCATAGTTAAGACCGCACAGTCGGCCGAAAATAACTATGTAGGTGTAAAATGTGGTATCATGGACCAGTTTGCGAGTGTTTTTGGTCATGAAGACCAGGTAATGCGTTTAGACTGCAGAGATTTAAGTTTTGAATACATCCCTTTCACCAGCTCAGGGATATCAATTCTGTTATTCAATACAGGCGTCAAACATTCATTAGCATCATCAGCTTATAATCAGCGTCGTGAGGAGTGCCAGGCAGGGGTAGACCTGATCAGGGCTCATCATCCCAAAGTAACCAGTCTTAGAGAGGTAAATGAGCAGATGCTTACCGACTATGTCCTGCCAGTAGATAAGACCGTTTATCAGCGTTGCTTATATGTAGTATCAGAAAATACAAGGTTAATAGAAGCCGGAAAAGACCTTCAGGAGCACAATATGAAAGCTTTCGGACAAAAGATGTTTGCCACACATGATGGCTTACAGCACCTTTATGAAGTGAGCTGCGCCGAACTGGACTACCTCGTAGACTTTGTCAAAGAAGATAGCAGGGTACTTGGTGCAAGAATGATGGGCGGTGGTTTTGGCGGATGTACGATCAATCTGATAGCAACTGATGCCGTAGCCGACATTACAGCAAAAATAACAGAATTATACAAAGACAAAACAGGACTAGACCTGGAAGTTTACCAGATTAAGATTGGCGAAGGCACCAGCCTTGTGGATGTTAAAAACGAAAATATAAATCAGCATGCAACTTATTAATAAGTTAACACCAGAGTTTATTGAAGCCCCTCATTTGAGGATGAATTTACTGACAGGAGAACAAGTCCTGGTATCACCACATCGTACTAAAAGGCCATGGCTGGGCAAGGTAGAATCTACAGATATAGTAGAGCGGCCTGCCTATGATCCGACCTGTAATTTATGCCCCGGCAATAAACGCGCAGATGGCAGCTTAAACCCCAAATATACTGATGTGTATGCTTTCACAAATGATTTTGCAGCCCTATTGCCGGATACCCCCTCTATACAGGTGAACGAAGAAGATCTGCTGATTGCCGAAGGGCAGAGTGGGGTATGCCGTGTGATCTGTTTTTCGCCGAGGCATGATCTTACTCTTCCTGAGCTTGAGCCTGCAGCCCTCGAAAAAATTATTGCCCTTTGGGCCAATGAATTCAGAACGCTGGCCGACAATCCAAATATCAGGTATATCCAGATTTTTGAGAACAAAGGTGAGGTGATGGGGTGTTCTAATCCACATCCCCACGGACAGATCTGGGCACAAAGCCAGATCCCTGCAGAAATACATAAGGAAACTACCAATCAGCGTAAATATTTTGCAGTCAACGGCAGAAGCTTACTCAGTGCTTACCTGGAACTGGAACTAAAGAAACAAGAACGTATTGTTTTTGAAAATACCCATTTCGTAGTGCTGGTCCCTTTTTGGGCGGTTTGGCCTTATGAAGTTATGCTTATCAGCAAGCGTCATGTAAAGACCATACTGGAGTTTTCTCAGGAGGAACAGGTGGCTCTTGCAGATGCTTTAAAAAGATTAACTACACGATATGATAACTTGTTTGAAACATCTTTTCCTTATTCAGCAGGAATGCACCAGTCGCCTGTAAACGATGGTGAACATCATGAGTGGCATTGGCATATGCACTTTTATCCACCATTATTACGTTCTGCTACCGTAAAAAAATTCATGGTAGGATACGAGATGCTCGCTAGTCCCCAACGTGACATTACACCAGAATTCGCTGCCATGCGTTTACGGGAAATGAGCGAAGTACACTACAAACATAAAGTGTAATCAACAGCTCATTCACGAAAATAATATAGTACAACCCCGGGAAGTTCCAACCCCGGGGTTTCCTGTTTAATATGCAGGCTTTTTTCCCTTTCAGGTAGATATTAGCATATATTTTAATTGGAGTTGGAAGGCATATCATAGGTGTTCAATTTTGCATCGGTTTACAATAGCTAACGATCATTGGCCTTAGCTAAACAACTATTGCAATTCGTTTGTTGTGCTGTTAGACATGATAAAATGTTTCAATTATAAACCACAGTTTTATGCCTGAATTACCCGACCTGGAAGTCTTTGCCGCGAATCTTCAAAAGCGTTTTAAAAATAAAATCCTGGAACGTATTGATTTAGTTGTAGCTAAAAAATTAAATGTACCCATAAAGCAGCTTAAAGATACAGTCGAGGGCAAGCAGCTGGAAAAGGTGAGCCGTGAAGGGAAAACTATGCAGTTACATTTTAAAAATGGTGCTGTAGTAGGCTTGCATTTAATGCTGCATGGTGAGATCCGGGAATTGAGTGATGAGGGCCCGAAATTCCAGATTCTCAGCTTTCACTTTAAGGGGGGCGATGGTTTTGCGCTGTGTGATTTTCAGAAGATGGCTACGCCAACCCTGAATCCTGAAAAATCTGGCGTGCCGGATGCCCTCGAAATGAAGCTGGATTATTTTACAGCGTTGCTTTCAAAGAAGAAGATGGAGATTAAGGGGGTGCTGATGGATCAGAAGCTTATTCGCGGAATTGGTAATACCTATGCGGATGAGATCCTTTGGGCTGCGAAGATTTCACCTTTCTCCATTGCCAGGGCCATACCTGAGGCACAGGTGAAAAAATTATTGGAGACAATCAAGGTCATTCTGAAAAAAGAAGCTATAAATATTGGCGAAGTGCTGCAGGATGAACTAAATGGAGAGGTAAAAGATTTCCTGGTTATTCATCGTACAGATTTAAAGAAAAGCCCTGCAGGCGGGGAAATTAAAATTGAAAAAAAAGGTGCGAGAAAAACCTATTATACCGATGAACAAGAATTGTTTATGTAGCGTATGTTAGCTGCGTTTGGCGAAATAGAACAATTCATTCTTCTTCGGGATTTATTCCGTGTCCTTTCAAATTTAGCCCGGTTAAATGCCGGGCCTTTATTTGAGCTAAAAAATCGCCATCTTATTACCTTTTTTAAAATGCTTCTTTCCTATTGAATGATATTGCCAGTTTATACTCAAACTATACCTGAATGGGTTTTTAGTGTTGTTAAATCATCCAGATAAAGAAGGGAACTCACCCGGAGAACTATTTGTAAAACTTCTTGATGATTTTATTGAACAAAGGACAATGTTCGTTGTTAATGTTTTAAATTTTTTCCCATGTACTGCCCGGCGGGAGATTTACATTCATTTAATAAAGGGCAATTGCCCGAAATGGTGTAGTTGAAGTACCAGGCAAAACAACAATTATCCAAACAGAAATATTAATTTATTAACCCTAATTGATAATGAAAACGAAAGAGCAAAACAAATTTGAAAACATATCAACACAGATCACCTGCTGGACAGGAAGTTCTACAGCCTTTGGTATCGCTGCTGGTGTAGTAGTTGTCTGGGTTATTACAGGTCCCTTATTTCATTATTCGGATACATGGCAATTGGTTATCAACACAGGAACAACGATCGTTACTTTTTTGATGGTATTCCTCATTCAGAAATCGCAAAATAAGGATGGTAAGGCAATTCAGCTAAAATTAAACGAACTGATTGCAGCAAGCAGGCATGCCAGTAACAGGATGGTAGATATTGAGGACCTTACTGAGCTGGAACTGGACGTATTGCATAAGTATTATGCTAAACTATCAGAGAAAGCAGAGGCAGATGACGATATCCATAAATCGCATTCAATTGATCAGGCGAAGCAGCAGGCTTATGATAAACAGATGTCAAACCGGATTGATTCCGGTCAGGAATAGGATATAATTCAATATCATTTTATAAAAGTATAAGTTGATAACTATGGAAGGAAATGCTCCTGTGGGCTACTATTCAGGTACTAGTGGATTATTGCTGCCTGTACGGAACAAGCTTTTTTATCCTGAGGAATTCAAAGATAAGAGCAGGCTGTGTTTTTACGGATCTCTGATGAACAGCATTGAGATTAACAGCTCTTTTTATAAGGTGCCAATGGCTTCCACAGTACTCAAATGGGCGAATGATGTTCCAGAGGACTTCAGGTTCACTTTTAAGCTGTCGAAAGAGATTACACATAATGCTGGTCTTGCATTTGACCCTGATGCGATACGTCGATTTATGGACGTGATTTCCGCTGTGGGGAAGAAGAAAGGGGGCCTGCTTGTACAGTTCCCACCCAGCGTACGCATTGGAAATTTTAAGCAGCTTTCTCTGCTGGTGTCGAGTCTTCGTGAGTTTGATCCTGATAGACAATGGAACATTGCGTTGGAATTCCGGCATGTTTCGCTCTATCAGGAGCAGGTATACGACCTGCTCAGCGCTAATGAAATGGGGATTGTCATTCAGGATAAACCTCCTGCAAATACGCCCATGGTAGAAACCGAACTCCCTTTTATTTATTTGCGTTTTCACGGACCGGGCGGAAGCTACCGGGGGAGTTATGAAGATGACTTGCTTTACGAATACGCCAGCTACATAAAAGACTGGTTGTCAGATAATAAAATTGTCTATTGCTATTTCAATAACACCATGGGCGAAGCTGTAAACAACCTTTATACACTTAAAGATATGGTTGCCCGATAATTTTGTTA
>JAATFQ010000120.1 GCA_015655115.1 Sphingobacteriales bacterium
TTCCTTCCTGCCAGCAGACAGGATCTTCAGAAATGGCTGTTCTTGCAAATATGCCTGGTAGAGATAATAAGTGTCTTTTGGCTGCCTGGAAAATGTAAGGAGCCCTTTATTATTGATATGCGGCATTGTCTCATCCCTGGTTTCTGAGCCGAAATCGGCCAGGTTCCATGCCAGGGCGCCACTTATAAAAGGCCTTTTAAGGATCTCGTTGAGATAGACCTGGTGAAACTTGAGCGCATATTCCACGCTTTTATCAAAACGCTGCGGAGCGGAGGAATGTATCCTCGGATCGGCATCAGCACCATATTCCGTTACGAGCAATGGCATACCTGGCAGATCTTTATGATGCTCATCTAAAAACTGTCCGAACCCATCCAGATTGCCACCATACCAGCCCTGGTATAAGTTCCAGCCCAGTACCATAGGTATTTTTGTGAGCCCAGCCTGATGATAACGCTGGAAGTCGCCATGACAGGCTAACATCGTATACCGCGAAGGATCTTCTTCCCTGGTTAATTTGTCGAGCGACTGTGCCAGTTCTGCAACATGCTTATAATAGAGTTGCTGTCTCACTTTATCATTAGCAAACTTCGGCTTTAGCAGGATCTCATTCATATATGCACAGATGATTACACTGGGGTGGTTAAAGTTCTGCCTGATCATCTCCCGCTGCATATTTTCACAGTTGAGTGTGAAAGCAGCTGATTCCGTAATGGTATTCACCAATGGGATTTCTACCGATGCCAGAATCCCCAGACGGTCGCAGGTTTCCAGGATCACCGGGTCCTGCGGATAATGGGATACCCTTAAAAAATTACCACCCATAGCCTTTAACAGTTCAACATCGCGAATCTGTAAAGCTTTGGGCACCGCATTTCCAAAACCTTCATAATCCTGATGACGGCTTGCCCCTATTAATTTCAGCGGTTTTCCATTCAGAAAAAAGCCCTGGCCGGCATCGAATTTAAACCAGCGTAAACCTAATGTGCTGCTCACCCTGTCCAGGGTGAAGTGTGTTTTCGTATCTATAATATCACTGACCACGCGATATAAAGCAGGGTTTGCGGGCGACCATAGCTGGGGCTGCAAAAGCGCTGGCAGCACCTGTGCTACTGTTACTTTTTCATCTGCCTTTAAGCTAAGTTCCGATCGTTGTACCGAAACAACTTTTCCTTGCGGATTATAAACTACTGTCTTCAACTGTAATCTCCTGGCCTTACCCGATGTGTTTTCGAGCAATGCTTTAAGCCTTAATACAGCTTTTTCTGCCGAAACAGCAGTATTGAGATAAAGTCCGTCCGAGCCGTTGTCCTGAGTAGAGAAATGGACAGGCTCGGTCAGCAGCAGGTTAACACTGCGGTAAATACCTCCGTAAAACGTAAAGTCGGCCGTTAAAGGAGCTATATCTTCATTAAAACGGTTAGTCACCTTGACCACTATCTTATTCAGCCCGTCCCCATCATAGTTTAAAAAAGCGGTTATCGGGATCACAAATCCAGCATATCCACCAATATGGTGTCCTGCTAGTTTGCCATTAAGGTAGACATCGGCTTCCTGGTTTATACCATCGAACCTGAGCGACACCGTTTTATTTCTGAAAGCAGCTGTGGCTTTAAATGTTTTTTTA
This sequence comes from Sphingobacteriales bacterium, assembly GCA_015655115.1. Lineage (GTDB taxonomy): Bacteria > Bacteroidota > Bacteroidia > Sphingobacteriales > Sphingobacteriaceae > Pedobacter. The sequence goes on from JAATFQ010000120.1 coordinate 1,628, forward strand.
TACCATCCATAACCGCGGTAATAACCGGGTTCATCATCCATTGCGTCTTTAACATTCCAGCTATGCGGCAGGGAAACAGGCTGCCATTTTTGCTGGTCTTTACTGAAAGACCATTTCCCATTGAAACCAATTTTTTGTGTATTGGCCAAATTTGGCTGTGCTTGTAAAAAAAAAGGAAAGAGTGCAAAAAAAACAATAAAAAGATGCCTTGTACCAATCATATATAGTTTCGTCATTTCATGTTAAAGCCCTTGCTAATGAAATTATAATAGCATTAGCAAGGGCAATAAAAAAGATCCAGGAATTTAAGCGGTCCTGGACCTGCTTCCGCTTATGGAATTTTATCTAAAGCCGGTACGTTGTCTGCGTAGCCGGTATATCCTTTGTTCTGATTAATCCGTCCTTTGGTGTTAAACCTCTGCACACTGGCAGGAACAGGCCACAAAACATGGTAAGGAGCAATCCTGTATTTTACGCCCTGCAAGGTAGGCACTTGATTTCTATAAAAATCATTCTTTTCAATGATGCGGTCATAGAAGAAGTTATCATCCGAAAAGTTGGCCATCGAATAGGACTTTCCATTGTAGGCTGCTTTGCCAGTCTGCGCAAATATATAAGCAATACGTGTCAATTCTGTTTTTCTTGGTTCTTCCCAATATAATTCTCTGGCACGCTCATCCAATATCGTTCCGATATTGATCTTGCTGAGATCTGTCAGTGGCTGCGCATTAGCCCGCGCTCTTACCACATTCAGATCTGCCATAGCCAGCGCCAGCTCTCCTTTCCAGTAATAGGCTTCTGCCCTTAGCAAATAGGTTTCTGCAACCCTGAACACATACCAGTCTGTATTGGTACCGCGTGGTGGCGTCCAGTATGGGTCATTCGCCAAAGCATTGGTAGAATTGATGAAGACTTTATAATGTGGCCAGCCAAACCAGTGACGGATGGTATCCAGGGCTCCGTTTTGGAATCTTGCGGCAACATTGCTGCTGTTATATTCCTGTAGAGGCTGACCATATAATGCTCTGTCTGCTGCATTCGAAGAAGTTTTCAATGCCGGATTGTTATATACCAGGTCGGTCATATTCATCCACATCCCTTTGGCATGTCTGTAGTCGGTATTGTCTGTCCAGATGTACTTCGTACTGTAAGGCGTACCACGGTACCTGCCGATACCTCTTCCGTACATCCTTGTCAGCGGAATCTCTGCATTCACGGCATCAGTTATCGCTGTAGCACCTGATGGCGTTTTTACATTGGCAAAATGCCATGCCGGAACGGTATTACGCATCAGTTGTGAGCCTTTATCTGTATTGCCAGCCATGGTCTCCCTGTCAATCACCAGGAACAGACCTTCTTTATTATTAGGCAATGCTTTATTATCCATCCTGTGCAGGTCCCAGATCACGTTTTTTGTCGCGTCAGCGGCTGTACTGCCGAAACGGCTGGTCATCAGCCCATATTTACTGCCACTGATAATAGTTGTAGCAGCGGCAATGGCATCATCAAATTTTCCCAGGGCAAGGTTTACTTTAGTCAGGAGGTGACTTACTGCACCTTTTGTGACGTCACCTTTATTTGCGTCATCGTTCAATGCAGCCTGTGCAAATTCCAGATCTGTTTTCATCTTCGCCAGGATCACTTCTCTTTTAGTAGAGTAAAAATCATGACGCGGAGCATCCAGGTCTGCCAGCATCAGGGGTACATCACCAAACTGGTGTACCAGCCTGTAGTAATGATAAGCGCGGTAAAAATAGGCGGAACCTAAAATAACATTCTTCTCCGCATCAGAACTGTAAGCAGGCCTGTTGATGTTGGAGATGATCGTGTTCGCATACCGTATCCCAAGAAACTCCTGTGTCCAGTACCAGCCTACCTTGGTAAAATCATCACTGTTCAGGTTTGCATCAGGAGTGATACGTGTGATCAGGTCTTGTGCAGGTGTGCTTTTATCGGTGGTACCATCAACGGCAACATCCGAAAAGATAGACTCCGTGAGCATGGGTGCAGAATCGCCGAAATATTCAGCACGCACATTGGCCCCCAATGCATTCAGCGATCCTCTCATTGCTCCTACTGTATTGAAAGATTCCGGATTATATTGTGAAAGCTGGTCGGAATCCAGAAAGCTTTTTTTACATCCGCCAGAAATTATCACCATGGCAGATGTAAGTAGTATAGCCAGTTTTTTGTATGTGTTATTCATGTTTAAGATCATTATAATGAAACATTTAGACCCAGGGTGTAATATCTCGGTGTAGGACCATTGTTCTCAGGGTCCCAGTAATTCCAGTCTGTAGTATATACCGCGGCATTATTCACGTTTACATATACTTTGGCACCTTTCACTCTCAGTTTGCTCATGAAGTTTTCTGGTAGTGTATAGGCCAGGGCAACACTGTTGAGCCTGATAAAGGAGTTTTTCCTGTAAACACTAAAACTGGTACCGCTTGTACCGGAGTTAAGCCGTGCATAATCATTAACCGGATTTTCCGGTGTCCAGTAAGGGATAACATAAGAAGTCTGACGGGCAAAACCGACACTTCCAGGTTGGTTTTTCGCCTGGTTGTACTCTTTATACTGTCCCCAGTTGGAAAGCAACTGGAATGAAAAATCAAATCTTTTATAAATGTTGAATTCATTTCTTAGCGCCCAGGTAAAACGTGGGTTCTTATATCCCAGAAACTGTTTGTCATTATCATCATAGATATAATTTCCGTCTACATCCTGTAATTTAAAATCACCGGGCTTGATGCTTTTGTTAAACTTATTGGCTTCAGCAACTTCACTTTCCTGCCATACGCCCAGCACTTTATAGTCCCAGATGACATCTACATCCTGGCCGATAAACCAGCCATTTCCTGGTTCATTTGCAGTGGTAGCCAGCTTAATGATCTTATTTCTGTTCAGTGAAAAAACAAGGCTGCTATTCCAGGTGACATTGCCTTCAGTAAGGTTCTTACTGTTCAGGCTTAATTCAAAACCTTTATTATTTACCTGTGCCAGGTTAGAGTATACACTCGAATAACCAGTAACTGAAGTCAGGCTGGGTTTTACCAGCAGGTCTGTTGTTTTTTTGCGGTAAACATCTATTGAACCGCTCAGTCTTTCTTTCAGCACGGAGAAATCAAGTCCCGCATTGAAAGAAGTAGTTTCTTCCCATTTCAGGTCTGAATTTCCCATACGGCTGTTAATCACTACCGTGTTGACATCAGAAGCAGCTCCGCTGCCGTTTACAGTTTGGTACTTACCAACGGTTAACTGTGTTAGTGCAGCGTAAGGATCTACAGTGCCATTGTCCGGATTCCGTAAGTCCCGGTTTCCGTTAATCCCATAAGAAAGACGAAGCTTACCATAATTCAACCAGCTAAGCGACTTCATGAAAGACTCTTCTGTAAAGTTCCATGCTACCGCTGCGGCAGGGAAATTAGCTCTTTTGGAATTGATCCCGAAAACGGAATATCCATCCCTGCGTACAGACAGTGTCAGGTTATAGCGCTGTTTTAGGCTGTAATTTACCCTTGCCATCAATGCGTCACCAGTATACACTTTATCTTCGCTGTTAACAGTTGGTTTGATACCGCTGCTCACGTTGTGGTAGCCTAAACCATCGTCAGGAACAAATCCCTGATTGCTCGCCTGCGTCCACCATGTCTGGTATTTCTCGCCATTAGCAAGAAATGTGACATCAATATTGTGAATATCGGCGATTGTTTTACTCCATTTCAGGAGGTTATCAACCTGCCAGTTATAACGCGTTTCCTGCGCCCGTGTAACTACACCGCCCTGAATAGCTACATTTGGATTTAGCGCTGAATCGTGGTTAAAGGTACGGTAGTTGTCTACTCCAGGACTAAAATTCAATTGGTACATAATGCCGAAAGGTAGTTTTGCCTTACCATATAAACTGGCAAACAAAGTATTCTGCACATCCATTTTATCATTATAGGTCATGTTCAGGAATGGATTCCTTGCGTTCAGTCCGTTATCATCCGTCGGGATTTTCCTTAAGCTGCCGTCGGCATTATACATATCTCCATAAGGCGAAAGACTAGTCAACTGTGACCAGTCCGCCTCAATAGCACCTTCATTCCTTTGCGCATACTGCACGTTCATTCCGACAGTCAGGAACTTTGCTGCCTGTCCTTCCAGGTTAATCCTGGACCTTACGGTACTGAACTGACCGCCTTCGATCAGGTTTTCGTTCTTCTGGTACCCGAGTGACATGTAATAACTGATCTCATTTTTTTTACCGCTCATGCTCAGTGTATGGTCCTGACGAAGACCTGTCCTGAAAATTGCATCATACCAGTCCACCGTTTTTCCAGCCAGGTAATTTGACTGCTCATTGGCCAGGAGGCCAAGTCTGCCTAGCCATAAATTCACGGGATCACCACTCTGCCCATTGTACCATTGGTCCATAGTTACGCCTGCAGGAAGGCTTCTCGGATCGTTGTACAGGTAGCCTGGTGTTGTTGCACCACTGCGCATTACATCAGCGCGCCAGGTCAGAAATCCTTCGGGCGAATAAGGCCTCATATTCTGCGCCAGCTGAGCCATACCGATATTGGTATTGACAGTGATCGTTGGGGTGTCGCCCTTACCTTTTTTCGTGGTCACAGCGACTACACCTGTAGCGGCTTTAGCCCCAAAAACAGCTAATGAACTCGCATCTTTCAGCACATCTACAGATTCTATATCGTTGGGGTTAATGTCAGACAGCTGTCCGTTATAAATCACTCCATCCAACACGATCAGTGGTGATGTACCTGCACTCAATGTTGTTTTCCCTCTCACTAAAAGGTCGCCACCACCCTTAGCACTGGTGCTCAGGCTTACATTCAATCCTGCAATATTGCCCTTTAGTATGTCTGCCACACTCTGGGGGTTTTCGTTTTCAAGCCTTGTGGCCTTAATACTGGATATAGCACCAGTTACATCCTTTTTCTGAGCAGTACCATAGCCGATCACTACCACCTCCGTAAGTCCCTGCACGGCTTCTTCCATAGATACATTCAAAGCTGTCCGGTTTTTCAGCGCAATTTCCTGCGTGCTGAAGCCTATGGCCGTAAAAATTAATACGGAGTTCCCGGGGGCATTGATCACATACTCTCCATTCTGCCCGGTAGACACACCGATCCTTGAATCTTTAATTTTAATGGAAACACCTGGTATAGGTGCCCCCCCTTTGTCCTTAACAAAACCTCTGACTGCATGGTCCTGGGCGAAGGACAATACATAGGTTGTTAGCACAAGTACAATAAGAATTGCTATTCCCTTTTTCATTTTTTATTTGGTTAATATTTACACTTGGTGGGCCAAAACTATTTGAATTATACGGCAATAGCAAAATAAAAAACAACATAAACAACTGATAAACAATAACTTATAATTATTTTAATACGTTTGAGATACAATGAAAGAATGAGGTTTATAACTGATAAAGATGCAGTTAAGGAGTTTTGCCTTTTCTGGCTGATACGGATAAAAAACATTAAAAAAGTAGTAAAAAAAAATACATACAGACTCAACAAACGAAGGTTTTACTACTGAAAAGGATAAATAAAACACCTTATCAGGCATTTCGGGAGGCGTTGGCCTTGAATATGTTTCCGCGCAGCATACAGCCTCCTGATAGCTTCATTAACTTAGAAACCAATATATTATAGTGAAACCTGCATAAGCTTACCGCTTACAAACAGCAATGAACCGAGCTTGCGGGTTCTTGAATTCAAATAAAGAACAATAAGAACTTATGAAAAATATGCTTGTGATAGCTTCATAACCTATAAAAAACAAATATTTACTGATGAAA
>JAATFQ010000281.1 GCA_015655115.1 Sphingobacteriales bacterium
AGGCTATTTCGAAATCCACAATTTAGAAAATAAAACTTATACCTTAATAATTACAGATGTAGATGGTAACGAGAAAGATATACAAGTAACTATTGCAAACAATAAATCCCAGGATGTACGTATTTCATTAGATGATGATAAAATCCATTTATTGCAAGATGTGGTGGTTATCGGAAAATCCTCCAAATCTAAGATCAATAACATCAGCCTGTTGCTGGGCAACTGCAGGGATTGCTGCCAGAGAAAACAACAATAAAAAGGGAATTATACTTTTCATTCAACAAAATTCGGCAAAGCAATAGGCACGTGTGTTGTAGTTAGCAGGTGTTTTCTTGTATATTTAGGGTATTTTAAAGACATTTAATGAAAAGAGTCCAGTTTGATCAGTTGGTAATTCACGATTTTGAAGAACGCGTTTTTCATTTACCAGCGCATAGTCATACCTATTATGAACTAATTTATATCCGCAAAGGATCAGGTGTGCACCTGCTTAATCATAATAAATTACCTTATAAGGCCGGCGACCTGTTTATGATTTGCCCGGATGACAAGCATCATTTTGAAATCGCAAAGAGTACTCATTTTACTTTTATCAAATTTACTGACAGTTATTTTGCAGGACATAAAATGAACAGACCAGATGCCCATATTCTTTGGATACCGGAAGCAATAATGGGTAATAAACTGCTGAAAGAGGTAAAGTTAAAAATGGATGAGCCCTGTGTCAACATCCTTCGCAAAACCATTGAAATTATTGTAGACTACAACTGCCGCGGCAATGTAGAATCGTCGCCATTGGTTTATTATCAGCTACTCTCCATTTTTGGTCTGATCAGGGAAGCGGCAGCGAAACTCAGTATTCGTATCGATTACGGGCAGCCGGATAAAGAAGAACTCATCTCTTATATTCACCAGCATATTTATGAGCCCTCATTAGTCCGCATCAAAAATATCGCACCGCACTTTAACATTGCGGAATCTTATTTTAGTGATTATTTCAGGAAAAAATTCGGTATCAGCTACCGCAATTATGTGAATGCATACAAGATAAAACTGATTGAAAAACGGTTGGAGGATACTTCACTCACAATGAAGCAAATTGCAGATGAGTTTGGGTTTACCGATGAAAGTCACCTGTCACACTTCTTTAAAGACATGCGGAAGGTCAATCCCCAACAGTTCAGGCAGGGAATAATTCAAACAAAGCCTGACCATGTTGATGTCTTATAGTTTAAACCGGTAAGCAAAACGCAGATTGAACTGTTTTGTGTTTCGAAAACTGGCATAATCCTCGAATTTTATACCTGTCTCCAGACCATTATTAAAGCTATACCCAGCTGATATGGCATATAAGAATGAATTTTTCCTTCCATACTGAGTTTGCATAACGCTCCCATTACTATAAGTTGTTTTCAATATACTGGATTTATTTATCCCAAGCGAAGCACCAAGCTCGCCCGCAAAGAAGACCCTTTTGCCGGTATAGGTTCTAATACCAGCTTTTAGTGGAATAGCTTTATATTCTGCGTCTAAATACTCGTCTATATGACCATCAGCATAAGTGATGGAAGACCCGCTGGCCCAACCGTTATTAAGGGTGTGGTGAACATATCCGGCAGAGAATGTACCCGACATGGAACTTCTGAAATCCTTTTGCATAAAAACTTCAGCTCCTAAAACGTAATTTGACGGTGAATCCCATCCCCATCCCGCGATGGCAGCCATACCTAAAAACAGATCTTGTGAGCGGCGTGCTTTTTTAACTTCAGGTACAGGCTTAAAAACTGAGTTGAAAGCAAGTCCGCCTTCCCAGCCTATCCATCTTTTAACGGGGTTTCCATAGCCTCTATAATCATCGGCTAGTTTAAATTTATGTTGGTAACCTTCACGGCTGCCCGTATAAGAGTACTTATTGTAAGTTGGTCCTGCCACCAAACTGATATTCTTCGATAACTGAATATTAAGTAAAAGTTTAGCCTGTGCCCATCTATCATCCAATGCTCCAGTAAAAGAAAATTGATACGCAGCCTCTGCAGATAAATATATACGGTCAGTAAATATAAAATCATGGCCAACGCCTAAACCAAATAAATACATTTTATCAGATGCAGAAATGTTAGCGCCCATTAGTAAGGTGCTATAGAATCCATGCGTTCCTGTTTTTAAAGAAACATTGGTGTTTGTCAAGTCATTTGCCGACAACATAATTTTATAGAAGCCATTCCGAATAATATTGATCAATCCAATGCTGGCACCTTCAGAAGTGTCAGCTACATTTACAATTCCAATCTGCACACCGTTTAACATTTTAGCTTTGTTGTGTAGTGCCGCAATTTGCAGGCCCGAAACCTGGCTATCTGCTTTATTGATAAAACCGGACACTTGAATGCCTTTAACAGTATCTAAGGCCTGGTTACCGACGCCTGCAAGCTGAAACCCTGTTACTTTTCCACCTACAAGATTAAATATTCCTGCTAGTTGTAAATATCTGGTATCACGTTTATTAATATTAAAAAGTCCGCCGATTTCTATTCCATTAACCCCTGCAGTGTATCCTCCTGCCAGGTTTAAAGATAATTTATTGATTACTTGTGAACTAAGTGCCCCATGCGAACTTACACCGGGTGTGATGGATACCTGATAAGGACGATTAGCAAAAAAGTCCTGAATATTTATGCTTTGTAACCGCTGCGCTGCCGTTGTGAAAAACCTGCCAAGGGCCGTGGTTTCAACGTTCTTACCACCATTATGATATATCCTTGCCCGTGTACGATTTGATATTACTACTGCATTTAGAAAGTTGAGGGAAGTATCCCGGTATAAAAACTTGCTGGCAGTAAGCTGAACCTGACTTAATGTTGCAGACCTGAGCTTTAGTTTAAAATATCCATGCTCATCGGTTAAAGTAGATACCAGCTGCTCTTTTTCATAAACACTAGTGTTCATTAATCGTTCGCCTGTCTTTTCATTTACGATGATTCCGCTGATAGAGTAGTTATTGTTATCCGTGGTAATATCTGTGTTAATGAAAGACAATCGCATCAACGCGGGAGTAATGATGATATAATTATTGCGTTCCTCAAATTCATACTTATTACCAAATAAATGACTCAGCGTTTTAGCAACAGTTTGGTTATTGGCTATTACGGTAACTAAACTATCCTTTGGAATTGTCCTCCCATTATATGAAAAATAAAATCCTCCTTTCTGGCTTATATCAGCCAGCACAGCTGCAATTCGCTTGTTCTTAAGATCGATAGATATTTGCTTTTCCATAAGGCTTTGTGCAATGGCGGCCTCAAAAGGAAATGCAAAAAGGAAAACTACTACAGTTAGTGAAAAATGTTTAAGAAAAATAGGGCAGAAGGACATTAAATTTGGGCTTATTTAAGTATTATCTCGTTTCTTTTTTTTTCTATAGTAATTTTGAAAGTGCGGCTTATCACTTGTAATATATCCTCCAAAGATTCATTTTTGAAAGTAGTATTCAAAGGCAGATCCCTGATGGCCGGGTTTTTAATTATAATTTGACTATCATACGCCTCATTTAATGCTTGAACCATCCGCCAGAGCGGAGTGTCATCAGCCACAAACTCCCTGGTCCGGTAATAGTTATACAAAAGGTCTGGAGTAATTTCTTTTTGTAACTCATCTGTCTGGTCAGACACGACTATCTTTTCACCGGGTTCAAGGAAAATCTTTCTTTCTCCCTTACTCACCTGGACTCTGCCAGATTCCACAATAACCTCTACATCTCCATTTTTGAGTTTTACGTTAAATGATGTACCTATAACCCTGATCAGTATCCTTCCAGACTTGATCAGAAAAGGCTTTTCTTTGTTGGGTGTAACGTTAAAAAAAGCTTCCCCCCTGGCCAGAACTACCTGACGTTGGTTATCTCCGAACTTTGAAGGGAATTCAAGTACACTGTTTTTATTCAAGGTCACTAGTGAGCCATCACTAAGCGTATCAATTTTGACCATCTGACCGGTTGTGGATTTTAAATCCTTTACTGGTTTTGTGTTTATATAAAGCCAGGCAACACTTGATATTAAAGCAAGCGCAGCAACAGTTTTTAGCCAATAGTATTTTGGTTTAAGGGCAATAACCGCTAAACTCACGTTGTTCTGATCATTGATCTTACTTTTCAACCTTGCAAGTGAATCCACTGCATCAATAGGTTCTTTTA
>JAATFQ010000139.1 GCA_015655115.1 Sphingobacteriales bacterium
ATAACTTCTTTTAATTGTATCTGTTTATTGCCACGAAAAGCACCATCTGCAGTAACTACAAGCTTACATGCAGAATCGTTGATCCTATCTGCAATAGATTTTGCAGAAAAGCCCCCAAATATGACTGAATGGACAGCACCGATACGTGCGCATGCCAGAACAGCTACAGCAAGCTCGGGCACCATAGGCATATAGATACAAATCCTGTCGCCCTTTAACACTCCGTTCTTTTTCAGGACGTTGGCGAAACGGCATACTTGCTCATGCAGGATTTTATAGGTTAAGGTAATACTAGGTTTCTCAGGATCATTGGACTCCCAGATAATAGCTGGTTTATCGCCATTTTTTTCAAGGTGCCTGTCCAGGCAGTTTTCTGTGATGTTCAGCTTTGCACCTTCGAACCATTTGATATTGGGTTCAGTAAAATTCCAGGACAACACTTTATCCCATTTCTTTTTCCATAGAAAGTTTTCCGCTATTCCAGCCCAAAATTCTTCAGGATAGTCTAAACTAAACTGATATGTTTTCTTGTACTCGGCTAAAGATTTAATTTGCATACGTATTAAATATTTGGTTTGTATGTGTATTACTTAAGTTTTGTATCTCAATTACTCAAGGTTTATATTTCTATTACTCCCGGCATATATTTCTAATACACCAGGTTTGTATCTGTATTACTCAAATATATACTATTTGAGATAGGATAAAAACACTATTAGGTTTAATTTGTGATACAAATCACTTTATGCCAATATACTGACGAATGTTGGCTTCCTTTGCATTTGAGGAGCTTTTATCCTCTTCTACACCATTAGGGACAATACCTCCCATAATCTTTCTTCATAATTATTTGAAAATAATCGCATGTACTCTTGATCATTACGATTATTTTAGTGATATTTGCACACTCTTAAAAAAGTTAAGCAAAGAATAATTAAATATATATATTAAAGGCATGTCTAGAGTTTGTGATTTAACCGGAAAAATGGCAATGAGTGGTTTTAATGTTTCTCACTCAAACGTTAAAACTAAACGTAAGTTTTATCCCAACTTACAACTTCAGAAATTTTATATTCCTGATGAAGACCGTTGGATAACACTGAAAGTTTCTACTTCAGCTATCAAAACCATCAATAAAATTGGTATTACTGAAGCGATCAACCGTTTCGTAAAAAAAGGATTTTTGTAAAACATTGTTGATGTGAATCAACTAAATAATTAATAAAATGGCTAAAAAAGGTAACAGAGTACAAGTTATTCTAGAGTGTACAGAACATAAAACTAGCGGCATGCCTGGTATGTCTAGATATATCTCTACAAAAAACCGTAAAAACACAACAGAGCGTTTAGAATTGAAAAAATTCAACCCTGTATTGAAAAAGGTAACTGTACATAAAGAAATTAAGTAATACATTACATTTAGTATTAACTAAATACAATCTATTTAAATCATGGCAAAAAAGGTAGTTGCAACCCTTAAAACGGGTAAAGGTAAAGAATATTCAAAAGTTGTTACGATGACTAAATCACCTAAAACAGGTGCTTATTCTTTTAAAGAAGTTATCGTTCACAACGATCACGTTAAAGATGCTATTGCTGGAATTCAACAAGGCAAGTAATTTTAATATTTAATCATATTAAAGCCGTCCCTTCAAATTGGGAGGGCTTTTTTTGTTTTCATCTACATTTCTATGGGATTATTTGATTTCTTCAAGAAAAAGGAGACGGCACCTGAAGCTCAGGAAGCGCTAAATAAAGGTTTAGAGAAAACTAAAGAGGGATTCCTAAGCAAAATCACGAAAGCCGTTGCCGGTAAGACAACGGTCGATGATGATGTGCTGGATAATTTGGAGGAAGTTTTGGTGACTTCTGATGTTGGCGTGTCTACGACGCTTAAGATTATTGAAAGGATCGAAACCAGGGTAGCAAGAGATAAATACTTGTCGACCTCAGAATTGAACCTCTTGCTGAGAGATGAGATACAACTACTGCTGTCCGAAAATAACAGTAATGATTTCAGGAGCTTTGAGTATGGCAATCATAAGCCTTACGTGATTATGGTTGTTGGCGTAAATGGTGTAGGTAAAACTACTACTATCGGTAAGCTGGCACATAAACTGAAAGCAGAAGGACTGAAAGTGGTGTTAGGCGCTGCTGATACGTTCAGAGCTGCCGCAGTAGACCAGATTAAACTCTGGGCAGAGCGCGTAGGGGTACGGATAGTTGCACAAGCAATGGGGTCTGACCCTGCATCTGTAGCTTTTGATACGATACAGTCTGCTGTAGCCAATGGTGAGGATGTTGTGATTATCGATACCGCCGGCCGCCTGCACAATAAAATCGGACTGATGAATGAATTGGTAAAAATCAAGAAGGTAATGGAAAAAGTTGTGCCAGGTGCACCACATGAGATCCTCCTCGTTCTTGACGGCTCAACAGGTCAGAATGCTTTTGAACAATGTAAACAGTTTACTGAGGCAACGGATGTAAATGCACTGGCAATTACTAAACTTGATGGCACCGCTAAAGGTGGCGTCGTGATTGGTATATCTGACCAGTTTAAAATCCCCGTGAAATATATCGGGGTAGGCGAAGGAATTAATGACCTTCAATTATTTGATAAAAAAGCTTTTGTGGACGGACTTTTTAAATAACCCGTCTAATAAATGCATCTATATATAACAATATGAATACGAAAACTGTCCCGAAAATTATACCTGTTAAACAACCAAAGATCAACGTAATTACATTGGGTTGCTCGAAGAATATTTATGATTCTGAGGTTTTGATGGGTCAATTAAGGGGGAACAACCTCAACGTTGTTCATGAGGCTAATGAGATCAATAAGGATGATATTATCGTTATCAACACTTGTGGTTTTATTGATAATGCAAAACAGGAATCAATTGATACGATCCTCCAATACAGCCAGCTAAAGGACGAAGGAAAAATAAGCAAGGTAATTGTTACCGGATGTCTTTCTGAACGCTATAAACCGGAATTAGAATCTGAAATTACCAGTGTAGATGCTTTTTTTGGTACTAATGATTTACAGAATATCCTTCACTCGCTTGGTGCTAACTATAGGCATGAACTGATTGGCGAACGTTTGCTCACTACTCCATCGCATTTCGCTTATTTCAAAATTGCTGAAGGCTGTAACCGTCCATGTTCTTTCTGTGCTATTCCTCTGATGCGCGGCAAACATGTTTCTACGGAAATGGATGCTTTAGTCAGAGAAGCACAAATACTCGCTGCAAATGGCACTAAAGAGCTGATCCTTATTGCACAGGACCTTACTTATTACGGGCTTGACATTTATGGCAAACGTAATCTTGATGAACTGCTAAGGCGTTTATCTGATGTTAACGGTATTGAATGGATCAGGTTGCAATATGCTTACCCTTCTGGATTCCCTATGGAAATTCTGGATGCAATGAATGAGCGCGATAATATCTGTAAGTACCTGGATATGCCTTTACAGCATATCACTGATAATATGCTTAAATCTATGCGTCGTGGAATCACGAAACAGAAAACGATTGATATCGTAAACCAGATCAGGGATAAAGTTCCTGGAATAGCCATGCGTACTACATTGATCTGTGGCTACCCTGGTGAAACGGAAAGAGATTTCGAGGAAATGCTGCGCTGGGTTGAAGACACAAAATTCGACAGATTAGGTTGTTTTACCTATTCTCATGAAGAGAAAACACATGCTCACCAATTGGTTGATGATGTACCTGAAGAAGTAAAACAGGCGCGTGTTGACGCGATTATGGAAGTGCAGCAAGGAATATCATTTGATATTAACCAGGAAAAAGTCGGACAGACTTATAAAGTACTGGTGGATCGTAAAGAGGGCGACTTCTTTATTGGCCGTACAGAATTCGACTCTCCGGAGGTTGATAATGAGGTTTTGATCGATGCTTCAACAGGCTATGCAGCTAACGGAAGCTTTGTAAATGTAACGATAGACCGCGCTGAAGATTTTGACCTATATGGACAGATTGTAAAATAAAAGCAGCTGTTTGAAGAATTGAAGTTTATTAACTTAAATTCGTGGCAATGCAAGCCAAGTACATCTCTTATCAGCAAACAAATGCTTTTTCCTCTGTTGTTTTAGACTACATAGATGGGAAAGATAAACTGGAGTCTTTTTATAAGAACTCCCCTACTATCCAGGGTTTTGAAAACGCCATTGCAGAACGTAAGGTTACTGCAGACCGCGCATTACTGGTCAGTAGTCTCCATAGACAATATGCACATATACAGCCCTCTGCGCTGGTGCAATCAAATATCAACTTATTAGCTGATGACCGTACGTTTACGATAACTACTGGTCATCAGCTCAATATATTTACTGGTCCTCTTTATTTTATTTATAAAATCGTTACTGCGATTAACCTGGCCAGGGACCTCAAACTGAAATTTCCTGATTACAATTTTGTACCTGTTTACTGGATGGCCACAGAAGATCATGATTTTGAAGAGATCAACCATGTAAAAGTGGAAGACAGGAAATTGACCTGGAACACTGATGCAGCAGGAGCTACAGGTAGAATGAGCACGGCAGATATCACTGAAACATTAACTGCTTATAAAGGTTATCTGGGTATCAGCGACAATGGCCAGGACCTGGCAAAGAAGATAGAAAAAGCTTATACCAGTAACAAAAAACTGGCTGATGCGACACGGGAACTGGTAGATTCTTTATTCGGTGACCATGGACTGGTGTGTACTGATGCTGATGATCCGGCACTTAAAGCACAG
>JAATFQ010000265.1 GCA_015655115.1 Sphingobacteriales bacterium
ATCAATTTTTAATGATTTAGAATATCCCCAAGATTTCTCAGAATAAAACAGCATATCAATTTTTAATGATTTAGAATACCCCTAAGATTTGATTGTAAAGTGTTACCTTCGGAATATTGATACAAACATTATGGCAAAAAAGAAATCTTCTCAAATAAAACTCGTCTTAACCCAGTTAATCAGCGACGTCCTCGAGAAAAACAACAACGAAGCACTAAACTACAAGCAAGTTTCAGCCAAACTTAACATTACAGATACAGAATCCCGTGAAACCATATTAGAAGTACTTAAAGAGCAAGTACACAAAGGAATATTTAGCGAACCAGAGAAAGGAAAGTTCAGGCTTAAAGAATTAAAAACCTTCATCACAGGGAAAGTAGACATGACAGCCGACGGTGCTGCCTTCATTATTCCAGACGATGAATTTGAAAAAGACGTTTTTGTTTCCGCGCGCAAGCTGCACAATGCCTTGCATGGCGATAAAGTAAAAGTATACATCTATGCCAAGAAAAGCGGCAGGAAAAACGAGGGAGAAGTCGTCGAGATTATCCAGCGTTTAAAAACCGATTTCATAGGCGTCATTAAAATATCAGAGCGGTTTGCCTTTGTAAGCGTCGACGACAAGAAAATGCTGCAGGATATCTTTGTGCCCCTGTCCGATCTTTCAGGCGCTAAAAACGGGCAGAAAGTACAGGTAGCCATTACAGACTGGCCAGAGAATGCGAAGAACCCTATCGGCAAGATCATCAATATCCTGGGTACTCAGGGCGAGAACGATACCGAGATGAACGCCATACTCGCCCAATACGGACTCCCCTTAAGCTTTCCGCCCGAAGTAGAGAAAGAAGCCAATGCCATTCCCGAGGAGATAACCGATGAAGAGCTAAAGAACAGGAGAGATTTCCGTAAAATAACCACCTTCACTATAGATCCGGCAGATGCAAAAGATTTTGACGATGCCATTTCCTTCGAGAAGCTGCCAAATGGCAATTACGAAATAGGCGTTCACATAGCCGATGTTTCGCATTATGTGCAGCCAAAAACATATCTCGATAAAGAAGCCTATAGCAGGGCCACCTCCGTATACCTCGTAGACCGCGTAATCCCGATGTTGCCCGAGCGTTTAAGTAATGGCGTGTGCTCCCTGCGTCCCCATGAAGATAAACTATGCTTTGCTGCTGTGTTTGAGCTCGATGATGAAGCAAACATCAAAAACGAGTGGTTTGGGAGGACCGTTATTCATTCCGACAGGAGGTTCAGCTATGAAGAAGCACAGGAAGTAATTGAAAACAAGGAAGGCGACTATGCCGACGAACTGCTGAAGCTCAATGCCCTTGCCTACATCCTCAGAGATAAAAAGTTTAAAAATGGAGCTATTAGTTTTGAGAGTACAGAAGTAAAGCTCAAGCTCGATGACAAAGGCAAGCCCATTGGGGTTTATGTAAAAGAACGCAAAGATGCACACAAGCTTATTGAAGACTTTATGCTCCTTGCCAATAAAAAAGTAGCAGAGTTTATCGCTAAAAAGGGAAAAGGAAAGCAGAAATACACCTTCATTTATCGTTCGCACGACTCGCCAAACCTTGAAAACCTGGGCAACTTTGCCCTCTTTGCCGCTCGTTTCGGTTATAAGATCAACATGAAATCAGATAAAGACATCGCGAAATCGCTGAATTTCCTGATGGAAGACGTTGAAGGTAAAAAAGAGCAGAATGTGCTGACACAGCTTGCCATCAGATCTATGGCTAAGGCAATCTATACCACCAAGAAAACAAGCCACTACGGACTCGCGTTCGATCATTATACTCACTTTACCTCCCCTATCAGGCGATATCCGGATGTGATGGTGCACAGGCTGCTTGCAGGCTACTTAAACGGCGAGCGCTCGGCCAATGCCGATGAATATGAAACCGCGGCATCCCACTCTTCAGCGATGGAGAAACGTGCAGCAGATGCCGAGCGTGCTTCTATTAAATATAAACAGGTAGAATATCTGGAAGAAAATGTAGGCAAACGCTTCACAGGTATTATTTCAGGCGTTACAGAATGGGGCATGTATGTGGAGCTGATAGAAAACAAATGTGAAGGCATGATCCGCCTGAAAGATATCACCGATGATTTTTATGTGCTCGATGAAAAAAACTACTGTATTGTAGGACAGCGCAAAAAGAAAAAATACCAGTTGGGTGATGAAGTAGAGGTAAAAGTTAAAAAGGTAGACCTATCCAAAAGACAGATAGACTTTTCACTCCTCAGCAATGATTAGAAAAAGCCTCCTCGCCCTCTTACTTTTACTAGCAGTTACCAGCAGCATTTATGCGCAGCATAAAGTCTTAGGCACCCTGTCCGACAAGACGACAGGTACTGCCGTTGCTTTTGCTACAGTACAGCTCAAAAATGGAAAAAGCACCTTAACTAATGAAAACGGTGAGTTTGAAATCTCCTGCCCTTCGCTTCCGGCAAATCTGCTGATCAGCCATTTAAACTATCAGAGTATAAGTGTGCTGGTCAGCACCACCGACCTGCCGCTGAAAATAAAACTAGTACCACAGGTAGTGACGCTAAAGGACGTGACGGTGGGCAATCCCGCCATTGCCATTATGCAGGAGGCCAGCAATAAAGCTTATCAGATCAAAAACCAGTCCTTTTACGGCAAGGCTTTCCTGAGGCAGATAGCCTATGAAGGAGAAGAGCCTACCTACATGAACGAAATATTTTTTGATGCAGAGTGGAAACCCTTCTCAATGGTAAAGTGGCACCCCACCCAGGCCAGGCATCTGCAGGGGCCAAATAAACTAAGTTATGATAACATGAGTTTCATAGCTTTCATCTCCTCAGGATATCTTAGCAATAATGAATTTACAAAACCAATGGCCCGCAGAGTAGATTCATTGTATAATTTTAAGCTTGTTGCAAGCTATCAGCAAAATGGACAAGAGATTGTAAAGATCAACTGCATACCCAAATCAGGCTCCAAGTCTAAAAAACTGCAGTTTCAGGGCTATTATTATGTCAATACCGTTACTAACGATGTACTTAAAATTGAAGGGGATATCAAAGGGCTGAAGCTGTCGGGCTGGGGACCGCTGACCTTCAGGAATAAGATGGCCACATTCAGTGCCCAGTACAAGCTGAATGCAGAAGGCTTCAACGTGCTGGACTATGTCATATTCAACACATCAAACCTGTTTAAAATAGCAGGTATAAAAGCAAAGACAACAGATGTATACTCTACCTTGTGCATGATAGATGAACAGGCAGGCGATAAAAGCGAGCTCAAGTCTATAAATATACAAATCAATGATTCAGACCTGGCGCGGAAGCTCAGCTATACAGATGAATTCTGGAAAAACAATCAGGTAATTAAGAGAACAGAAAAAGAACAGACGGCAATAGAAATTTTAGAAAAAATACCACAAGTCAGAAAATAATGCATACCATCTTTGAACTACAGGAGCTTTTAGAAAACGCTATTCGTAAAGTAGAATATCCTGCCCACCCTGCAAAATTATACGAACCCTTAAGCTATATCATGCGCCTTGGCGGCAAAAGAATAAGACCCGTACTGGTTCTGCTCAGCTCAGAAATGTTTAACAGCGATGTTACCATTGCCATTGAGGCTGCGCTGGCTATAGAGACCTTCCACAATTTCACCCTCATACATGATGACATTATGGACAATGCCCCCTTACGCAGGGGCAATGACACCGTCCACGTGAAATGGGGAGTGAACAACGCCATCCTCAGCGGAGATGTGATGATGGTTGAAGCCAATAAGCACCTGACCAACCTCGATACTAAAGTCCTCAAAGCTGCATTAAACTGTTTCAATACCACCGCACAGGGTGTGTGCGAGGGCCAGCAGCTCGACATGGAATTTGAGCAGCGTGCAGACGTGACCATACCTGAATATATCAATATGATCTGCCTGAAAACAGCGGTACTGGTTGGCGGTTCCATGAAATTAGGAGCAATAGTAGGTGGGGCACAAGCAGAAGATGCAGAACTGCTCTATACCTTCGGTGAAAACTTCGGCCTTGCCTTTCAGCTGCAGGACGATATCCTCGATGTGTATGGCGACCCACTTAAATTTGGTAAGCAGGTAGGCGGCGATATAATCTCCAACAAGCAAACATTCCTCTTATTGAAATTGAAAGAACTCGCTTCGGCAGCGGATCTTGAAAAACTGAACGCGCAATTATCGAATACAGACTTCCCCACAAAAATACAAGTGCTCACCTCTTTATATAATAAATATAAGATCAGAGAACTCGCAGTAATGGAGATGCAGCACAGCTTAAATACTGCTTTTGCGGCACTCGACCAGGTAAATATCGATGAAGAAAAGAAAGCAGCGCTTACACAACTCTCCAGGTCCCTGATAGACAGAGAACATTAGGCCTGGGGCCTAATCATCTATTAAATGCTTTATTTTATCATAGGTTAAAGGTTTCATCAGGAAATCTTTAACCGAAGGATATGAATAAGCCCTGTTGCTGTCTGCTGCATTAATCGTCGAGGAAACAATTACCACATCAACATTGATATGGTGCTCATTCAGCAAATCAAGAAATTTCCATCCATCAATTTCCGGCATATTTAAATCCAGCAAGACCAGATCGGGCTGATGGTTACGGAGATATTCCAGCGCCAGGTGTGAATTCTCAAACGGGACTACCTTCCTGTTCTTGTTATGCTTGGTAATGATCATATGGTGCAGCTTGTTAGTGATAGGATCATCATCCAGCAAAACAATATGCACGGCGTCTTTTACGCTCTTAGCGGTCACGAAATCGACATTCTCCTGCCCCTGATTAACCAGCCTGTTCAGCATTTTAATAATATCGTCCAGCTTTTCTGCCTGTACATTGATTTCATTGAGCAGTTCTCCCACGCGTTTGGTATCCTGAGATTTCAGATCGGGGAAATTAATTAAGCTGGAGAGGCTTAGAATATTTGTAATTGGTGCCCTAAGATCATGTGAAGCCAGTCGCGAGTACTCATCGAGTAGTTTCATCTGGTTAGACTTCCTGTTACTGTCTACAATAGTACAGCATACCTGTTTTTCACCTGATTCTGAAAACACAGGTGTCAGGACAATTTGTACCAGTATATCGTTACCGCCTTTAATTTTCAACCTCTTTTCAATATTCAGCGACTTCCCTTTGAAGCAATCAGCCACCAGGGCCAGGAAAGTTTTTTCATATTGCTGTGAAATGATTTCCACAATTGGGTTCCCGATTACAGGAAATTTCTTCATAAAATACCCAACTTTATTTATCGAATGTACTTTAAAAAAAGTAATTTGATTTTTTTCGTTGAATAAGAAATAAGAGTTGTCAGCGTAACATTCACAATGAGCACTAAGCTTCATAACTCATACCTCTTATATTGACACATTTACAAGCATCTATTTTCACGATTTTCTTTGATTCGATCATTTTATTATAAATCTAAACATACACCATTAACGTATCTAAATTGAGCTAAAGCTCTTATGGTTCAATAATTGCCTTATTTGCACCGATAGCACAATTCACAAACCAACGAAAAAATTATTATTTATGCAAGAAATACTATCAAAGAAGGAACTTGGAGAACGGATTAAATCACTAAGAATCGAAAAAGCGTATGCTCAGGCCTATGTGGCCAAATTATTAAACCTCTCAAGGAGCAATTATTCACAGATTGAACTTGGGAATCAATATCCTACATTTAACACATTATGTGTGATTTCCAATTATTATAACAAAAGTTATAACTGGCTGCTGCATGGAGAAGAAGAAATAACAACAACAGTGCAGGCTGAAGCAAAAGAAGTACCGGCATTATTAGAAGACCTGGAAGCAAGCCTTAAAAGCTTCTCAAAATGCCTGAAAGAGCTGGAGAATGAACTACACAATATTAAACAGAAGATGAATATCATCTATAACTGACCATCATATAACTCTGTGGTTAAATATGGACATAAAAAAAGAGAGCACCCGGATATGGATACTCTCTTTTTAAGATCTTAGAAGATATATTATTCTGCAGGTGCAGCTTCAACTTCTTCAGTAGCAGTTTCAGCTTTAACAGCTTTCTTTGCAGGTGCTTTTTTAGCAGGTGCTTCAACTTCTGCAACTGGTTCAGCAGCTTTCTCTGCTTTAACAGCTGGCGCAACTGTTTCAACAACTTCTTTAACTACGCTGGTAGGTAAAACAGAAACATAAGACTTGTTATCTTGTTTCTTTTTGAAGATTACAGTACCATCAACCAAAGCGAATAAAGTATGGTCTTTACCAATACCAACACCTTTATCAGGATGATGTTTAGTTCCGCGCTGACGTACTAAAATGTTTCCGGCGATAGCTTCCTGACCACCAAAAATCTTAATACCTAAACGCTTACTATGCGACTCACGTCCGTTTCTCGAACTACCGGCTCCTTTTTTATGTGCCATTGTGTTTTATATTTTATGAACAACCAGTATTTAAAACTGCTTATTTATGTTTAACAATAATTATAAACTGATACCAGAAATCTGGATTTTAGTGAAATACTGGCGGTGGCCATTTTTCTTTTTGTAACCTTTTCTACGTTTCTGTTTGAAAACGATTACTTTATCACCTTTTAAATGAGACACGATTTTAGCTGAAACGACAGCACCTGCCAATGCAGGAGCACCAATAGAGATCTTACCTCCGTCTTCAACCAACAATACATTGTCAAATTCAATACTAGCGCCTTCATCTCCTTGCAAACGGTGTACAAAAAGGTGCTGGTCTTTTGCAACTTTGAATTGCTGTCCTGCTATATTTACTATTGCGTA
>JAATFQ010000244.1 GCA_015655115.1 Sphingobacteriales bacterium
ATGCGTGTCAACCCAGTTTGGCAAGGTCCGTGTATTCTCCCAGTTGAGTCCGACTAGAGTCCGACTCTTTTTAGCTAGCTGAAAAAGTGGCATTTAAGTCGGACTTTACACGGAGGATACACGCACAATGGACGATCAGTCCCCAGGTAATCGCCGGTTGCGGTGCTTTTACAACATAGATAAATCTGCCAAAATCCCAGCGAATATTGGGTTTATTTTCCTGTTGAACTGGAAAAATAAACAAAATAAATGAAAAATTAACCAAAATTCGACACGTTATTTTATATCAAAAGAAATTCAATATACTTTTGATCAACAAAACAAAATACCGATTAACATTTCAACAATCAGCGAACATTAAAAAATCAATCATAGCTATGAAAAATTCAAGAAATGACCCTTTCGATTTAAATCTTTGCATTCGAGGATTAGGCAGTTTAGTGACGAGTCTGCACTCAGACATTTACGAATACGCGTACTACCTCACATTTAAGCGCTCAATGAAAATGTATGCCTCCGAGTTCTATGGCCCATGGGAGGTTTACATTAGTGATATGGACTTTTTTTTAACAACAGGGGATGATTACGTATGCAATTGTTATGCATCAATTAAAAGATTAGTAATATATAAAACAGAGTTAGTAATCAGATTTGGTATAGATGAGCAAAGTGATTTTGCCAATGAGGTAATCATTCTGGAATCACGGAGATACAAGCCTTATTATCTGCGGTATAAGTATTCAAAAAGTTATAAGAAGCTAATGCTATATTATGAACGGCTACTGGTAGAAAGTATTAAATGCTTATATACATACGCCTGCGTTTTAACCGCACAGAGTTATAAAATACCGCTGGTGCTGAAAAAACAATTTGAATCGACTGAGCCTACCTGTTATAGACTCCTCAACTCGGACGATAATAATGTTATAATGCTTCAGGGGCTCATTGTAGATTTAAAAAAAATCCTCACTGATTTAAGGAGAATAACCGCCGAAAAGCTTTTAAAACCTATTGCGCGCAGGCGCGTCAAGGTAAATAGTTGAATTAATGCTTCCCAAGATTTAAATCGTCGTGTTATTTTTCTGTGATATAATTCGGTGATTTAAATACTCAAAAAAAAACCTATGACAGAAGAAAATCAATAGATGTCATTGAGAGTACCACCTCTTTATAGCACAAATATGGCCACTCAAGCAAGTGTAAATCTCAAAAAAGAAGATTTTAAGTTAACTCTGCATGCAGTCCCCTCTTCTGAAGTTGAAAGTGATCCGGATAAAGTTTTCCATAATCCTGTTCCATATTAATTATTTTAATTAAACAAATATTGCTGTTATCCATGCAGCCTATTTGCACAGGTAGATGGTTTAATAGCTCCGTATTCAGTTAACTGCAGTCCCAGTAACTCTCCACACTTTTTTCCCCACAGTTCTGGCAAACGTAATAATAGATATTACCTAAATCCCCTATCATAATATGATGCGGGGAAAAATGGTTGGCCTTAGGATTTTCAATCTTGTCTTCAGGATCGTCACTGCTAAGCTGGAAGAAGAAAACTTTGTTCATACCACATTCACATACCGGATAATTGGCTGCTTGGGTAAAGCTGGGCCACCCTCCTATTTTTGTACGCTGAATGGTTTCATGGTTATCCAAATAAAATTCGTGAAGATTTTCTCCGTAAATGCTCTCCATCTCATTAAGTTCATCTCCATAATCATCATACATTGGATAATCACTTACAGTGACAGGCTTCAGGTAACAATCCGGCACAGGGATTTCCATTTTAGAAGGATTTGAAGGTGGAAGTCTGATTTCACTAACTTTAGAAGTATCGTTTCTGAAATAATAATGGAACATCTTCAAATCCGCATAATCGGTATAAGCACCAGCACAGTCCCCATTGGGGCATCTGAAAAGTTGAAACAGGTCTTTATCTTCCGGAAAGTAAAGTTCTGGAAATTCATCTTTATAAAGCTGCAGCAAAAAATTCAATGGAGTATGGCAGACATCGCAACATGGATAAGAATTAAAACTATTCAGGTTTGGCAATCCCCCGAATTTACTGATTGAGGGGCTCAATAGTTTATCCGAAGTTTGAGGATGGAGTACTGTAGTTCTTTTTTTATATTTATAAACAGTTTGCTGTACCTGATCCGTAGCGAGGAACTCTTCATAGGTTAGTGCAATCTGACCAACCGGATCTGCTTTTTGCTTATTTCTTCCAAAAATTTTGTCCAGAATCCCCATTATTTAAAAATGTTTACCCTAAAATAAGAATTATACAGGCAAATTGAAAATTTAGATTGCTATGTTTAGATTTTTCTTGAGATTTCTATCATTTGTAGAAGTTTGGAGTAGTATAAAAACACTGTATCTATAAAATAAAGAAGAGCATCGCTACAGAGGACATTCTCACCATGAAGATCTTCAAAAATGATCCTCAAAAATTTACCATACAATAAAATTATAATTTACTGCTGGCGTGTTTTTATAATATGACACAGCGATATCACGAATTGCATTAAATTATGAGGATGTAGCTATAAGGAACTTACTGTTGTCAGATAGCAAATCGATACTTGACGAAATTTATATTTTTTTAAGATGGGTGTAGAAGAACAGATTTATTAATGATATTCCATTTAACAACATCATGTTCATGGAATATATACTGAATATTTAGCTCTAGGCTCAACAAATTACTATTTTTGGTTTATGAAAATAGCACTGGCTTCTCCCCCATTCCCAAAAAGTATTAGTGACGGCTTAGCAATGCTTGAGAAAATGGTAAAAGAGGCTGCTGAAAAGCACGCTGAAATTATTTGTTTCCCAGAGTCTTATCTACCAGGATACCCAGGTATGGGATATTCCCCAGAAGATCAAACAAGTGAGAACTTACAATTAGCGTTAGACAGAGTTTGCAAGATTGCATCTGAGAATTCCGTCGCTATCATTGTTCCAATGGATTGGCATATTAATAAACAATTATTCAATGTTGCTTATGTTGTTTCTGGAAAAGGTGAAATCTTAGGTTATCAAACTAAAAACCAATTAGACCCTTCGGAGGACAATATTTGGGTTCCTGGCACGGCCAGACAGATCTTCGAGATTAATGATGTAAAGTTTGGCATCACTATATGTCATGAAGGATTTCGCTATCCGGAATCAGTAAGATGGGCAGCGCAACAAGGGGCAAAGATTGTATTCCATCCTCACTTTAGTGGCAGTAATATTAGTGGAATAAAGCTTACAGAATGGGGCAATAAAAGTAACCCATACTATGAAAAAGCGATGATGATGAGAGCTTTGGAAAACACCATTTACTTTGCCAGCGCAAATTACTCCTCACTCTATCCTGATTCAGCCAGTTCCATAATTGATCCTAATGGCAATTGTATTAAACATGAGATTTATGGGAAAGCAGGAGTAATTGTCAGTGATATTGATCCCAATCAAGCAACTGGGATATTGGCTAAAAGATTTAACAACTCCCTTTATTCTAAATCTTCTTAGGCTATCCTTTTTTCATCTCAAAAAACGAAAAGATTATCCAGACATAGTACAGTTTAGATTTTATTTCTTTATCTCCCGTTTGACATCATCTATAAACATAAATGTGGAAGACCAACCAACTCAATTAAATCCAATGTCTGACCGATTTTTTCTATTCTGCTCATTTCTGTGGGCAAGGCCAGTAGTTGCTGTAATGTATTTAGTTATCTTGTTAAAATGTTGCTGAAGGATATTTTGCCAGTCTTGTATTAATTGCATTATTGGCCGGACTGCGTTACACAGAAAACTATCCTATATCTCAGAAAAAAGTTTCATTTTTACAAATCATATTGTTTTATGGCAAAGACAACAGAATCTCTTGAACAGTTCTACAGGGACAAGCTGGGCAGCTTATCTGAAGATTTCCAAAAGAACATAGTGCAATTTAATATCTTTCGGATTGAAGACCGGATTAAAACAGGCACCACTTCGCCAACTTTTATCCGCAGGGATTTCTTTAAGATCATGCTTTTTCAAGGAGATAATATTTTCCACTATGGCAACAAGAGCATCCCGATAAGCGGAAACACACTGCTTTTCTTTGATCCCCATGTGCCTTACACATATGATCCTTTGACCGCCGGGACTACTGGTTATTTCTGTGTTTTCAAAGATGAGTTTTTTAAAGAAAACCTGCGACTAAACCTAGGTAGAATGCCTTTATTCACTATGGGATCCGAGCCTGTGTTTAGCCTGGATGATGAAAAAACTGATGAAGTAAAAAGCATTTTCCAAAAGATTATCAATGAATTTGATACAGAGTACATTTATAAATACGAGCTGATTAGAAACTATGTCAGCGAACTGATTTATTTAGCAATGAAGCTACAGCCAGCAAAGAACTCCTTTGCGCATCTGGGCGCTGCGTCACGCATCACCTCGGTTTTTACTGAATTGCTGGAACGTCAGTTCCCTATTGAATCGGCTGCGCAGCGTTTTGAGCTACGCTCCCCTAAAGTTTTTGCAGAAAGGCTTTCCATCCATGTCAATTATCTCAACCGCGCCATAAAGAAAACTACCGGGCGCACCACTACCGATCTAATCTTCGAGCGCCTTACAGCAGAAGCCAAGGCACTCCTAAAACATACTAACTGGAACATCGGTGAGATTAGCTATGTACTCGGATTCGAAGATCAGGCACACTTCAACAATTTTTTCAAGAAACAAACAACTATGAGTCCGTCTGCATTTAGATAAGTTTGAATTTGACAAACAATGGTTTGGATACAACAAAATCAGGACTTCCCTGCAAGGTAACTTTGTTTCAAAAAAAAGAATATGAGCAATTCAAAAGTTTGGTACATCACAGGAGCATCTAAAGGAATGGGTTTGTCCCTTGTAAAACAATTATTAGCAAAAGGCCACAGCGTTGTTGCAACATCGAGATCAACTACAGCATTTGAAGAGCTGGAAGGGATTAACGATAGGTTTCTGCCTTTAGAAGTCGACCTGAAAAACGAGCATTCTATCTCAGTGTCTATAAAAAAAACAGTTGAAAAATTTGGTTGTCTGGACGTAATGGTCAATAATGCTGGTTATGGATTAGGGGGTGCTTTGGAGGAACTCACCACAGAGGAAATCGAAGAGAATTTTCAGGTTAATTTTTTCGCAGTTGTACGTGTAGTTCAGCAGGCATTGCCCTACATGAGGAGACAGCGTTCAGGCCATATCATTAATATTTCTTCTATCGCAGGTTTTGCACCGGGTATTGGCTGGTCAATGTACTCCGCAGCCAAATTTGCTGTAAGTGGCCTCAGTGAAGCGTTGGCAAATGACTTAAAACCATTGGGTATACATGTAACCAATGTGATGCCAGGCTGGTTCAGAACCAATTTTGCCAAAGCAGATTCAATCGCATATAACAAGAACCAAATGGAAGACTATGCCTATTTAAGGGAGTACCATAAGAAGATGAATCATATGGACGGTGCTCAATTGGGCGATCCGGATAAAATTGCAGATACATTCCTGAAATTGGTCGACAGCCCAAATCCTGCTATTGACCTGTTTCTGGGGAGTGATGCCTTCAACCGCGCAAAAGCCAAAATGGAGCAACTACAGGTACAAATGGATACTTGGAAGGATGTTTCCTTTTCAACCGATTTCGTTTCTTAATTATCTGTATATCAGCTTAGAATCAAACCGGAATTATGCTGGTTTGATTCTAAGCTCTGTCTCTATTTTTCTTGATCAGAACAATTGGGTCTATAGCGAAGAAAAACAAAATTATCTATTGGATCACCAACACTATAGGTTGCATTAGAATAGTATTTAATGTAATTTTCCTAAACTATAATCACCATTAATAAAAAAGTAAAGTAACCATGGAAATTTTTGACCATTAATATTTTTTGAAGTACTCTTTATTGCTGGAATTGCGTGACATAAAACCATAGCCAGCAAGGGTCGGTGGAATATTGTCTCAACAAACGAACAGTAAAACTTACTCTTTTTAAAGCGACAGACGACCAGATCCAGTATTGACTTGTATAGTTACTAAAAACTTTTCTTAACATTGTGTAATGTGCTGCAATAGGTAGCAGCGATTTATATTATTTTTATTCTATAGATTCCAGATAGCAACAAAAAATGCCATTTTTATCAGAGATATCGCTTCGTTCGCTGCCAGACACTAATTACCTGCAAAGTATCCCTAGTTTTAAAGATGGGATACAACTCCGTCTTAAAAGTAATGTGACATTTTTCGTTGGCGAGAACGGATCTGGAAAATCAACATTGCTTGAAGGCATTGCTGAACGATGTGGTTTCAGTCTTAGAGGTGGTAACAGGAACCATAATTTAAATACCGGATATGCTTTTGAAGGATATGAATCAGCGTTGGCGAATCAGCTGGATTTATCCTGGACACCACGCAGGATAAATAATGGGTTTTTCATGAGGGCAGAAAGCTTTTTCAATTTCGCGTCTTATATTGACGAGTTGGCAATAGAAGATTCCCGGATTCTAAATGCGTACGGTGGCAGGTCTTTACATAAGCAATCGCATGGAGAGTCGTTCCTGTCTTTATTTAATAACCAGTTTGAGTCTGGGATTTACATTCTTGATGAG
The DNA here is from genome assembly GCA_015655115.1 of Sphingobacteriales bacterium. GTDB lineage: Bacteria > Bacteroidota > Bacteroidia > Sphingobacteriales > Sphingobacteriaceae > Pedobacter. The sequence goes on from JAATFQ010000244.1 coordinate 6,622, forward strand.
CCTGAAGCAGCTTTGTCACCCTCCAGAATACTTGCCTTTATGTCAGTAATACACGAACTTGATCAAAGTGGGCGTGCCCAATTCCTGATAGCTACTCATTCGCCTATGCTTATTTGCTATCCAGGAGCAACTATTTACGAGTTTGATGAAAGAGGAATCAATGAAACTACTTATCAGGATACAGAACATTTCTCTCTCACCAAATCATTTTTGAATAACCCAGCGCTATACCTTCGCCATTTGATGAATGATTTGGACTAAACAACCAAAATGATCATCAATTTTCATAGGCAGATCTCAAAAAAAGATTACTACGGATTCATCTTGCTAAAATATTCGCCTATCGTTGCATTGTTCGCTTGAGCCCTGTCCCCACTCGTACCAAAGGTCAGCTCGTTCTTTCCCTCCTTCAGCTGCGCAAATATCGATTCCACAAAATCACTCACCCTGGGATGGCCATCATGGATTCCCTTTCCCCCAAGATCCGTATCCAGTGCGGGTGGAATGACTTCGATCACTTCTGTGCCAGTTGATTTCAACTGATGTCTGAGCGAAAGCGTGAATGAACGCATAAATGCCTTTGTAGCACAATAAACCGGAACCTTTGAAAGTGGAATAAAAGCAAGGCCTGAGGTAACATTCATTATCACATCGGGAGAAGCAAGCTTCAGGAAAAGTTCTGCCAGATGCAAGGGTGCATTAATATTGATTGCAATCTCCTCGCTGGCTTTTGTATAAAATCCATCTGCGGAAACATCGACCCAGTTCTGGATGCCAGCATTATTAACAAGTATGTTCAGGTCTGGATGATGCTCAGCAATCCAACTAAAAAGCTCGGTGCTATGGGTTTCACTAGAAATATCGCATACCTTAGTGATGAGACCCGGGAACTTTTCTGCCGCTTCTTTCAACGTCTCTTCCCGTCTTCCGCAAATAATCACAGTATTGCCATCTTTGATGAACCTTTCGGTAAGCCCCAGGCCAATGCCCGAAGCACCGCCAGTAATAAGTATTTTATTGTTTGATTGTTTCATG
>JAATFQ010000039.1 GCA_015655115.1 Sphingobacteriales bacterium
AAATCAGGATACATCAATATTAATAAATTAAATCCCTTTCATATCAATGGATACTTTTACTACAATTGCCATACTTTTCACGATTAGCGCCCTTATTTCCTACATCAATAACAGATACGTTAAACTGCCGGGAACGATCGGGATTATGGTCATTTCAATTGTGCTTTCTATAGCTATCCTGATCTCTGCCAAAGTTTTCCCGGAGGCGTATAGCTTCATTAAAGAGCTGAATTCCAGTGTGGACTTTACGCGGACACTGCTCGATGTGATGCTGGCCTTCTTACTTTTTGCCAGTGCGCTGCACTTCGATGTCGAAAAGCTGAGACAACATAAATTACCAGTAGCCATCCTGAGTACGGTAGGCGTAATTGGCTCTACCACCATTTTCGGCTTCCTCTTTTACTGGACCCTGCCGCTTTTCGGAATAGATGTACCCCTGTTATATTGTTTACTTTTTGGAGCACTGATCTCTCCGACAGACCCTGTTGCTGTACTGTCTGTATTAAAGAAATCCAGGATCCCGAACTCCCTTGAAACTATTATCGGTGGCGAATCTCTTTTCAATGATGGTGTGGGCATCCTGCTGTTCGTTACCCTGCGCGAACTGACTGAAGATACAAACACTGCCTTTACCTGGACACATACGCTGCAACTGTTTGCCCAGGAAGTATTTGGTGGTTTAATCCTGGGTTTAGTATCGGCATTACTGTGCATGTACCTGATCAGGAGGATTACGGATCTGCAGACGATCCTGATGATCACCATATCTATGGTAATGGGGATTTCAGTTTTAGGCAGCCTGCTTCATGTATCAATTCCGCTGGCTGCTGTTACCGCCGGACTGATGCTGAGTAATGTCAAGCTAGGTCAGACAGAGAGTGCGATACCGCTTAATGAGATCTTAAATAAAATATGGGGACTCATTGACGACTTGCTGAATACGATTCTTTTCGTCATGATAGGCCTGCAAATCGCCGTAATCCATTTCTATTCTGCCTATGCAGTGATCAGTCTAATCGCAATCGTATTTGTTTTAATTGCCCGTGCAATAAGTATTACGGTGCCTTCAATATTTCTGGGGCGCACACTGGGACTACCTTATAAGAGGATTGCCATTGTTATCTGGGCAGGTTTGAGAGGCGGCATCTCAGTCGCCCTTGCCTTATCACTTCCCTTTTCAGAATTCAAGCCGATGATCGTATCTATCAGCTATATCATTGTGATATTCTCAATTATTGTACAGGGGCTGACGCTGAATAAGGTGGTTAATAAACTGGTAGATTAATATTGAATTATCCCTCCAGCAGGGCATCTATTTCCCTGGCCAGTTTACGGTCCTTTTCGGTAATTGATCCCGCCTCATGCGTGCATAACCAGATCTCTACTTTATTCCACTGATTTGTCCATTTGGGATGGTGGTTATACTTCTCAGCAAGTATAGCTACCTTAACCATGAAAGCAAATGCCTCCTGAAAATCCTTGAATATAATAACCTTATATAGCTTCTTATCTATTTCTTCCCATTGTTTCTGCAGAAAATTGTCCATGAGGTTTAATCTTTCAGGGCTAAACCATTATAGCCTTTTCTATAACAAAATGGAGACAAACAAAGTTTGATATGAATTACACATCATGGGCTTATCCATTGAAATTCAATGCATTAAACAAGAACAAAGCACCTCTATATTATTCAATTACAGATGGAAATGATCATTTCCTTTGATAAAACCTGCATATCTGGGTAATAAAGGTTTTGTCTATAAAATTATGCTCTTATTTTTTCGACTTTTATAATATTTACCGGACAGTTTGCAGCAGCACGGACATTGCTTTCATATTCATCATCACCCACCAGCACACTGTAAAAGTTTTTCTTCTCCACGCCATGCACCAGCGTACATTTGCCATCCCTGCGGGAGATGCGCCATCGGAAAGCATCTGCTTCCACACAGGCATTACAGCCTATACATTTCGCCCGCTGCTGCGTAATCCTTATCATCAGGCGTCTACGATTTTATACAATTTGTCTGATGCCCGTATTTTATGGTCCAGTGCGATAGAAATCGTGTCCCCTTTCACCGCTATCGCGGTGCTTAGGTTGTTCACTCTGATTTCCGTGACTGTTGCCTGCACTACGCCTGTCGTCGGACCAGTGATCAGGATTTCATTACCTGGCTCCAGCGTCTGCGCTTCCATCTTAAATTCTGCAGCACCTGCTTTATCAAAATATTTTACACCCTTGCCAATATACATTTTCCTTTTTGTAGCCTTTGATCCATATACATCACTCCACTCACCCATTTTGCGGCCCAGGTAATAGCCATCCCAGAAACCACGGTTAAATACAGTGGCCAGGCGTTCTTTCCAGGCTACGGCTTTTTCCTTGGTATAACTCCCATCCTGGTAAGCATCAATGGCCTCCCGATAGCAGGAAATAGTAGTAAAAACATAGTCGGCACTTCTTCCACGTCCCTCAATTTTAAGCACGCTCACTCCTGCTTTCAGCATTTCGTCAAGGAAATCTATGGTACACAAGTCCTTGGCCGACATGATATATTCATTATCTACCTCAAATTCAACATCGTTCTCTTTGTCTTTTACAATATAGCTCCTGCGGCAGTTCTGTATACACGCGCCTCTGTTTGCCGAGGCGAAATCAGAATGGAGGCTCAGGTAACACTTTCCTGAAACAGCCATACATAAGGCACCATGAGCAAACATTTCTACCTGTACCAGGTGCCCTGAGGGACCTGTAATATTGCGTCTTTTGATATCGCGCGTAATGGCCGCCACCTGCATTAAGCTCAGCTCCCTTGCCAGCACTACCACATCAGCATAGGCGGCAAAGAATTCTACCGTATCAATATTAGATACATTGGCCTGTGTGGAAATATGTATCTCCACCCCCTGTTGCTTTGCGTAGTTCAGCACAGCGTAATCAGAAGCAATAATGGCATCTACCTTATTTTCTTTTGCCGTATCCACAATACTTTTCATCAGATTGATATCATGGTCGTACAAAATCGTGTTCAGCGTCAGGTAGCTCTTCACCTCATGCTGGCGGCATATAGCCGTAATCTCCGCCAGGTCATCAGTAGTAAAATTGGCGATTGAACGTGCGCGCATATTTAATTGCTCAATACCGAAATAAACGGAGTTTGCGCCTGCCTGTATAGCTGCATGAAGGGATTCAAAGGAGCCCACCGGAGCCATTAATTCTATTTTATTCTGAGTCATGTCGGGATTTTACCTGATGCAAAATTTTGCATTTTATTCTGCCTAAAATATGACCACGGTCAGGTTTTATGGAAACATAAAGCCCAAATGCCTGTTTTGACACTATTATGGTATGGTAAACGGGGCTCAGCAATATAAACGCTGAAAATAACTGGATAAACTATTGCAGATAATTTTATAAATTGCAACCTTAATAAGGGCTTCAACTCATAGAAAGTATTTTAAAACTCAATAACAATGAAAAGATATGTTATAATGCTGTCAATAGTGCTCGGTACGCTATTTTTAGCTAAGGCACAAAAGGTACCTACGGCTTCAGAGCTGGCTACAAAAAATATAGAAGAATTAGATAAAAGGCTAAAATTAAATCCTACCCAGCGTAACATCATTTATAATTATACACTTGACATGTATAAGGAACAGCTGGAACTGTCTAAAAGACAGCAAGCTGGTAACAGCAGAGAGGAAGATGTACCTAAATTTTACAAACTCAGGAACCAAACGTCTGATAATATCAGGAATATCCTGAAAGGCGACCAGCAAACGGAGTATGATAAATACCTGGAAGAACAACTGCGGGGCGGAGACAAGAAAAAGAAAAAAGGAAAACATGCCAAGGAAGAAGAAGAAGAGGTGGTTACCGGTATCGACGGATTAAAAATGCCACCAGCGAGACCTTAAGAGGATTATCCTATTTCATGAATAAAACAAGACGGCCTGCAAATTTGATTTGCAGGCCGTCTTGTTTTATCTATTTCTAGTTTAAGGTCATCAAATACTATTATCTATAAATTGCGTTGCCTATATCACTCTGGCTATAATTGTACTGCCTGTAAATTGGACTGCGCCTATTAATTATAGTTAAATTAATTGGCCCGGAAAGTAGCAGAAGGTTTGGCCAGTTCGTACTTGATCCAGAAATCTGCGGCTTTAGTTTCCGTCCGCTCTGATCCACCCATGCCATCACCGCCACCGTGTCCACCCATACCATGACCGCCGCCACCTCCTCCAGGAGGCTTTTGTCCGCCGCCCATTCCGCCACCTTCATGTGGTCTATGTCCGCCTTCCATATCTCTTTTACCTGGCCCTCCCCCGCTATTAATTTTTATATTGTAGGCTATAGCTTTAGGTGCTTTCCCATTAAAATCCAGCAGAGCCATAGGAATAGCCAGCTCACAGATATAATCCCGCTGTTTATTGAAGGCCGCAGCCACCTGGATACCCTGCTGATTTGGGATAGGCAGTCCGCCGGCAGGAATACTTTTAAAGCCAGACACCTGGATCATCTTCAGTCCCGGCATTCCTCCTCCGTCGTCATCCCTTGCCCGTTTAAGCGCCGCAATGCTATCCCGGCCCTGCGGATGTGGCCCACCAGGGTGCGGTCCATTGTTCATCCCTAAAAACACGAGCTTAAGTCCTTCCTTTTTCTTGCCGCTGGTATTTACCGTTAAGGTAAGGCCACCGGTCAGTAATTTCTTTGTCGTTTCTAAATCCAGCGACTCGATGATCAGGTAAATATTATCCTGATCATTTGCCAGTGCAAATGCCAGTTTAGTATCAGAATTATAGTTATTCAGGGGTTCATGCCATTCAGACGAATTCCCGTCTACCGTAATGGGGTCTTTCGCCCAAATGTTGACGTCATCCTGTGCAAAGGCAGGATAGTAAAAAAAGCCTGAAAGGAAGATCAGAATGGGTACAGACAGAGTTTTCGGTTTCATTTTGTAAAGCAGAGGCTGAAAACACCTTGCTTTACAAAAGTATTTTATAGCCGGCAGATTGCTGATAAATTAACATTATTTAACGTCATTTTATGAAATGACTGCCAGATCCCGCTTTAAAAACTCAACCGCTATACATCATCTAAAACAGTTGCCTGATCGTATCGTATGACAAT
>JAATFQ010000232.1 GCA_015655115.1 Sphingobacteriales bacterium
AATGAAAAGCTATATCCTGCCGGATGAAGAGCAATGGGACACCGGAGATATTCTTTGTCCGGATTCATACCAGCACCTGATGGATTCTAAGGCATATTTTGCCGTGTCGGATACAGATAAGTACTTACTGGAAAACCCGGAAAGCCGTCTCACTATAATTTTAAAGTCTAAAAATATCAAAAGCTTTATTCTTGCACCGGTAGTAAAAAATGGCGTGCTGATGGGCATTCTGGAGCTGGTATCGCCACGCGTAAAAGAATTGAATAGTGTAAATGCCAATAAGCTGGCTGTAGCTATGCCTTTCCTTACAGAAAGTATTGAGCGGTTGGTGGGCGAGTTTCAAAATCAGTTGCAGGCAGTTATCCAGGAGAACTATACAACTATTCATCCCAGTGTATACTGGAAGTTCAGGGAAGAAGCTATACGCTATCTGGAACGCCGCAGAGATGAAGATGAATATGTACTGAAAGAGGTTGTGTTCAAAGACGTCTATCCACTGTATGGGCAGGTAGATATCAAGGGATCCTCTGAATCACGGAATTCAAGCGTTCAGATTGATCTTAAAAACCAGCTTGATGCCTTACTGTTGCTGCTGGAAAAATTAAATACCAGCGTTTCTTTTGAGGAAGAATGTGTACAGCTGAAACATTTCATCAGCCAGATGGAGTATACTGTACAGGCAAGTACAGAGCAATTGATCAGTAATTACCTTGAAGGAGGACTACATCAGCGATTGAGAGCGTTAATAGCAATCACCGGTCAGCAATGGTTGCCGGAGATAAACGAATACCTGGCAGAAACGAGCAAGAGGACCGGAAGTTTCTATACTTACAGACGCAAATATGAGAAAACAGTTTCTATGATCAACGAGAAAATGGCCCATATTATAGATAAGAAACAAGTAGGAGCACAGGCCGCTTTTCCGCATTATTATGAACGTTTTAAAACAGACGGGGTAGAGCATAACCTTTATATAGGCAAATCTATAGCACCATTGCTGGACTTTGACCTGTCTAAACTGCATGAACTGCGATTATGGCAATTAAAGGTGCTGTGCAATATGGAGGCTGCACATTATGCTTTAAAACCATGTTTACCCTATCCACTGGAAGTCACCTCATTGGTACTGGTTTATGGTGGTACTATTTCCATACGCTTCAGAATGGATGAGAAGCGGTTTGACGTAGATGGCACTTATAATGCGCGTTTTGAAATTGTGAAAAAGCGGATTGACAAAGCGAATATTAAGGACACGCAAGAAAGGATCACAGCGGCAGGAAAACTGACCATAGTCTATTCCAGTGATGCCGATGAACAGGAATACCGCGGCTATGTGGCGCAGCTGCAGAAGAATGGCTTGCTCGATGGAGGACTTGAACAGTTTGATATTGAAGATCTGCAGGGAATATCAGGACTAAAAGCACTAAGGGTTAAAATTCTTTATTAGGATACTATGAAGATCCCCCGGCATATCCCATGCCGGGACAAACGGACCACCTTATTTTTTCAGCTCATTTAAAAACTGGCTTGGTGTTTTTCCGAATTCTTTTTTAAATGCTTTGGTGAAATAGGATTGGGTTTGTATGCCGACCCTGAAAATTACTTCAGAAATAGAAATATCCTCGTGCGTCATGATGTACATTGCTTTGTTCAACCTCACTGTACGTATAAATTCTATGATAGACTGACCTGTCAGCCGCTTTATCATTTCATATAATTTTGTTCTGCTCATATGAAGCTCAACACATAAGCGGTCTACATCGAAATTGGAGTCACTTAATTCCGCCTCGATCACATTCACCAGCTGATCGATAAACTGTTTATCCTTATTGCTATGTACAATTTCTTTGATCTCTGTCTGATGCGCCGAAGTGTAGCGCTCCTTCAGCTTGTCCTGTTGTATAAATATGTTCCTCAGTGTCAGCAGCAGCAGATGGATACTCAGAGGCTTCGAAAAATAGAAGTCGGCACCCGATTCTACACCTTCCAGTTTAGATTCCAATGCGTCTTTCGCTGTCAGCAGGATAAAAGGGATATGCCTCGTCAGTTCATCTTTTTTAATGTTCCGGCATAATTCAATGCCATTCATCACTGGCATCATAATATCACTGATAATCAGATTTGGATAATGCTCCTTTGCCATCAATAGTCCCTCAGCACCATCTTTAGCTTCGATAATGGTATAATGCGGACTCAGTGATTCTTTAATAAACGTACGCAGCTCAATATTATCCTCTACAAGTAGAATGTATTTTGAATTTTGGAAAGTCGCCTGCACAGTTCTCTCCATTGCTGTCTCATCATTAAAGACAGGATAGTTTTCGATATTGAAGTTTTCCGGCAATACCGTTTTATCGCGTATCCAATGTTCGTCAGCACTATAATCATTTTGATCCACAGGCAGTGCGATGATAATCTCGGTGCCCTTGTTGCGCTCACTGTATACTTTTATATATCCTTTATGTAGCAGGGTAAGCGTCTTTACAAACGCGAGGCCAATACCAGAGCCCAGGTGCGTGGATGTGATCCGGTAATACCGCTGGAATAAATGCCTGATAGATTCTGCTGAAATCCCAATTCCTGAGTCGGCCACAAGAATATAAGCATATCTTATAGCCTTATACTCATTGGTAATCTTCAATTCATTTTTTAATGAAGGCTGAAAATCCTCTTCTTTAAAAAACAGGCCGATTTTAATATGGCCGCCATCATTTGTGTATTTAAAGGCATTATTAATCAGGTTAAGTAATACTTTCTCAAAAATTTGCCGGTCAAAGTAAATATCTTCATCAGTGGAGTTATCATTTTCGACTGTGAAAGTTATATTTTTTTGTGCTGCCCATAAGCTGAATTCATCTGTGATCTCTCTTAGGAACACAGATATATTCCCTGGTGTAACGTTTAGTTTCAGGGTGCCTGACTCAGCCTTTCTGAAGTCCATTAGCTCATTAATGAGATTCATCAGCCGCTTTGCATTCCTGTACATGATCTGATAGGCATGAGCCTTTACGCTATCTGCGGCTTCATGCTGCAATTTCTCCAGCGGCCCTAGTATCAATGTAAGTGGGGTTCTGAATTCATGCGATATATTCGTGAAAAACTGGAGCTGCAACTGGTGAACTTCTTCTCTTTTAATCTCTTCAAGCTTTTTAACATGCAGATTTTGGCGGTATCTCATAAATATATAGATGCTGCCTGCTAAAATAGTGAACAGTAATAGTTTAAACCACCAGGTAAGCCACCATGGCGGACTGATGATGATTTGAATTTCGGTACCCTTATTATTCCAGATTCCGTCGTTATTGGCTGCCTTGACTACAAAAGTATATTCCCCCGGACTTAGGTTAGTGTAGTTTGCTTTATTTTCTGTGCTGGTATAATTAAAGTTTCTATCGAAACCTATCAATTTATATGCATAGCGGTTATTCTCAGGTGCTTCAAAATTAAGAGCCGCAAAAGTAAAAGATATACTCGACTGCAGGTAGTTGAGTTTTACAGCCGCAGTTATGCTGATATCTTTTTTAAGCGGAGAGTTAGCGCTGAACGGATTGATCTCCTTATTGAAAATCTGAAACCCTGTGAGATAAACAGGAGGGATATACTTGTTTTCTTTGATTTCATCCGGATTAAAAATATTAAATCCGTTGATACCACCAAAAAACATATCCCCACTACGTGATTTAAGATACGCATTGACCTCAAATTCCATAGCCTGCAGTCCATCACTGGTGTTGTACAGATTTACCTTTTTGTTTTCAGGATTGACCCTCACCAATCCGTTGGCAGTAGATACCCATAAGTTACCACGCTTATCTTCTGTTATCCCTTTAATGAACTGATGCCCTAAGCCCGCCTGGCTGGTAAATAAATTAAATCGGTTTGTTGCCGGATTATAAAGGTATAGTCCGGACTGCCCCACCCAAATCCTGTTTTTATGATCGATAAAAATCACCCTTATATCCGGTTTTCGCGCTTCCTGATCAAAATAATACTCAAAACGCTGTGTTTTGTGCCGCAGGCAATTTAGTCCCCCGTCATCGGTGCCTACCCATAAATTGCCCCCTGCATCCTCATTAATAGCCAATATGTTGTTACCTTTTAAAAGGGATCTGTCGGAACGGTCGGCATACATCCGCCGGAATTTTTTGGTTTCCGGATCGAAATGATTGAGGCCTCCGAAATACGTGCCCACCCATAGCTGTCCTTTTCTGTCCTGATAAATGTATTGTACAAAGTTTGATGAGATGCTATTCGGATTATGCACGTCATGCATAAACCTGCTAAAAGATCCCGGGGCATTCATCAGGTTCAATCCGCCTCCCCAGGTAGCTATCCATAATCGTTTCCGGTTATCCTCTTTTAAGTCCAGCACTGCATCAGAAGCGAGGCTAGAGGGATCATTAACATGATTTTTAAATGTTTCAAAAGTTTGCTTTTTAGGGTCAAATAAGTTGAGTCCGCCGCCATCCGTTCCAACCCATATCATTCCCTTTTCATCTTCTTCGAAACATTTTACATCATTATAGCTTAAGCCCTTTCCGGCTTGCTCCTGGCGGTAAACGGCGAATTTTTTAGCATTCGGATGGTATAAGTTTACTCCGCCGCGATGCGTGCCCACCCAGAAGATACCTTGCCTATCCTGATAGATAGAAGAAATAGTACGCTGAGATATACCGGTAATTTTTCCCGGTTCATAAGTATATTGAGTAAATGTCTGTGTTTGCTCATGGAAAATATTAAGTCCTCCGTTTATTGTTCCCGTCCATAACGTTCCTTTCTTATCAATCAACAGGCTAAGCACCATGTTGTTTCCCAGGCTTCCGGGTTTGCTGTCATCATGCTGATAAACGATATAAGTATTTGTAGATGGACGATACCGCAGGAGCCCATTATTTGCAGTTGCCAACCATAGGTCGCCATTGCGGTCCTGTTGTATAGCTTTGACATTCAGCTGCAGCCCTTTAAGATAATTAATGAATGTTTTTTTTTCTGGCATATAGCAGTCCAGACCTTTGGCAGTACCTATCCATATCCGTTTGTTACGATCCTGAAAGATATAATTAACAGTGTCACTGCTCAGGCTGGCTCTGGCCCCGTTATGTCTGAAACTGGAAAATTTACCAGTTTTCCTGTCCAGTACACTTAGTCCCCCGTTGCCTGTCGCTACCCAAAGATTCTGGCAATGATCTTCCAGTATACAATTTACACTATTACCAGGAAGAGCAGAGCCGCCGGCCGGATGGTGCAGGTAAGTAGTAAAGGTTTTTGTGTCCTCATTATAGCGGTTTAATCCATCAATTGTGCCGATCCATAGTACTTTGTTCCTGTCTTCATATAAATATTTGATGTAATTGTCGCTGATGCTGTTTGCCTGATTATTGACATGACGGAATACCGTCATCTGCTTGCCATCGTATAAATTCAGTCCATCCCGTGTGCCCAGCCAGATAAAGCCCCGGTGATCCTGCGTAATACTTTCTATCGTACTATTGGATAAGCCCTGTTCGTAATTGATATGGCTAAAGGTGATGTTGCGCGACTGAGCAATTGACCATGCAGGCAACAGTAAACATGCTGGCAGGATTAAACATACAGCTAAGAGTGATGAATATACACGCTGCAGTAAATATACGGCCAGTAAACGTATACGCGGCTGTGAATATATAGCCAGCAATAAACGTAATGGTTGTAATAAGCTCATATATGGAAAACGTAGAAGTGGGGAACGGTGGCAATTGACTATAAGTTTGAAAACTCTCATCTGTAAATTATACTGGGCAAAAAGATCAATAATAATGGTTTTAATCGTTAAGCAGGTTATAATTCTCTAATTATATTTAATGTACGAAAAAATGATGATTTGAACTAGTTATATGCTGATTTGAGCAACGTTTAAACGTCCTGCAGACCGTAATATTGTAACCGTTACTTATTCTAACCAAATCACTAAACCAAATCAATGAAACATTTCTATTTAAAAACAACACTGTTGTGGCTGCTTATTTTTTGTGCACAGTTCGTTTATGCTCAGAATGGAAGCATCAGCGGACAAGTTGTGGACGAGGCCGGGCTTCCTCTTCCTGGCGCTTCAGTAATAGCAGGAGAAAGAGGCACAGCCACAGATAATAACGGTAACTTTAAATTGGCTAATCTGAAGCCCGGCACTACCGTAGTCATCGTTAGATTTACAGGGTATCAGAATTTTCAGCAGACAGTAAATGTAGGTGCCGGAGATATAAAAATGAAGGTAAGCCTTAAGCCCACTGCTACCGGGCTGAATGAAGTTGTTGTTATAGGTTACGGTTCTCAGCAAAAAAAGAATATTACCGGGGCTATTTCTACGGTAACCTCTAAAGACTTCCAGAAGGGAAGCATCACCTCACCCGAACAGCTTATTGCCGGTAAAGTACCGGGTGTCAGCATTACGTCGAATGGCGGTGCCCCAGGGTCAGGAAGTGTAATCCGTGTAAGAGGAGGTGCTTCTTTATCAGCAAGTAACGACCCGCTGATTGTAGTAGATGGTGTACCTCTCAGCAATAACGCCATCTCTGGTGCATCTAATCCCTTAAGTTTAATCAATCCAAACGATATAGAAACCTTTACCGTCCTTAAAGATGCTTCTGCTACTGCAATATATGGCTCGAGAGCATCTAATGGCGTAATACTGATCACCACCAAGAAAGGTAAAGCAGGTACTCCTGTATTTAATTTCAGCAGCCAGTTTTCTGCAAATAAAGTAGGTAAACAGATGGATATATTAACGGCAGATCAGTTCCGTGAATATGTAAATGCAAATGGTTCCGATCTGCAGAAATCCCTGCTCGGCACAGCTAATACAAATTGGCAGGATGCAATATACCAGACCGCCATGGGTGCTGATAACAATCTCAGTGTTTCAGGCGCTTATAAAAATATACCATTCCGTGTTTCCGCAGGGAACCTTAATCAGATAGGTGTATTGATCACCGATAAATTACAGCGCAGCAGCGGTGCGGTCAGTATCAGCCCCAGATTGTTCGATAACCACCTAAAAATTGATATCAACCTGAAAGGCGCATTAACGGATTCCCGTTTTGCCAACCAGGGAGCTATAGGCGCCGCGGTATCTTTTGACCCCACACAGCCTGTGTACGAAAAAAATAGTTTTGGTAACTACTTTGAATGGATCAATACAAGCGATGATGGTGTCTCTGTTCCCAATCCGAATGCACCGGGAAATCCTGTAGCGCTGCTCGCGCTGAAAACTGACAAAAGTAAAGTGAAACGCAGTTATGGCAATGTCCAGTTTGACTATTCCATGCACTTTTTGCCAGAGCTTCACGCCAACCTTAATCTTGGGTACGATGTGTCAAATGGTAAAGGCACCACCTTTGTGCCCGCAATAGCGGCTCAGAATTTCGACGTAAACGGCCTTGATAACCAGTATCAACAGAATGTAAATAATAAAGTAGCTGAGTTTTACCTCAATTATACCAAAGACCTGAAGTCTATAAAAAGCAATATCAATGCCACTGCCGGTTATGGATATTATGATTACCTCACCAAAATATTCTATTACCCTAGCAAGAATGCCAATGGCGGAATCGTGGCAGGTTCGGAGCCGGCTTTTCCATTTGACAAACCTCAGTACACTTTACTCTCTTACTACGGACGTCTGATTTATACGTTCGATGAAAAATATATTTTTGCAGGTTCCATACGTACCGATGGATCTTCGAAGTTTGCTCCTGAGAACAGATGGGGTGTATTCCCCTCAGCAGCATTTACATGGAGAATAAATGAAGAATCCTTCCTGAAAAATGCGAAGGTATTAAGTGACCTGAAATTAAGACTGAGCTATGGTGTTACTGGTCAGCAGGACGGTATCCCATATTATTCCTATCTGCCTACTTATTCGCTAAGTGCAGCCGCAGCGAAGTATCAGCTTGGCGATACATTTTATGGAATGTATGCGCCTGCAGCCTATGATACATCTATAAAATGGGAACAGACAGCTACCTATAACGGGGGACTTGATTTTGGATTTTTAAACAACAGGATCAATGGAAGTTTTGACGTTTACTTTAAAAAGACAAAAGACCTGCTAAGCAATATCCCTATCCCTCTGGGTTCCAATTTTAACAACACCATCATTACTAATGTCGGCAATATTGAAAATAAAGGATTGGAATTCAGTATCAATGCCGCAATAGTTAAAAACACTGATTTCAGCTGGGATGCGGGCTTTAACTTTACATACAATAAGAATAAGATCACTAATCTCACCACCATAGCCAATCCTTCCTTTCCGGGAGTGCTGACTGGCGCAATTTCGGGAGGTACCGGTAATACAGTTCAAATCAATTCCGTTGGCTATAATACTAATTCGTTTTATTTATACAGACAGGTGTATGATACGGATGGCAAGCCCAAGGAAGGTGTTTATGAGGATCTTAATGGCGACAATCAGATCAATGAAAGTGACCTTTACCGTTTCAAATCTTCAGCGCCGAAATTTATTATGGGCTTCAGCACACAGGTCAGTTATAAAAAATGGTCATTATCTACCGTTTTACGTTCCAACCTTGGCAATTATGTATACAACAATACCAAGGCAAATATTGGCGTAACGAGGAATATTCTTAATCCTGCAGGCTATCTGGGCAATGTAAGTACGGAGATTTATAAATCCGGGTTTGATAACAACCAATACCTGAGCGATTATTATGTTGAAAATGCTTCTTTCCTCAGAATGGATAACCTTGGCCTCGCCTATAATGCAGGGAAAATATTCGGTCCGAAAAATAATATCGCTCTGCGCCTGAATGCGAACTGCCAGAATGTATTTGTAATTACTAACTATACAGGCCTGGACCCGGAAATCAGCACAGGTATTGATAATAACTTTTATCCCCGTCCAAGAACGTTTGTATTAGGCCTTAACCTTGATTTTTAATAAGCCTTACCTAGATTTTAATAACATGAAGACATTAAATTATATATATATCTTTTCATTCCTCGCTATCCTGACGGCCGGATGTAAGAAAGATCTGGATCGTACGCCAACTAATGCTATAACAGCAGACCTGGCTTATAATTCACCAGCCGGATATAAACAGGTGATGGCTAAAGTTTACGGGAGTTTTGCACTTACCGGAAACCTTGGTCCCGATGCTGCTGCAGGTGATATAGGTGGAATAGACCAGGGAACATCAGACTTTTTGCGCCTGTTCTGGAATTTGCAGGAGCTGACTACAGATGAGGCCGCAATTGTTTGGAATGATCCAGGACTGCAGGACTTCCACGTAATGAACTGGACCTCCACAAATATACTGATCAGAGGCCTCTACAGCCGTAGTATGTACCAGATCACTGCTGCCAATGAATTTATCCGTGAATCTACGGATGAAAAAATCAGCAGCCGTAATATCAGCGGCGCCGATGCCGATGATATCCGCCACTACCGTGCAGAAGCACGATTCCTCCGGGCATTTCAGTATTGGGTGCTGCTGGATATGTTTGGTAATCCTCCCTTTGTGACCGAG
>JAATFQ010000009.1 GCA_015655115.1 Sphingobacteriales bacterium
ATGTTTATAAAGATGTTAATGGTGTTTCACACGTTGGTGCACAGCTTACACTTTCGCCTGTTGAAGGGTGGACAGCCTATTTAAACGTACTATCAGGCAGAGCAGCGGGTGCAACAGGAACAGGATCAATATTTGACCTGACTACTGCATACCAGGTAACTGAAAGTGTTAAAGTAGGTTTAAATGCAGCTACTTACTCTGTTACAAATGATAACGGGGGATATAGTGGTGGGGCATTGTATTTACAGAATGCATTTACCTCGAGCTTTTCACTGGGCTTAAGAGGGGAGTATTTCAAAACTAAAGATGACCTTAATGCCAGCACGCTTTCTGGCGTGGCTCCTGGCGAATCAGTATTTGCCATTACTGTATCCGGAAATGTAAAAGCTGGTGGCTTAACCTTTATACCAGAGGTAAGGTTTGACAATGGCTCATCAGAGCAATTCATGAAAAAGAATAATGACCCTACTAAAAGTGCTTCTCAATTTTCTCTAGCAGCAGTATATGCCTTTTAAATTAAATAATCGTTACTCAATCCGCCAGATCATTCGATCTGGTGGGTTTTTATTTTTACAGGTTGCCCTTTTTAGCACCCTGTCTTTCGCGCAGACAAATCTTAAGGATGAGCAGATGCCTCTTGATGAACGTGGGAAATATATCCATTATGAAGTTGTGGAAGCCAAACAAATTCCCGCAGATTCATTGCGCAGCAGGGCATCAGCATTTTTGAAAATGAAAAAACTGTCTGCCGTTAAAATCACGGCCGACCGGATTGCTGCGAACGGTAAATTCCTGATCAGCAAAACAGCCTTCGTACTTACACGCCCCTCGGGCGAAGTCTCGTATAACTTTGTCTTTGAAATTAAAGAAGGCAAGTACAGGTTCTGGATTTCCGACTTTGTATTTATTCTTTATAAACGAGATCGTTATGCTAACTTTGTACCTTCAACAAATAAAGGTACGCCTTTGGAAAACGACCCCGGGAAATTGAGTGGCACAGAGTGGGATTCTTATATCTCGGCAACGACAGCGCAGTCCAGCCTATTTGCAGCCGGCTTCAAGGATTTCCTTGCCTCAGAAAAGAAAATAGTTGTCCAGCCAAAAGTTAAAGCCTCTGTTTCCACCAAAAACTGGTAATACGTTATGGCTGCAATTTTAGTGCACCATCTTATCCGCACAGGTAGAACTGGCGAAGGCTTCAGGCTTAGCTTTAAAAATGAAACCCATGCTCAAAATATAGCCCATGGCCTCATTTAATGCTTTGTTCGACTTAAACATCGGGTTGGTATTGATGTCGGCATGTACTTCCAGGTCTACATCATACATGTCCAGCAGGTCGCATACCGAATAAGCTGTTTCAATAGACTTCTGCACTTCCAGGAGCATCCGCTCCTTAATGCTCATCTTTTGTGAAGTCTTTTCCTGGTGGATATACATAAATCCGCCGTGGTGCTCCCTCAGCAATACAATTACTGTGGCAAAATCGGTATGCGGACCTTTCACCTGCGAGTCGGTGCCTACACATACTTTTAAATGGTAGCCCTTTTCAGATTCCCTGATGATGGCCTTTTCTACTTCTTCCAGAATCGACGAATGGATAACTTCGCCATTGAATTTTTTCCAGGTCATACGTTAAAGGTGTTAAATAAACAACCTATAATCAGGTTTCCTAAAATTAGGTTGATTATGTTAAAGATACATTAAATAATTATTGTTTATTTACTAACAATCAATCTGTTGTCAACATTTCTACCGCGGCATGCTGAATGGTAATAATGTCCGTTTTTTTGCGCTAAATCGTCGTTATTAAAACAAAACTTAACTCTTTTCCGTTGTTTATAGTATAATATGGTAAACAAAACAATCATCATCTCAAACCGATTGCCCGTTAAAATCGTTGAAAATGAAGGAGAGTATATCCTCAGTCCCAGTGAAGGAGGGTTAGCCACGGGACTAGGCTCCGTTTATAAAAAAGGCGATAACATCTGGATAGGATGGCCGGGAATCGAAGTGCCCGAAGAACGGCAGGAAGAAGTTACACAACAACTTGCGGGATTAAATCTTATCCCGGTATTCCTAAGCGCCGATGAAATCAACCTCTATTACGAAGGCTTCTCAAATGAAGTGCTATGGCCTGTATTCCACTATATGATTACTTACGCCAATTTCGAACAGACCTATTGGGACTCCTACCAAAGTGTAAACAACAAATTTAAGGAAGTAACAACAGCACACATTGATGAAGGTGATACGGTATGGGTCCACGATTACCAGCTTTTGCTGTTGCCCTGTATGATAAGAAAGGCACAACCTAATGTAACTATTGGGTTTTTCCAGCATATCCCTTTTCCATCTTATGAGATTTTCAGGCTAATCCCCTGGCGTGAAGAGCTGATTCACGGTATGTTTGGTGCCGACCTGCTCGGATTTCATACATTCGACGACGTACGGCATTTCCTTAGCGCTGCATCAAGGCTCTCATCTGCAAAAATTGCTGATAATGTGATTACCTATAAAGACCGGCAGATTGTTGTCGAATCTTTCCCTATGGGCATAGATGCCGATAAGTTTGAAGGCCTGGTTAGCACTCCACTGGTAAAAGAGCATATCGCATCGTTTAAAGACGCTATGCAGGATCATAAAGTTATTCTGACCATAGACAGGCTTGATTATAGTAAGGGCATCATACAGCGGCTACAGGCATATGAACTACTGCTGCAGGTACATCCCGAATATGTAGATAAGTTATCATTGTATATGATTGTGGTTCCCTCGAGGGATACTGTGCCGCAATACAAAGAGCTTAGAGAACAGATCGACCAGCTGGTGGGCAATATCAATGCCCGTTTCCGGACTTTAAACTGGTTGCCGGTTCATTATTTTTACCGTTCTTATCCTATTGAGTTTTTATCTGCCCTTTATTTTACCGCAGATATTTGCCTGGTTACGCCTATGCGCGATGGCATGAATCTTGTCAGTAAGGAATATGTAGCCAGCAGGGTCGATAATACCGGAGTACTGATCTTAAGTGAAATGGCTGGTGCTTCAAAAGAACTGAACGATGCTATTATCGTTAACCCCAATAATATCGGTGAAGTGATGCGCGCTATTGTTCAGGCAATAGATATGCCTGTTAAAGAGCAAAAAGCCCGTATGAGTGTCATGCGTGGCATTGTAAAGAAATTTGATATACACCTATGGGTGAAGAATTTTATGGATAAATTAGATGAAGTAAGGCAAATGCAGGAATCACTGTTAACGAAACATGCTGTTAAAGCGGTCACAGAACAGATTGGAAGGGATTATAGTGCGGCGAAGGACAGGTTTATCTTTTTAGATTATGATGGTACCCTGGTGGGGTTCAATGCCGACATTGAAAGGGCGTCGCCGGATCCCGAATTATATGATATCCTTACTAAACTGTCCGACGACCCCGCAAATAGAGTCGTCATCATCAGTGGCAGACGGCATGAAACGCTTGAAGAATGGTTTGGTCATTTAAAACTCGACCTGATAGCAGAACATGGGGCATGGCAAAAACATTACCTGGAGGAGTGGAGATCACTGCCACTGTTAACGGATGGATGGAAAAAAGAAGTCAGCGCTGTGCTCGATACTTATACCGACCGTACACCAGGTGCATTTATTGAAGACAAAAGCTACTCGCTGGTATGGCATTACCGGAAAGCGGAAGAAGGGCTTGGCGAATTACGTGCCAATGAAATCATTAATCACCTCCGGGTTACTGTCGCCAATAAAGGTTTACAGATGATGCCGGGAAATAAGGTGATAGAGTTTAAAAATATAGAAGTCAATAAGGGTAAAGCAGCATTGAACTGGCTGCATGGTAATAGTCCTGATTTTATAATTGCCTTTGGTGATGACCATACAGATGAGGATATTTTTAAAGCATTGCCGCCTGAAGCGTATACCATCAAGGTAGGAAGTAACATCTCTGCCGCAAATTATTACCTCAGGAACTTTGCTGAAGTAAGAGGCTTCTTGAAAACTTTATATCAAAAATCTCCGGCAACGGCTTAGCGGCTACCTAAATCTTAAAGCTGTTAAAGTAGCTTTAAGATAGGGCTACAAGATTCAAAATAATTAAAAGCTCCGGTGGTGTTAACATCATTATTGATCTTAACACCACCGGAGCTTTTTACTTTGCTATCCAAATAAGTTCATATTGAACACTCTCTTTAAACCTGTTATTAATTAAATAAGCTTGTTGCTAATTAAACAAGCCTGTTGGTAATCAAACAAGCATGATACTTGTAAAGTCCATTGCTAAAAGAAAACAGGCTTGTCTAGTTTAATAGCAATCCTATGCGCTGCATTCATCAATCCCACATGGCTGTAAGCCTGTGGAAAATTGCCCCACTGACTGCCGTCTTTCTCATCCACATCTTCAGCAAACAGATCGAGGTGGTTTCCATAGCCCACTAATGATTCAAAAGCTTCTACCGCATCGTCGACCCTGCCAACAATAGCTAAGGCTTCAACATACCAGAAAGCACAGATCAGGAACGTGGTTTTGGGTTTACCGAAATCATCCGTATGGCGGTAACGGTAAAATAACCCATTCTCGCCTTTCAGTTCATTTTCTAATGCAATCAAATGGTCTTTTGCTCTCTGTGAATCTGGGTCAAGATAATTCATCAGGATAAGCTGTAGCGTACTGGCATCTAAGTGGTCACTGCCAACAGCATGGTTATACACTTTTCGTTCCTCGTCGTAACAGGCCTCGATATGTACCGCTGCACGATCCATCAATGCCTTAGCGCGGTCTTCAAATTCCTGGTTACCTATAGTCTTTGCCATTTTTAATGCTGCTTTTGCTCCTGCCCATTGGAACAGGTTGGTATAACAATGCATATTGGCCAGGTTTCTGAACTCCCAGATTCCTGCATCTTTCTCATCTATGGTATGTTCAATCTTTCTAAGCAGGTAATCCAGCCATTTTGTAGAGTCTTTACGTTCACTAAGAATAAAGCGGTTGTCAGTATATAGCGGCAGCATGGAGATGAGAACTTGTCCGTAGATGTCGTTCTGAATATGCTCATAAGCCTGGTTACCTACGCGCACAGGCTGGTTGCCCATATATCCCTTCAGGTTCGTCAGGATGCGCTCCGTAAGGACTCTTTCCCCGGCAATACCGAACAGCGGCTGGTAGCGCTCATCCTCACTGAAAGAGATATCGGTAACATAGTTGAAATACCGCTCCATTTCCTCGAAATGACCAATATGGTTCAGCGCTGTAATCACGTAATAGGTATCCCTCATCCAGCAATAACGATAGTCCCAGTTGCGTGTACTTCCGGGCGACTCAGGCAGGCTTGTTGTGCTGGCTGCAATTATTGCCCCTGTATCTTCATACTGGTGGATTTTCAGGACCAGGGCAGAACGGATGACTAATGCCTGATGGAAGCCTGCAATAGTAGAATGCTTGATCCATGTTCTCCAGTATTTTTTAGTCTCTATTAAAAAGCGTTCGGCGGTACTTTCTATTGGCGCCTCCAGGTTATATCCGTAGGTGAGGATGATATATTTCGTTTCATTCAACGCAAAATGCTTCTCATCTACAATATAAGAAAGAGAGATATTCGTGCTCAGCTGCATATAGTTTTCAGCTCCGGTAAAAATAAGGTGATTGCTCCCCCTTGAGCTTTTCTGTGCCCCTGCACCATAATCAAACGTAGGATTACAGCTCACTTTAATCCTTGGGTTTCCTTCTAAAGGTTCAATTTTACGGATCAGCATCAGTGGTTTAGTACCGCTCATATTGGTAAAAACGGGGTGCAAAATCTGTAATCTTATATTTGCCTTCCTCATTGCTGATTTCAGTAACCAGTATATTCGTATTTTCCAGATAGTACTGGTCCGAGTTATATTCACCTTCAGGAAGAATAGAAAATTCTCCTCCATTTTCCTGGTCCAATATGCCGCCAAATACAAAAGAACTGTCAAATCGCGGCCAACATAACCAGTCTACATTCGTGTTTTTATTTATGTGTGCCAGAAAGGCGCAGTTTCCGATGATGCCTGTTTGATAAGTATGTCTATCCATTAATCTGATGATATGTATTGTGTAAACAATTAGAACAACTCATACCGGGATTTGTTGGCTTAACGGGTCAAAAAATAGAGTTTGCCAGCAATATAAAAGCATAACATGATTTAGGTGAACGCCGGATTGGACCTCGCAGCTCTCAGATTGGGCATAAATTTGGTAAAACAACTATTAAATCTCCTAATAAAAAACTGGGAAATGAGGATGCGATGAAAAGGCTGTGACCGCTCATTGCAGGCATTGCTGAGCAGGATAATTTTGCCTTAAAGCTTTTGAGGCCATTCTTAGCTTAATTCCCTTATCTTTGCAGCATGATGTTAGAAAAGGTACTGGACAATTTAAAGATCAAATCCCTCAATGAAATGCAGCAAGCTGCTGTGGCCGCTGCGGCAAAAGGGAAAGATATTGTTTTATTGGCGCCAACAGGCTCCGGTAAAACCATCGGCTTTTTATTGCCTGTTTTAGAAAACCTTAACGCTGATACTAAGGGCGTGCAGGCTTTGATTCTTGTCCCTTCAAGGGAACTTGCCTTACAAATTGAACAGGTATTCAAGCAAATGAGCACAGGCTTCAAAGTCAATTGCTGTTATGGAGGCCACCCTGTTAAAACAGAGCGCAACAACTTTGAACAACCTCCTGCGGTATTGATTGGCACACCGGGAAGGATAGCCTACCACTTAAGAAAAGAGAACTTCGATGAATCGGCAATAACGACATTGGTGCTCGATGAGTTTGATAAAGCATTGGAATTCGGCTTCCAGGAAGATATGGCCTATATTATTGGCAACTTAAAATCTTTGAAACAGCGGATATTGACTTCTGCTACGGCAATGGATGTTATTCCTGATTTCACAGGTGTCAATGCTCCCCTGAACATAGACTTTCTGAAAGATGTAAAGGTTGTACCCGATCTGAAGCTCAAAAAGGTAATGACTACTGCTGAAGACAAGCTGGATACTTTGTTCGAGCTGATCTGTAAAATAGGAAATAAAACAACACTTATCTTCTGCAATCACAGGGAAACGGTCGACAGGATCAGTGATCTCTTGATAGATAAGGACTTGGCGCACGACATTTTTCATGGCGGTATGGAGCAGGACGAACGTGAGCGTGCCCTGCTGAAATTCAGAAATGGAAGCATAAAAATCCTGATCACCACAGACCTTGCTTCGCGTGGCCTGGATATTCCTGAAGTGGAATATATTATCCATTACCAGCTACCTTACACTGAAGATGCTTTTCTGCACCGCAATGGCCGTACTGCCCGCATGAATGCCAAAGGCACTGCGTATTTAATGATTGCTGATGATGAAAAATACCCATTCCTGAAAGGCGATATAGAACTGGAAAACCTCAAGGGGCAATATGAACTCCCTAAAGACAGTCAGTGGCAAACCTTATACATCGCTGCCGGCAAAAAAGACAAAGTCAATAAGATCGACATTGTAGGTCTTCTCTTAAAAAAAGGAGGATTACAAAAAGAAGACGTAGGATTAATAGAGGTAAAAGATCAAAGCTCTTATGTAGCGGTAAAGCGGAAAATGGTAAATAAGGTACTTACTGCATTAACCAATGAGAAGATCAAGAATAAGAAGGTTAAAATAGAAATAGCAATGTAATTTTATGAGTAATAATGACATTATCAAAAAACTTCGTGTAGCACTGGAGCTGAACAATGAAGATATCATCCACATTCTGGAGCTGGTAAACTTTAAGGTTACCAAAAGCGAGCTAGGGTCATTTTTCCGCAGTGAAGACCATCCTAACTTTAAACCCTGTGGAGATCAGATACTTCGCAATTTCTTAAATGGACTAGTAATTTACAAAAGAGGACCACGTCCGGAAAAAATTGCTCCATCTTCAAACGATTAACATATAATACTTTCAGAATTCTGAAAATATTTATATCTTCCTCCTGATTTCAATGAAATATCGTACAGGCCATTATACTTGTGAAAGGTATGATGGTTTGAATTTTTTTTACACAGATTATACTTCTGTGAACCGGATCAAACAGGATTGCAGAGCGAATGAGGAAGTCTTTTAATTTTCCTGGAAGTTTGAGTCATTTAAAATGTATTGTTTTAATGTCTGCAATGTTTCTTGTTTGCACGGCTTTGCAGGCACAAACGCAGCGAAGGATCACAGGGAAAGTACTGGACTCGCTAAAAGATATTATTGCTGGTGCAGATGTGTATATTATTTCCGATAAGGACACGCTGAATACCATTACAGACAGTAAAGGCAGTTTCATATTCACCGGGTTTAATGGCAATAGCATATCGCTGATGATCATGAGCGTTGGTTATAAGCCCTATACACATACATATGTATATAAAGCCGGTCAAAGTACCCTTTCCCTAGGTGCAATCCAGTTACATCCCGAAACCAACCTCCTGGACGAGGTCGTGATCAATGCTAAAGATCATCCCATAAAACTCAAAAAAGACACTATTGAATACGACGCTTCCTATTATCAGGTACATGAAAGCGACAGGGTAGAGGACCTGCTGCGGCAGCTGCCGGGAATGGAAGTCGATGCTAACGGTAATGTGAGCACAATGGGCAAGCCAATGATCAAGCTGCGTGTAAATGGCGAAGATTTTTTCACCAGCAGTGTCAAAGATTTTATCAGTCAGCTTCCCGCAAATATTATTGAGAAGCTGCAGATTATCAACGACTATGGTGATGAAGCCAACTTCACCGGCATAAAAACCGGAGAGTCGCAAAAAATGCTTAACCTGGTTACCAAGCAAGGCCAGAATAAGGGCACCTTTGGAAATATAGGAGCCAGTGGAGGTACCAATGAACGTTATGGTTTAGTGGGTAATGGTAACTTATGGCAGGAAAGCAAACAGGTTGGTGTAAATGCAAGCTCTAACAATACAAATAATGAAGCTGGTATCAATACCCTGGCTAATGCCGGTATCAATTACAGGGATAGGCTGGCGAGTGGTGTTACGGCAAGTGCCGCTTATACCTATGGATATGTTAAAAATCTTTCCAGGCAGCTCACCTACATTGAAACAATATATAATGGGGGAAGGTCTATTTATAATAACTCAGAGTCGGAGGCGAATTCCGAAGACAATAACCATGCAATTAATTTTAATATCCAGTCTGTAGCCAATAAAAGTTACCTTCAGGCATCGCTTACGGGCACATTATCCAATAAAAACAGGAGCAGCAATAGTCTGTCCAGTCAGACAGGGCAAACCCGACAGGATCTCCTAAGCAATAACGGCTCCCATACAGAATTGCCTACCATAAACGGCAACCTGGTATGGGCAAGAAGCATGGCCAAGCCAGGCCGGAGCATGTCGGCCGGAGTTGAAATGAGCAGTGGCATCAATCAGGTAAATGAAACACTACGGAACAAAATCAGCTATTTTGATCAGCATGCTGACACACTGCTGATAGATTCAATTGTGAACAGGTTTGTAGAAACAGAAAACAGGTCGAACAGTGTGACAGCCGATTTCAGATATAGTGAGCCATTGAAGTACAGTAAAGACTCTGTGGTTAAAAGGAACATTGATTTCGCCTATTTCTTCTCCCTCAACAGTACTAAAAACAGTTTATACACCCGGGAGAACAATAGTGTAGGCAATTCAACAGTGATAGATTCCCTAAGCTCTTTGTATTCCTCCTCATTCATGCTGCACCGCTTCGCTTTAAATTACCGGTACCAGTCGGCCCGGTTAAATTATAGTCTCGGGGCAACCCTCCAGCCGAGCCAGCTTACAGGGCAATATTTGGGAAATGAAACCAGGATCAAGCATAACGAACTCAATATTTCGCCTATTATAAACCTGAGCTATAGTATCTCAGAGTGGGAAAACCTGTCGTTCGTTTACACCGGGACCAGCAGTGCACCAGATTTTTATCAGCTGCAACCGGTTCCGAATCTCAGCAACCTGCAGAATGTTGTGATTGGTAATCCCAATCTGAGTTCCAGTTTCAGCCATTCCGGATTACTCAGTTACCAGCATAGCAATGCTAACAATGGGGCAGTTTTTATGATGGCTTTCAATGGTGCTGTTTTAAGAGATCAGGTAGTGAGCAATGTGGTGTTTGTACCCGATACCCTGGGCAGTTTAAAACAGGAAACGCGTTTTGAGAATTCTAATGGGGCCTACTCTCTTGGCAGTATGTATTCCTATGCGATACCCTTTGCCAGGAATAAGTTCAATGCAGAACTTAGGGGTGCACTGGATTATAACAATAGCATTTCGTATGTGAATTTTTACCTCAATAAGAACAGGAGTATCACTTTCTCACATTCCCTGAAGCTCAAAATGAATCAGCGCCACTTTACCCTGGCAGGGTCTGCAAGCTACAATTACAGCAGTAACAAGTATTCTATCGAGTACCTTAAGTTAAGGAATATAGAAACATGGCAGTTTAACCTGAATGGGCGCAGCTTTGCAATTAAAAGTTTTTCTGTCGGTGTAGATCTGTCTAAAAGAATAAATTCAGGATATTCTTTAGATGTAGGCAACCCTTTTCTGATTAATATGAACCTGGAGAAAACCTTATTCAAGAATAAACAGGGCACTATTTCTCTCCAGGCATTCGATCTGCTGAACCAGGGGAATAACCTTACGCGTATTGTCACCGATAATATGATCACTGATAGTAAGTACAACCAGATCACCAGGTATTTCCTGCTGAGTTTCAATTATCGCCTGCAGAAGTTTGGCGATAAGAAAAAATAAGCCGTAGAAAAAACAGGAAAAATTCGGTATATCAGATAAAGAAAAAGGGACTATTCATGATACAGTCCCTTTTTCCTCTCCGTTGCTTTTTCGAATATTGAATGCTCAGATTCAAATTTCCTTATAAGACAACTTCAAAACACCAGGTCATTAACCCAGTTTTTTATATTTCAGTCTGTGCGGTGTAACATCGCCCAGTCGTTTTTTGCGGTTCTCTTCGTAATCGCTGTAATTTCCTTCAAAGAAGTATACTTGTGAATTACCTTCAAAAGCCAGGATATGCGTACATATACGGTCAAGGAACCATCTGTCGTGACTGATAACTACCGCACAGCCACCAAAGTTTTCCAGGGCTTCTTCCAGTGCGCGCAATGTATTTACATCAATATCATTTGTAGGCTCATCCAATAATAATACATTGGCACCTTTTTTCAGCGTAATTGCAAGGTGAACGCGGTTACGCTCCCCACCAGATAATACACCTACTTTTTTCTGCTGATCGCCGCCATTGAAGTTAAATTTCGATACATATGCGCGGCCATTAGCCGATTTATTTCCCAGCATAATATTATCCAATCCATCGGTAATGTTCTCATACACCGTTTTCTCCGGATCAAGATCATTATGCATCTGGTCTACATATCCCAGTGCTACAGTTTCACCAACCCTGAATGTACCTTCATCAGGAGTTTCCTGCTCAGTAATCAGGCGGAAAAGAGTAGTCTTACCCGCACCATTGGGGCCAATAATTCCGACAATCCCTGCCGGAGGCAATGAGAAGCTCAGGTTTTCAAACAAAATTTTGTCGCCGTAAGACTTAGTCACATTATTTGCTTCAATAACCACATTTCCCAACCTTGGGCCGGCGGGAATAAACAGCTCCAGTTTATCTTCTCTTTCTTTAGAATCTTCCGATGCCAGCTTATCATAATTGGATAAACGTGCTTTAGATTTGGCATGCCTTGCTTTAGGTGCCATACGTACCCATTCCAACTCACGTTCCAGTGTTTTCTGACGTTTACTTTCAGTTTTTTCTTCTTGCGACAGGCGTTTTGCTTTCTGGTCTAACCATGAAGAGTAATTTCCTTTCCACGGAATACCTTCACCACGGTCAAGTTCCAGAATCCACCCTGCAACATTATCAAGAAAATACCTATCGTGGGTTACGGCAATTACAGTTCCTTTATAGTCTTTCAGGAATTGCTCCAGCCAGTCGATGCTCTCCGCATCAAGGTGATTCGTAGGCTCATCCAGCAGTAATACATCAGGCTCTTGCAACAACAGGCGGCACATCGCTACACGGCGGCGTTCACCACCAGACAGCACACCGATTTTTGTATCCGGATCAGGGCAGCGCAGTGCATCCATAGCGCGTTCCAGTTTATTATCCAGCTCCCAGGCATTCACTGCATCAATCTTATCCTGCAGCTCTCCCTGTTTAATCATCAGCTTATCCATTACATCTGCATTTTCGTATACCTCAGGAAGGCCGAACTGTTCATTAATAGATTCATATTCTTTCAGTATAGCTGTAATTTCGGCAACACCTTCTTCTACCACTTCCCTTACTGTTTTGCTCTCATCCAGTTCAGGCTCCTGTGCCAGGTAACCCACCGTGTAACCAGGTGAGAATACTACCTCACCCTGAAAAGCTTTGTCTATGCCGGCAATGATTTTCAGGACTGAAGATTTTCCTGACCCGTTTAATCCGATCACGCCGATCTTAGCCCCGTAAAAAAAGGAGAGGTAAATGTTTTTTAATACTTGTTTTTGGGGAGGATAAATCTTGTTTACTCCCGCCATTGAAAAGATTATTTTTTCGTCAGCCATATTGGTTTTTATGTTTTAAGCCATTTAACAGCTTATTCATTATTTTTTTAATTAAAGGGCACAAAGCCGGGTACAATTTAAGATATAAAACGACAAATCCACGCGCATACCCTATTTCTAATTTCATTCCCCTTGCGGGCACAAAGATAAACAAGGGAAGGAAGTAAAGAAATGGTTTGGCATAAAATCAGGTTAAAGAAGAAGATTGACGAAATACACAAATGATGGCAAATGAGCATGCCGCTTATTTGATAATCAAAAGAGCCTGCAACACGATATATATTGCAGGCTCCTCTTAAAATGGTAGACAATTGAATCAGTTATCTTTCATCAATTTATTCAGTGAGAGTTCATCAGACGAAATTGGCCAGATATATCCAGCTTCTGTCGGCCCTTTAGAAGGAGCACCGCCTTTGGCTGGCAGAGTAAGTAATAGCCGGGTCAGGTCAGGAGCCCTTAATCCTTCACCCAGGAATTCAATTCTTCTTTCAGTCAGGATCGCTTCAATAAAGTCAGCTACTGTTGCCGGGGCCAGCACAGTCGTTGCATCAGAACGCTGACGTACAGCGTTAAGTAATAGCAAAGCCTGTGCATCTACCGTATTTGTACTGCGTACGCGTGCTTCAGCAAGGTTAAGCAGTACCTCAGGCCATCTGATCACCGGCACAAAATCTGTGTATGGCGATGGGGTGGTGAACTTAGCGAGGAACTGTTTACCACTGGCCGCTGTAAATAACAGTGTCCTTCTTTTATCCGTTGCCTTCCATCCTGTATTGGCAACAACTCCTGCAGGGTTAAGTGAAAACTCCGTTGTACCCGGTGTAGCGTTCGTAAAATAAAAATACGAAGCAAGGGAATTCTGTGTGCCAGGATAATCCAGCGGACTTGAAGTTGAAGACATTGGCAAAGAGAAAACTGATTCATTAGTAGTGTAAGGGGTTTTAAATACCGTGGTAATGTCTGCCGCCATTTCATTAGGCACATTCACTTTAGCTTTAAAAGGTGCTGTCGCCGGCACAAGCTTGTTGGCCTCGGCAATTACCTGGTCATATTTGCCCATGCTCAGGTATACCCTTGTTTTTAAAGAGATAGCCGTATTCTTATGCGCTCTTGTTGTATTTAATGAGGCACTGGCATTTGTTGCAGGCAGGTTCGTTTCAGCAAAGTTCAGATCATCCAATATCTGTGCATATACTTCAGCCACTGTACTTCTTGCCATATCAGATTGCCCGGGGCCGGTAACACCAGTCAGCCGTAGCGGAAGTCCCGGTTTATCGCCATTTCCATCCGCATAAGGGCGTGAATATACCTGTAGCAGGCTGTAAAAAGATAAGGCGCGTACCAGGCGGGCTTCAGCGACATATTTTACTGCGGCTTCATCACCCACAACGGCGGCACCCTTTGCTGTCATTCCTTCTATAAAGACATTACACCTATTGATTGTCAGGAAGCCTTGCGACCATAAAGTCTTTACTGCGGTAGCACTGTTGGCTACATTCATGCTCCATACATCAGAGGCAGTAACAAGGTTGCCTGTTTCGTTCAGGAAATCTTCGCCCCTTATATTGCCATAAACCAGATAACGGCCTCCGTAGAACAGGCCAGATTTCAGTGAACCATATAAAGATGCCGCTTGGGCTTCAATTCTAAATTTCGTATCGAAGGCATTTTCTGCTTCTACAGACGTTTTCGGTGTGGGATCAAGGAGTTCCTTTTTGCAGGAGCTTGACAAAATGAGTGCGACACCTATTGCAGTTATATATAAATTTCTTCTATTCATGATTGATCGTATTATTTTATATTAAAAACCTACACTAAGACCCAATGTATACGTTCTGGCATTGGGACCGGAATTTCTTTCCGACCCCTGACCAATTGCCAGTGTGCCATTAGACGCTACCTCAGGATCTGAACCTGGGTAATCGGTAATCATAGCCAGATTTTGAGCTGCAGCATATATTCTCAGGTTGTTGATTTTCGCTTTCGCCAGCAATGTTTTAGGTAAAGTATAACCTAAGCTCAAATTTCTAAGCTTCATGAAATCACCTTTGAATACGTTGATATCCAGAGGTATTGTGTTGCCATAAGAAACATTGTCACCATATATTGCACGAGGGAAATCTGTCACTTGTCCTGGTGTTTGCCAGCGGTTGAGTACGTCTACAGCGTTATTCCAGTAGCGCTGATCATGTAAACCGGAGTTAGTTCCATAAGAAACATAGAAGCCCAATTGATACGTTAGCATTACATTCAGGTCGAACCCTTTATAGCGGAAAGTATTGTCAAAGCCACCGTAGAACTTAGGCGTTGTGTTTTTATACATCACCCCATCTGCGCTTTGTGTAATAGCAGGGGCAGTTTTTCCATCATCAAGATATGTCCAGTTAGAAGCTCCGGTAGGCACAATGTGTTGGTAAGTAACCTTGCGGCCCGCGCCATTGATGAATATCCTTCTTCCTGTGGCGGGGTCAACACCACCTGTTCTTACTACATATAGATAACCTACAGAATATCCGGGCATAGTTTTGTTCACATTCTCTCCTGTGGCTGTGGTTCCTGTTGGTGTAATAATTTCGGTCAATCCATCAGCAAGAGAAGTTACTTCGTTTTTATTATAGGTAATGTTAAAATTGCTCGTCCACGAGAATTCGGGACGTAATACTGGTGTTGTATTAATAGCAAGTTCTAAACCTTTATTATACATTGTACCTGCATTGATAGGTATGGTACTTGGCACACCTGCCGATGGGGCTTGCGGTACATTTAAGATAAGCCCATTGATGTTGTTCTTGTAATATGCAGCCTCAACAGTAATTCTGTCACGCAGAATACCGAAGTTGAATCCAATATCTGTTTTTTTACTGGTCTCCCATTTCAGCTCATCATTTCCGGTAGCATTGTAGCTGGAGGCCGGAAGTCCGCCATATAGCGCAGCATCAAATATCGAGAGCGAAGCATAATCACCAATACCACCAATATTTCCTACTTTACCGTAACTACCTCTCAGTTTAAAGCTGCTAAATATATTTGCCAGGCTTGAGCTTGTCCAGAAATCCTCTTTAGTAATTTCCCAGCCGGCAGAAGCGCCCCAGAAAGTTCCCTTCTTTATCGCCAGGGCAGAGTATTCATCCTGCCGTAGGTTGCCGCTGAGGAAGTATTTTTCCTTATAGTTGTAGTTCAGGCGACCAAATAGCGACTTTAGGTAATTCTCCCTGTTGATGGTATTGGTGGCATTATTGTTTTGGAAGCCAGCTTCGACATTGTCGAATGCAGGGTCAATTAACCCTGTCCGGTCTATTCCGTAACCTACAGTTGTATTTCTTTGTTGCTCTTGTCCTAGCAGCAGATCGAAGTTATGGGCATCGACACTATAGGTGGCCTGTGCTGTATTTGTCCATGTCCAGTTTTTTCTTTTCCTGAAGATACCAATGCCTTCGCCAGTTACTCCTTGTCCAGGCCCGTGAAGGGGATTATAAAAAATGTCGACATCATTACTAATATTATCTATTCCATAAGTGGATTTCAGTGTTACCCATTTTAGCGGGTTCACCTGGATATAGGCGTTAGATTGTATATGGTCTACCTCGTTATTCTCCCTATTATTTTCCAATAGCTGTACAAAGTTATAGAAACCAATCTGATTACTATTAACGCTGTTGTTCATTGCGCCAACATAAGTACTGCCAAGGTTAAAGCTGCCATCATTGTTATAAGGCGACACATTAGGAGAATTGACCATTGCTGTTCTTGCAAGGCCTGCGGTACCATAAGCTTCCTGATAAAGTGACCCTGAAGAAACTGCTGCCAGGTTTTTCTCATTAGAATATGATAGTTTACCACCAATCGACAAGAAAGTATTGATCCGGCTATCCACATTCAATAATGCATTCAGCCTTTTGAAATCATTTTTTTGTACAATACCCTGTTGATTGGTATAACCAGCGCCCATATAATATTTAGTTTGCTCTGTGCCACCAGAAACACTGACGTTATGGTTCTGAGAAACGCCAGTCCTGTAAGCATAATCGTACCAGTTTGTATTAATAGGCTGTCCATCAGGGCCATTTGTTAAGGCGAATCTCTGGATTTGTGTTGTTCCCGTAATGTTGACGCTGCCAGGGCGAATAGAGTTGGCATTAGCAAGGGCTTCATTTTTATAGTCAGTATACTGGAAAGCATCAAGCAGTTCCGGGAGCCGATAAGGCTTAGACCAGCCTACCCATGCGTCGTAATTAACCTTAGGGGCACCTGTCTTTCCTTTTTTAGTAGTGACGAACACCACTCCATTTGCTGCCCGGCTACCGTATATAGCTGTAGATGCAGCGTCCTTGGCGATCTGAATGTTGTCGATATCACTCGGGTTAATGTTCGCCAATGGGTTTGTTCCTGCAGCACTCAATGCCTGGTCGCCGTTTGCTCCCTGTATAGCGGTGATTACAACTATACCATCAACTACAAACAGAGGCTGTGAGCTGAGCGATATTGAGTTAGTACCACGGATCCTGAATACCGGAGGGGTATTAAGTACACCTGCCGGAACAGTGATTTGTACGCCGGATGCGCGGCCTGCTAATCCTGATTCCAGTGTTTGAATAGGTTTTTGTGCAATGGCGCTTCCGGCTACGGTAGCAGTACTGCCCGTTACTTCACTTCTCTTTTGAGTTCCATAGCCAATCACAACCACATCACTCAATGTTTTGGTGTCACTCTGCAATTTGACGTTTACAGTGTTTGAGCTGGTTAATACAATGCTTTTTGTTAGAAATCCAAGAGATGAAATTTCTATGATCCTTACCCCTGAAGGGATGTCGACCGAAAATTGTCCTGCTGCATTTGTTTGTGCACCACCTCTTGCGCCTTTAAATCGAATTGTTGCCCCGGGGATGGGGGTGTTGTCCTCGGTTGAGGTAACTGTTCCGTTAATTGTTCGTTCCTGTGCCATGGCGAAATTTGAGCATAGGAGTATCACGAACAAACTGTGTAAAAGTTTTTTCATAAATTTTTTAGTTGGTTTGGTTAATATAGTTAATGAATACAATATAGTTATTCCTATATATCAAGCTATATTATTGTTTTTAATTGATTTAAAATGACTAAAATATGACTTAATGAGTATAATAAGCCGATATTACACTATAAATGTATAATTATATGAATAAATGACCCTATATTAACTATTTATACTGTGTTTTTGGTCTGATAATTGGTTTTTTGTCTGTTTGTGTGTGTATTATTATGAAATAATACATTGAATAATGAAACTTTTATCGGATAATGCGGAAGATTAAAGCTCTTTTATATTTTAATAGCTGTTTAAGGCCTTAATTAGCGTGTTATTGCGTTATTCCGGATTGTTTTTAAAATCCTGAAAAGTTAAGTGTTAATTAAAATAGTGATTAATATCACTTCTTTTACGCAAGAAATAAAAACAGTAGTATTGAAAATCTTATGTTAAAGTGCCTTGCCTGCATGCAGGATCATAAAAAAGGGAGTGTATATTTGCAGGCCCTGGCGCTTCGCAGAAGCGGTGCGGCACATAAATACATACTCCCTTTTTTTGCTTCCAAAAGAAAAGGCTGCCTTAAAAAAGACAGCCTTACTATATATCAGCGGATAGAAAAATATCCTTTAAACTTCTCGTTTTTTCTTTTTGCCATTGCTGCTGTTATTAGCAACAACAATCAGGTCAGTTTCCTTGTTGTAGTCAATCTCCAGCACATCGCCGTCATTGATCTCCCCTTTTAGGATTTCCTCGGCAATAGGATCTTCAAGATATTTCTGTATCGCACGTTTCAGCGGACGGGCGCCAAAGTTAATATCAAAGCCCTTCTCAGCAATAAAGTCTTTTGCTACATCAGTGAGCTTAATCTCGTAACCAAGGTTATGTACGCGGCCAAATAAGGCTTTCAGTTCGATATCAATAATTTTAAATATCTCATCCTTGCCTAATGTATTAAATACGATCACATCGTCTACACGGTTCAGGAATTCAGGAGCGAAAGCACGTTTCAATGCATTTTCAATCACACCTCTCGAATGTGAGTCTACCTGGTTAGTTTTGGCAACAGTAGAGAAACCTACACCTTGTCCAAAATCTTTAAGCTGGCGTGCCCCAATATTCGAAGTCATGATAATGATCGTATTTCTGAAATCCACTTTACGTCCAAGGCTGTCTGTCAGCTGACCTTCGTCCAGCACCTGCAGCAGTATATTGAACACATCAGGGTGAGCTTTTTCAATCTCATCCAAAAGGATTACAGCGTAAGGTTTGCGGCGTACTTTTTCAGTTAGCTGTCCACCTTCTTCATAACCAACATATCCCGGAGGCGCGCCCACCAAGCGTGACACCGCAAATTTCTCCATATACTCACTCATGTCGATCTGGATCAGTGAATCATCACTGTCAAACATAAACCTTGCTAATTCTTTAGCAAGCTCTGTTTTACCAACACCAGTAGGGCCTAAGAAAATAAATGAGCCGATTGGTTTTTTAGGATCTTTCAATCCCGCCCTGGTACGTTGAATAGCTTTAGTCAGTTTCTTTATTGCATCATCCTGTCCGATAATTTTCTCGGCTACAGTTTCATACATATTCAGCAGCTTAATGCTATCAGTTTGTCCAACACGTTGCAGAGGAATGCCGGTCATCATTGAAACCACTTCAGCAACATTATCTTCAGAGACGATGTAACGTTTAGTTTTTGTTTCCGCTTCCCATTCTGCTTTAGCTTTTTCAAGTTCCTCTAAAAGATTCTTTTCAGTATCTCTTAGCTTGGCAGCCTCTTCATATTTCTGGCTTTTAACAACTTTGTTCTTTTCAACTTTAATATCTTCAATCTTAGTTTCGATATCGATAATGTTTTCAGGAACATGGATGTTAGTCAGATGCACCCTTGATCCGGCTTCATCCAAAGCATCAATAGCCTTGTCAGGAAGGAACCTGTCAGTGATATATCTGGAAGTCAGCGCCACACATGCATTGATAGCTTCATCAGTATAAGTTACACCGTGGTGGTCTTCGTATTTTTCCTTAATACGATTTAGTATCTCAATAGTTTCATCCGGCGTAGCAGGCTCAATCATTACCTTTTGGAAACGACGGTCTAAAGCACCATCTTTTTCAATATACTGACGGTATTCATCTAAAGTTGTGGCACCGATACATTGAATTTCGCCCCTGGCCAGAGCTGGTTTAAACATATTCGATGCATCAAGAGAGCCCGAGGCACCACCGGCACCAACAATAGTATGTATCTCATCAATAAATAAGATCACATCCGTAGATTTCTCCAGCTCGTTCATCACAGCCTTCATACGTTCTTCAAACTGACCGCGGTATTTTGTTCCTGCAACTAAAGAAGCAAGATCCAGCGTAACCACGCGTTTATTGAACAATACCCTCAATACTTTACGCTGAACAATACGTAGTGCAAGTCCTTCCGCAATGGCTGATTTACCTACACCAGGTTCACCGATTAGAATCGGGTTATTTTTTTTACGGCGGGATAGAATTTGAGAAACACGCTCAATTTCTTTTTCCCTGCCTACAATTGGGTCAAGGCGCCCTTCCTCGGCGGCCTTCGTTAAGTCCCTTCCGAAATTATCCAGAACAGGAGTTTTTGATTTAATGTCTGACACTTTTTTAGGGCTGCTAAAGCTTTCTTCTTCACGATAATCGTCGTCACCACCTGTTGAAGCACTATTTTGTGTCTCATCTCTGAAACCATTCTTATTCACTTCTACCTCCTGTTTAAAGATTTCGTAATTAATACTATACTGTAATAAAATCTGAGAAGCTATATTATCATCATCACGCAGAATGGACAGCAGCAGATGCTCTGTACCTATCAGGTCACTTTTAAATATCTTAGCTTCAAGATATGTTATTTTTAAAACTTTTTCGGCCTGTTTTGTCAGTGGGATATTTCCCAGGTTAACAGTTACGCTGGATGTGCCCCTAACTGCTTCTTCTATTGAACGACGCAACTTAGAGGTATCGACCCCCAGCGATCTTAATATTTTGATGGCCATACCATCGCCTTCGCGAATGAGACCTAACAAAAGATGTTCAGCGCCTATGTAATCGTGACCTAATCTCAGGGCTTCTTCCCTGCTAAACGAAATCACGTCTTTTACTTGTGGTGAAAATTTAGCTTCCATATATACCTTGTTCTAAAAACGGAACGCCCCTAAACTATAAAATGTTTATAAAAAAGCGTCACCATTCTGATTTATTTTATCAACAATTACGCCATATAGATTTGCGTGGACAATGCAACTGACGTTATTTCACTAAACTTACTAACTTTTGACACGAATAGCAATAATAATTTCCTCAACTTAGAAAATTAAAAACAACATCAGCAAACTTTAAATAGTCATTGATATAAATATCAGGTACAAATATTTCAGTATTGTCCAAAAAATGTAATCATTTTATAGAAAAATAAGGCCTGTCATTTTGTAACTTATGAATAGATTGAAATAGCAAAATGTCAGTCTAAACATCTATTTATTCGGCGCTTATAATAATGCCGTATACTGTCATCAATATAGACCAATTGAAAGCGATTACAAAATAATAATATTGTTTTGTAATAAAAGGGACAGAAATTATTACCCTCTCAGTACCAATACCAATTCAACGCCGCTGCACAATAGGAGGGGAGCGTTTTCAAACATCAATAAATATGCCCTTTAATAAAATGTGCCTGTCAATAGTATATAATTTCATCTTAAATTAAAACAGCCTCATCTGCGAACCGGGAATGGCAAACTGTTCAGAGCTGAGCAATACCTTTTTTACATTCAGCCTATTCAACCTGCAATGCAGCTTAAAAGAATCACGGATCAGCTGAGCAATATTACCTTCTCCTCTCATACGCTGACCAATGCGACTATCATTAACCACCCCACCATGGCATGACTGAATCATATGCCACACCTTATCAAATCTGTCAGGAAAATTACTCTTCAGCCAGTCTTCAAAAATAAGGCCTATAGCGCCATTTAGTCGTACCACGTTGTATCCGGCGGCGATGGCGCCACAGTTGGCAACAGCTTTCAGGATAGCGGGTACTTCATGATCACTTAGTCCCGGTATTAAAGGAGCTACCATTACACCCACCGGAATTCCCGCTTTGCTCAGCTCCTCAACAACCTTCAGCCTTTGCCTGGAAGTTGCAGTTCTGGGCTCCATTTTTTGTCGCAGGTTTTCATTCAGGCTATTGATAGACATATATACCATACAGAGGTTTAGCTTTGCCATTTCCTGCAGCAGATCTATATCGCGTAATACCAGCGCATTCTTAGTGATCATACCAATAGGCTGATGATAAGCAAGGGCAATCTGCAGAAGCTGCCTGGTAATTTTAAACTTTCTTTCGGCTGGCTGGTAGCAGTCTGTATTGCCCGACAATGAGATAGTACTGGCATCCCAGCCTTTGCGTTCTAAAAACTTTTTAAACAATGCCGGGGCATCCTTCTTTACGATAATCTTACGCTCAAAATCCAGTCCGGCACTAAAGCCCCAATATTCATGTGTATTACGGGCATAGCAATATGTACATCCATGTTCACAACCCTGGTAAGGATTCAGAGAATAGGCCATGCCCACATCAGGACTGGAAACCTTATTCACTACCGATTTAGACTTGCCAAAAATAAAAGTAGTTTTGGTGTTTTCTACCTCCCAGTCATCTATTCCTTCAATATGTTCTTTTACATAAGAGATTTCCTGGAAGCGATTATGTGGGTTGAATTGGGATCCCCGCCCTTTAATATAATTGTCTGTCAATTTATCCTCTGATATCATTAGCTAAAAATACTAAAAATATTAGTTATTTAAAGATAGGAAGATGGGTTTATTAAAATAACAGCCAAATTTGAAATTAAGGTCCATTTATTTAAACGCGGACTGATCTATTTGAAATTAGGGTTGGACAGGACCGGTCTATTTAAAATTGGGTGTTATACATATCGGGGATTATCGCCGGGCTATTTGAAATTATAACACGACTATTAAATCAATATCCTGAATAATGTTATCTTTTTCTTAACGGCACATAGTCCATGGGTACCATATCGCCAATCTTTTCATAAGCCCAGAAACCTTCAAACAATAATGATTTAGCATCATGCATACCGCCATTTGCATAGAAACTACATGCTGTGCCTAGCTTATGGACTACAGAAATCTCATAATTGGGAACGTTGAGTGGCCTCATTACATAATGTCC
>JAATFQ010000041.1 GCA_015655115.1 Sphingobacteriales bacterium
GGAGAAGAAATAAAAGGCACATAATATCCCCGTTAGCAGAATTTTGTTAATTTGCATTGATTTTAATTATCACGTTAAGATTACCCCAATTCATTGGGGCCAGCCGCACTGTTACCAGCAGTGCGGCTATTTTTTATTATTAATTATATCGATTTTATATCCCTGTTTACTCTCATCGCTACATGTAAAGGCAGCATATCGTCCACATAGCGTTCATCGACCACAATGATTTCCGAAGAATTTGGACTGAGCCGCAACGCTACGTAACTGTTACCTTTTTTACACCTGAATTTTGTTGGTTTTACTGTTTGGGTAGAACAATCTGAACTAAAATTAATGGTTACATCCCCTACAGATTTATTCTGCACCACCATCATATCACAAAACGAAACGTTAGCCAATGAGGTATCTTCACCAGTCCGCCCATTGATAAAACCTTTAGTCGCGTTGATACCGCCTTTAGGAAAGTTAATCAAAACCAGTCCATCTACACTTTTGCCCCTGGCAAGCCGTCCGCCCGAATTACCGGTGCTGACCAGCTGCTGTTGCTGCAGTGATACACCATCCGAAAAGTGATGAAAGTAAAAAATGATGCAGGTAGCCATGAAAAGGCTTGCGGCTATACCATACCTAAAGTATCCGAACCTTATTTTCTTCTGTTTATGAATAGTCGAACGCGCTACAGCAGTCCATAATTTCCTGCCGATCTCTTCCTCCTCTTCGGGACTATGGAGCGGGGACAGTTCATCATCAGATTCTTCCAGCCAAACCTGCACTGCGGCTTGTTCTTCAACAGAACTCAAACCTGCATGGAATCGTTTTAATGCTTCAGCTGTTACTTTATCTTCACCCATCTACAATAAAAGTAGCTTAACTAAGCATTTACCCCTACGCCTTATTTAGATTTTTTTTAAATAATTTCAGCAATGAGGAGAACCTGCTATTAACAGACATGCTAAACCATTATCTATCAGCAGGTTTAAAAAGAAGATAGGATGATTTTTCTGATACTTCTCCTGTAATGGCGGGTCCTTTGGACAGCTTATCCCCGGAAGGATCATACACATAGATCCTACTACTCCCCTTCGTTTCATTCACCACAAAAATAGTCTGTTGGCCATCCCAACAGCCACTGGTACCCCATACAAAATTCGGTTGAACCTGGTTTTTAAGCAATAAGGTGAGTTTTTTGGATTTCACATCTGCAACATAATAGTCGCTTTTTCCTGTGGAGGGATAAGCGATCGTAGTCAGGATCACCTTGTCGGGTCCTGCCTGTGCAATTCCCAGCAGGTGCTGGCCATGCAATTCAGCCGATAAATTGAAAAAATAAGATTCATCATAAACTGTATCTCCGTTCAGTACCCGATAAAAAGCAGTGGGTGCCGTTGGATGGTTACCATGATAAAAAACAGGAGAAGTTAACACATAAATATCATTTTGAGCATCGATAAAAGAACTAAATACCCCGTTTACACCAGCCCCAGGAAAGGCTGAACGTGTGTCTTTGTCAATAGTTCTTTCCTGCAAAGCAGGATAATCAAAAACAGCAAGGTATGAAGTATCGCTGCAATGATCGAAATCGTCACCGAAGGAGCTATAGCCAACATAAAACTTGTTTTTTTTAAGCTGACCAAAAGTATCATTCGGTTTTTGTCCTCTGGCTACCGGTAGGCGGAGTTTACCTGCTTTGATGAGCTTCATCTGCCTGGAATCTACTATCGCATAAGAAGTAACATTGTTATAGCCACTACCACTGATAAAGAGCTTATTGCTATCCAGTTTTACGGAATAAGCAAGATACTGAAGGCCGGCAACTTTAACCGCTCTGTCCGCTTGCAACCCCTGGGCAGTGTAATTATATCTTTGAATGGATTCTTCGGCCTTCCTGAGTGTTAACAGAAAGCTATCCTGTAAAATCACATAAGATCCCAGCAGATTTGGAATTGGATTCCCCTTCCCAGTTTCCAAAACAACAGCAGAATCGAGTGAGTCAAACCACAACATTCGATCTGAAGATCTTGAACCTTTTTCGCCATTGACCAGGAGTAAATATTTTGGTGTTCCTGATCCCGGCTCCTTACTGGATTTACAGGCACCCATCAGGATAATCAGCAGGCCAAATCCTAACAACCGACTGTTGCTGTGAAACAGATTAAATTTCATTCATCTTTGTATTGCCTGAGTCGAAAACGGATAAACGACAATGCCTTAGTGATCTGGTTCTCCACGGTTTTTTCTGAAACCAGTAAAGATGATGCAATCTGACGATTATTGAGGCCGCTTTCCCTGCTCAGTTTATATATTAATTTACGACGTTCAGGCAATCGGTCAACAAGAGCATAGAGTTCTTTTGACAAAAAGCTAAATCCAACCTGTTTCTCCGTCACCACCTCCGCATCAGCTTTATAAAGCATAGAAGCTTCGAGATTCCTTTCCTGCTGGATCTTCTCACGAAAATAGGCAGATATTCTGTATTTCATAGATTTGACCAGGTATTTTTCTATGGAATCAGAAATAATGAGTTCCTGGCGACGTTCCCAAATGGATTTAAACAGATCATGAACCATATCTTCGGCAAGATTACGGTCATTCACCTTCTGGAAACTGAGGTAATACAACTTCTTCCAGAACCTATTGT
This sequence comes from Sphingobacteriales bacterium, assembly GCA_015655115.1. Lineage (GTDB taxonomy): Bacteria > Bacteroidota > Bacteroidia > Sphingobacteriales > Sphingobacteriaceae > Pedobacter. Next base: position 2,642 of record JAATFQ010000041.1, read on the forward strand.
AAATAAATACAAAAGTCTGTTCATTAATTTGAAGAATCGCCTCTTCTTCCAGGTTATCTGTTTCCAACAATCTAAAAATGAATTATCTCTGGCAAAGATAGCTTTGTTTAGAATAATTCCAAACAAATTATGCATTGTACGCTGCCGAAGCTAGGAGGGTCGTTCTAAAAACGCTGCATTTAAACCGGGAATAAACCACATTTGAGTTTCAGATCTCTGAAAGATTTTAGATACCATCACAATAACCTTTCACACAGGCATTTTATACTACTGGTATCTTAAAATTATTTATTGAAATCTGGTCCCCTTCTTTTAAAAAATTTGCAATTTAATGGGTGATATTAGTGCATATAATACACATAGTAATAAAATGGTGATAAACTCATGATAGCAAAACATAACAACAGATTATCAACGGCTAAACTACGTGAAGCTTTCTTTCTTGCACTTTATAAAAAGGTCTTTCCTAACGTTGCCCGTTACATCTCCAGAATGGGCGGAAGCCTTGATGAGGCACAAGATATATTCCAGGATACGCTAGTTATATATTACGAGAAACTTACTTCAACACAAAATGAAGTCATTTTAAACGAGGGAGCCTATTTGTTAGGTATTGCTAAAAAATTATGGTTTCAGCGTCATCAGGCGATCACTAAAAACCAGCCGCTAAATGATTTTGACATCGAAGTGGTGGCTGATGAACAGCCCGCTACCGGTAAAATACTGCATTACCTTGAAACTGCAGGTATGAAATGCATGGAGTTACTTAAAGCATATTATTACGATCGTTTGCCCGCAGATAATGTGGCTAAACTGTTTGGCTACTCGGGTACACATTCAGCAACGGTAGCAAAATATAAATGCATGGAGAAAGTCAGGGAAACAATTAAACAAAAATCATTAAAATATGCGGACTTCATTGAATAAGATTAAAGCTATCGAGGATTATCTTCTGGGCAGCATGGCACCTGGTGACGTGCTATTATTTGAAGCCAACATCCTATTGAATAGTGATTTAATAGATGACATTAAATATCAGCAAAGCACATATTCAATTATCAGGCAATATAGCCGCCAAAATATAAAAGCCGAGATTAAGGCAGTACAGGAAACTTTAACTACCGCACCACAACATCGGGACTTTAGGCAGTATATTGCCAATTTCTTTAAAAAGCATTAAATCATGAATATAGATCATAACGAATTTAGAAAATACGCAATTAAACATCATCGGATAGGCAGCCAGCATGTAGATAGGTATATAGACCGTCCATTAAGCATCCCAAAAAGCATGACGCCTTACATTACAGAAGAGCGGCAGCTTAATGTGGCACAAATGGATGTTTTTTCCCGCCTGATGATGGACCGGATTATATTTTTAGGCGAACCTGTTGCAGATAGAATGGCAAACATTATTCAGGCGCAGCTGCTTTTTCTGCAATCTGTAGATGCTAAAAAAGATATCCAGCTTTATATCAATTCGCCAGGTGGTGACGTATATTCAGGCATGGGCATTTATGATACTATGCAATTGATTACACCCGACGTGGGCACCATTTGTATTGGACTGGCCTGTTCCATGAGTGCTGTTTTACTCTGCGCGGGCAAAGCCGGGAAACGTGCCGCGCTGCAGCATTCGCGAGTAATGATCCATCAGCCTTCAGGCGGAGTGCAGGGAGTTTCAGCAGATATTGAGATCACTGCACAACAAGTAATAAAGGTAAAGCAAGATTTGTATCAGATAATCGCTAAACATAGCGGCCAGACTTATGAGTGGGTACATAAAGCATCCGACCGGGACTTTTGGATGACCGGTGCTGAAGCTAAAGAACACGGTATGGTAGATGAGGTGTTGGGGGACGTAGATTAAATCTTAGGCTACAATTTGAAATTGTTTACCTTAAAATTCACCATTTAAATTTGCCACAAGTAATATTATTCCTGCTTATCCCATGCTTACAGCTTGGTTATGATTGTTAGCCGCAGACTTTAGCTATAAGTATGATGTAGTAAGAATATTAATCCTCCAGTTGATTTTTGATGTGCTTAAACAACAGCCAGCGCCTAATTTACAACTCAGAGATTCTAACAGTTCCCTGCGTATCTCAAATCAATTTAAGGAGTTGCTTGAAGGACAATTTGCCATTATCAGTATTTCACACAGGATATTATACGGCATCCCGCCGAGTTTGCCGAAGCCACAGATGTACATGTCAATCACCTTAACCGTTCGCTGAAACAGATTACAGGCAAAACCACCAGCCAGTTAATCGCAGAGCGCATCGTCAAAGAGTCTAAAATACTCTTACAGGACACTGTATGGAATGTGGTTGAGATTGCGTGGCGCCTTGGATTTGAGGACATTACTCATTTTATTAAATTCTTTAAGAAAAACAGCAGCCTCACTCCTACCGCTTTCAGGAAAACGCTGGTTATTTAATTTGCCTGTGCACTTTATGCGGATAGGCAAATAAAACGAATAATATAAAACAGGCACCAATGATTTTACCAGTAGGTGTGCGAAAGGGATTTCAGCATCGAAGAGTAACCAATACTATATCTGTTCCGCCTTATCAGCCAGTCAAATGGGTATTTTCATAGTAAATATATTTCGTTTAATTTAATGTAAATGAATAGATTAATGACCATATTAGGTAAAATTTAAACCGTAATCATGAAATCAAGAACTTTACTTTCAGGGACTTTCCTAATGATCTTTGTGCTTAGCGCCTGCAGCCAACCATCCCCCTTAACGCATGACAAGTATATGCAGATTTCATATTTTTGTTTAACCTACAACCAAAAAATATGAGAAGAATAATGCTGTGCATATTTGTTCTGTGCTTTTTCACCCACGTAATTGCGCAGCAGAAAAAAGCTGAGCCCCTTATTATACAGGGCAAGCTCAGCAACACCACCGAAAAAATGCTCAAAATCTTCTTCGAGGATGAAAACGGTAAAATGATTATTGATACTATGAAAATCAATGATGCCGGAGAATTTTATTTGAAAACCTATCATATAAAAAAGCCGCAGCGCACCAGCATGCAGCAAAACAGCTTGCAAATCAACAGAATTTACGTTGCCCCCGGTTATAACCTAACCATAACCGGTGATGCTACAAATTATTCCACTCTGCTTAAAACCCGGAAAATAACCGGTATTGGTGCCGAAACAAATCAGTATCGCCAAAAAATAGATTCAACAATGGTGGCCCGTAACGATCATACAGAATGGTTCGAATTAAAGCTCGACGAACTACTCCCTTATATTACAAAAACCAGGGCACTCAATGATTCTGTTTTAAATGTAGTATTTAACCAAAAGCCCAAACTGGATAAATATTTCAATGTGTTTAGAAAATTGATTGATATAGATAACCAAAGCATAACCTATTATATGTTGCTGCAACATTTGGAAATGGGAAAATACAGCTACCAGCAAATGACTGACATAGCAAAACAAAACACCCCCACTCTATTTGCCGGCGGTATTTCGAACGATGTGTACCTCATATCCGAAGATTACAAAACCTGGTTACTGCCTGTATACATTTCCTACACTAAAAAGCTCGACGGCCTGAAAGATTCATCGCTGGTCAAACAACCAGATTATTTGCTCAATATCATAAATAAGCTTTATACCGGGAAGGTGAAAGACAATTATCTGTATCATTCTGTAATTTCAGGCATTAGCAGGGCCAGTTCTATAGAACAATTAAACATCGCCAAAAAAGAACTGCAGCCTCGCTTTGATGCCATTCAGCATACAGGCCTCAAAAAAGATATTACCAATACCTTCAATGAAAAGGAAAATCAACTAATGCTGGTACAAATTGGCCAGCCTGCGCCTGCCTTTACCCTGCCCAGCGATAAGGGCAAAACTTACAGCCTTGCAGATTTTAAAGGCAAGGTGATCTACATCGACCTGTGGGCAAGCTGGTGCGCTCCCTGCCGGGCCGAGATACCCAATTATAAAACACTTTACGAAAAATACAAAGATAACAGCCAGGTAGCTTTTATGGCTATAGCAGTCTTTGATGGCGACCGCGAGTGGCGCAAGGCTCTGGAAGAGGAGAAGCCCACCTGGCTGCAGCTATATGATAGCGGCGGTGTGATTGCCCGGTCGTACGTGGCCAATGCCATCCCGAAATATATCTTGATAGATAAAAATGGCAAGGTGGTAAATTTTAACGCACCAGGTCCCGGCAATCCCGATATCAGAAAACTAATTGATGCCGAAATTGCGAGGTAGATAAAAAAAGCCCCTGCAAGCCGGAATTACTTCGTCGCAACTTTTACGACCTCTATCAGATAAACATCATTTTCACGGATATTGAGATCCTTATTAAACTTTCCATTTTCTCCAATATTTACAGTGGCAGATTGTATTGCTGCGCCATTATTTTCATTTTTAAGTTTTTCAACTTCTGTTTTGCTTAATCGAGCAGGCCGGCCCATGTTGATATAAGAGGTATAACTATCGTTTACCCGGTAACCTACCTGATTAACTTTTACAGTATACTTACCTTTTTTTAATCCTGTAACAGTTAAAGAAACTTTGCCCTTAGACTTTGCAGGTAAATCCTGAATATAATAACTTTGGTTATTCACCTTATTTCCAGGATGTGTATTTGTGAAATCCCACAATAGCATTGAAAAATCACCATTGCTATTTTTTGTTGCGACAGACCTGTCATCACTATTTTTTAACTCAAGCTCATAAAGCTGATTAAGGTATTGGTAGGCAAAGAAGGCAGGTTTTTTAATGCCTTGTATCGTCAGCAGACCAAATCCACCATGAAATGGTGTAAACCGTGGACCAGGTTCCTCAAAAATATCAGTAAATACCCAGTATGACATTGAATTAGCTGCTGTTCCTGCCTGCTTTATTTTTTCTAATATATAGGAGGCTTCGTGGTAACTATCGTGTAGTGGGTCTGCAGGGGTGTAAGATGAGCTCCATTCCGTAAAGTGCAATTCCATATCGGGAAACGCACCCGCTTTGATTTGCTGGCGGGATATAATGATGTCACCTGATACCGCCATCGAATCTTTACTCAATACCGTTCCGGAATTACCAAATTCATCTAAAAACCCTTGCTGCACACCGTAAGTGTGTGTACTTGCAAAATCTATTGGCACATTATTTTTTTTACAGAAGTCAATCATTTCAGGTATCCATGCCGCACCTGCACTAGCGGGGCCACCAACCTTATATTTTTTATTTACACTTTTGATTGCCTTTACAGTATACGTGTACAGCTTAAAGTATTCATCCTGTGAACCGGCCCAGAAACCATCAAGGTTCGGCTCATTCCATACCTCAAAATACCATTTTTCAACTTCATTTTCACCATACCGAGCTGTAAAATGTTGCGTAAGATCTTTTATGAATGCTGCCCATTTACCGTAATCTTTCGGAGGGGTAACATTGCCTCTCCACCAGAATATGGTCTTACTGCCGCTGGCCAAAGAAGAGGGCATGAAACCAAGTTCAACAAATGGCCTTATACCTATGCTTAACAGATAATCATAGAGCGCATCAATATACATGTAATTATACTCAGGATTCCCGTCTTTATCCTCCTTATAAACTGCCATGTCATCAGATAAGAGACCATGCATGCGTATATATTTAAAATCGCATATTTTTTTCACATCAGCAAGTTGCTGCTGCCAGTCGGCTCTTAATCCTTCGTTAGCTCTGCCTGCTCCGATACATTCCTTAAACATCGTATTCAGCTTCCCTTTGGGATCATTATAATTAATTGAGATTGTGCGGACAACGCTATCAGCTATTGCTGTCTGAGAACAGGCATTCTTACTGGTTAAAAATAGCAAAGAACAAAACACCGCAAGGCCTATGAATTTTAAATTTATATACATCCTGTACATATCAGATTGTTTATAATGGTATTCAAAAGTAACGAAATTTCTCCGTATTAGAATCCAAATAAAGAATTTTCGGGAATAGTTAATATTAGCTGATTCGCATTAGGAGAGATTAATGAGTTAAACGGCGAGCATGGTTGTTCTTTCCTGCTCAGACAGGTGCAGCGCCTCGGTGCTGGCATAAGAGAAAAAACCGGATTGCACCTGATCTTCCTTGCCAATGGATAGTCAGGATAAGCAACCACTATACTATTTACGGCTGAAAATCCTGAACGCTGAAGGGGACATTCCGGACACCTTACGAAAAGAACGGCTAAAGTAAGAGTAATCTCTGTATCCCAATTCATGAGCAATCTGTTTTACATCGATCTCACTATGATAGAGTAAGCGTTTAGCTTCATTAAATATTTCTTGCTGGATCCAATAAGTCACTGTAGAGCCTGTAACCTTTTTTACGGACTCATTTAAATAACCTAATGAAACGTTAAGCGCCGATGAATAGGCAGATGGACTTTTTAGCGTGTGGCTATGCACTGTAAGTAAGTTTTTAAACTGATTTGTAAGTTCCGCAGGGCGCGTATGCTGATTAACTGTCGTTTGTAATACATTAAAGTTACCAGCTGCCATTGCCAGAAATGTATGCAGAAGGTTATGGATTACAGGTAAATAAAAGGTATCCCGTGGCCGTTCTCCAAATTCCTCATTTAACAAGCCAAGCAGAGTTGAATATTGTTTCAATTCATAATTTGTCAGCGTGCAGGGAGCCTGTAAGATTTGCCGGTGCTCAAAAACATTCCGAAAATGAGGTGGAATTAAAGAAGTATCTACCGCCAAAAACCATCCTCCGGCAGAATCAGTTTTTATCCGGTGATGCACCTGTGAAGGTGTTATATAATATAGTTGACCAGGGGTAAGAACTATGTTATGTAATTCTATCACTAAAGTCCCTGAACCTTCTGTAAGCAGAAAAAAAATATAATGGTCATCGCGATGGGCACCCAATATATCTGTTTTATGCAGTTCCTGCCCCGGTTTGAAAACTTTAATCTCCAGCCCAATGCTTGTCTTTTTGTGTAACTGATCTACCTGGATAGGTTTCATTTTATAAAAATACCTTTATCTGACCAAATTCAATAGCTTATCAGCATTTCCATGGGCAATCTTTTCAATTTGATCTTCAGGGAGATCTATAGCCGTTAAGAAATCAATGCCCATCTCATTTGTACTAAAGGGATAGTCAATAGAAAACATGATATTCTCAATACCAAAAGTATCCAAAGCAATCTTTAACGGTGGCTGCGTAAAAAAACCGCTGGTGGTAATGTGAACCTGCTGATGAAATGTATCGGAAAGCGTACGCTGGTTAGCACCCCCGTTTCCCGGTTTGAATGCTCTTTCTGATCTTGCCATCATCATAGGCAGCATTTCTCCCATATGTCCTATAATTAAGTTCAGTTTAGGATACCTATCAAAAACCCCTGCAAAGAGCAAACGCAGAACATGGATAGCAGTTTCTGAATGCCAACCCCAACCATAACAACCTATAGCCTCTGCCATTCCCGAATGGTTTGGTAATCCGCTATAATAAATATCAGCTACTCCCTTTGGTGGCAGGCCAGGGTGAAGATATATAGGCACTCCCAGCCTTTCGGCCCGTTCAAATATCGGTGCAAACTTTGGGTGATCTAAGAATTGGTCCTGCGTAAGTCCACGTACCATTGCTCCGCGGAAACCGAATTCTTTCACTGCACGCTCTAATTCATCCGCTGCCGCTTCGGGAGCTGTCATCGGCAGATGGGCAAAAGCGGTAAAACGGTTTTCAAAACCCGTAATTTTTTCTGCAATCATATCATTATAACGCATGGCAAATGCTGGTCCATTCTCAGCGCTTAACAGGTTAGCCCCTGAACTATCTACAGAAAGTACTTGCATCGTTATACCATTATCGTCCATTGATTTTAGACGGTCTCCGGTAATATCGGCCAGTTTGGGGGTTAAGCGCTGCATAGCTTCAGACTGACCAAACCCACCCAGTGCATCTGTTGGTATTTTGGCAGTCATTTCCGGAAAGGAAATATGCTCTTCAAGTGTTACTATTCTCATGTGAAATTAACTGTTAAATATTCAATTGCGTATTTGTGACCCGGTTATAATATCCTTGACACAAATACAAAGGAACATAGTAAATAGTTAACCAGCAATGCAATATTAGTGGTAACTATAGCACTATTCATCGCTGATTGAGTAACTCAAATCAAAAGTAACAGAGAGAACCTGACGGTCTGTGAGATTGACAATAATTTTAGGTTTTTAAAACATAAATGCAGATAACCTGTTGTAAACGTATCTATTGACAATGTTTCATTACATAAACAAAAATTACAGTTATGAAAAATCAACAAGATTCAAAACATTCAGTAAACGGGCAAGGTA
>JAATFQ010000114.1 GCA_015655115.1 Sphingobacteriales bacterium
AATGCCGTAGCAACCATAAAAAAGAATGCACCAGACCTGTCATGGGTATACCTGGAATTTACAGACGACATGGGACATGGATATGGCGACAGTCCCCAGTTTGAAGACGCCATACAAAAGCTGGATGTTCAATTAGGAAAATTGTATGAAGCCATTAATTACCGTCAAAATAATTTCAATGAAGAATGGTTATTTGTTATCACTACAGACCATGGAAGAAGTGCAGAGAATGGAAAAGGCCATGGCGGCCAGTCGCCCCGGGAACGTTCCACCTGGATGGTCAGCAATTATCCGGAGTTAAACGGCTATGCCGTTCATTATAATCCTGCGATAGTTGATATTATGCCTTCTATTGCCAGGTTTATGCATATTGATATTCCTAAAGCGGTCATGCAGGAAGTAGATGGCACACCTTTGATTGGGCCTGTTTCAATTGCAGAGGTTGTGGTGGATTATATTCATGGTAACATTGATCTGAGCTGGAAGGCTTTAGAAAAGGAAGGGAACGTAAAAGTATGGATAGCTACCACTAATAATTTCAAATCTGGCGGAAAAGATGAATATCACCTGCTTACCGAAGTTCCCCTGAGCCAGAAACATGCGTATTTGAACGTAGAAAAATATCCGTCAGCATTTTATAAGATCGTGTTAGAAGCTCCGGATAACACTGTCAATAAATGGATCACGACAGTCCCGGCCGCAAAAAAATAAATTGTATCTGAGTGTTAAACACCAATAAATATAAAGAGGCTGCATTTATGGTGGCCTCTTTATAGCAGGAGCCGTAAATACTTGTAATTATGATGCTGATGTATGCTGTTCCATAAAACAGGTGAAATATTGGTCTGTCATCTTTTTCCAGCTGAAATTTTCTGTGGTAAATGCAATGGCCTGATTAGCGTTATATGAAGTAGTTTCCCTTGGTTCCAAATCATGATTTATCGCATCAATCCATGCGTTCCGATTCGCAGGAGGAAGGAGCCTCCCGTTTTTACCTGGCTGAATAGCATCAGCAATGCCTCCAGAGGCTGCGGCATAAACATTTGCACCACATATTACCGCTTCCAGGCACACGAGTCCGAAACCTTCCATGTCACCTTTTACGGAGATGTTAGGCATTAGAAATGCATCAGCAACACTTAAAATCGAGGCGATTTCGTCAGATGGCAATTTGCCCATACGAAGTACCTTGTTGTTTATGCCGGGCTGTGCAATCAGCTTTTCCAAAAGGTGTTCATCTGAAGGAGCACCAAGAAACAGCTCCACCTGATTTTTTATAAAGGAAGGCAGTATCTTTAGCAAGCGGCTGCCCTTGCTTTTTTTGCTGACAGGGCCGATCACCAGCAGTAAAAAATCTGCATGTAATTCGGGCAGTACATGTTGAATAAACCAGGAAAAACCTTTTCGTTTTACTGGCCTTCCCATGACCACCAGCAGTCGCCGGTTTTGAATTTGCTGCTGGTATTTCCCTGCGAATAGTTCTTCAACCTGCTGCCTGTTTGCTGCAGGCCAGACTTGTGTATCTACTCCATTGTTGATCACAATGATTTTTTCTTTTGCAATGTTGCGGCTGATGCACTCAGCTGCCGTTGCGTTACTTACAGCAATGATCAGGTCAAGTTTGTTAAATGCAGGCAAAATAAAACGCTGATAGAAAAAGTTAGGATACACCACATCGAGACCGTGGAGGGTTACTGTCTTTTCCAGGTGATCATATCCCTGGTGCAGCAGACAGCATGCGGCCATCAGTCCATCATTAAAATGGATCAGCGCAATCCCGGGGTTTTCTTTACAGGTCTTTTTGATCCTGCGGTTAAGCTGCAAAAAGAATTTAAGTTTGCTGCCCCGGCCTTCATATACAAGGCGGTGGACAGTGAGGTGCTGCTGCATCCCATTGATGAGTTCAAAACTTTGCTTCTCCATTCCCCCAATTGCCGGCGGATACTTGTGGCTTACAAATAAGATCTCCATCAGGTGTTTTGCAATACCGCTGCGCGTCTTTTAAATACTAAAAAATAAATGCCGATACCGAATACAATCCAGATCAGCTGCCTTGTACGCCTTAATATCGAGGCTGTAATCCATATCTCCGTACCGGGGATTCCTATAGCAAGGAGCATAACCTTATTGCCATATTCTTCAACACCGATCTGCCCGGGAATAAAGGCGCCAGCTACTTTAAAAAAAATGATGCCCATATCTACCAGCAGTGCCTGGGGAATACTCGCTTTGACGCCTAAAAACTTTAAAATGAAATAAAATTCAAGGGAGCCAACAATCCAGTGCATTGCTGCAAAAAGAGAGGCGAGGAGCAGCATTTTTTTATGGTGCTTAAACAGGAGGCGTAATTCTGTAAATACACCACCGATTTTTAAACGCAGTGCCCTTGTTTTTTGCTTCAGCAGCAGTCCATGTTTTGTAGTCAGGATTTGCAGTTTGACCGGCAGCCAGAAAAAATACATACAGCCCAGCAATAACAGCATGGCCATGATGCCATATAATAACCAATGGCTATCCATTGGGATGATCTCAAATGTTTCATCACTCAAGGCAAGAATAGTGAATGCCAGGGTAAACATTAGCAGCTGGGTAACTACCATAATTGCCCTCGAACTTAAAATTGAGGCCACAGCGAGATTTTTATTCAGGTTATAGTCCTTTAGCAACATGGCTTTCACAGTTTCACCGCCCACTAAACTCGCTGGGTTAATCAGGCTTACTGTTTCGCCGATATGGCGGATCAAAAATAACCTGGCAGTTGAAACGGCAGCAAATGACCAGCCCAGGCAATACTGCCAGCTCAGGGTGCCAAAGTAATATGCTATACCGGTGATGAACATTAGCAGGCCAAATTTATAGCCTACCTGTTGTATGGAAGCACTCACTTTTCCAAAATCTGTAGCACGCACAAAAATAAACAGAGAACATAAGATACAAAGGGCAAGTGCAATTTTCAGTGTTTTAATCATAGCTCTTCTCTAAGGCAGGCTGTGATTGGAAGGCCAGTTCCTGCAGGTCGTTGAAATATACATTTGCTAATTTCCCCCAGTCGAGCTCCCTGCAATGTTCCAATCCTTTCCCGATAAACTGATCCCTGATCAGCCGGTCTTTAAGAACAAGCTGTATTTTTTCGACATAATCTTCAGGATCGTAAGGGGCACATTTAAAGCCGTTACTACCTTGTTCAATAAAATCTTTGGAACCACCGCCATCAGCAATCACACAGGGCAGTCCTGAGGCCATAGCCTCCAGTACGACGTTGCCATACGTTTCGGAAACTGAGGGGAATACGAATAGGGTCGCGCTGGCGTACAAGAGGGCAAGTGTATGGTGATCCACTTTACCAGTGAACACTGCATTTTTCATTCTGGCCTCACACGATACTTTTGCTATTCCGTCGCCCGCAATTAAGAAGTTGACTTTTATGCCTTTCTGCTGTATGAGGTCATAAATGGAGAATAATGTTTCCAGGTTTTTCTCCCAAACCAGCCGGCTGGCGAACAGGATGGTAGGCAGGTTATTTCCTGTCAGGTCATTTAAATAGCTCGTATTCTTTCGCTTCGGTGAAAACAGCAGAGTGTCCATGCCTCTTTTCCATATTTTCATGCGGCCTATCTCAATTCCCATCATGATCAGTTCATTATTGATGCTTTCTGACGGCACATAGACCTGGCTGCACTGATTATAAAATGTTTTATGGCTTTCGGCCACCATTTGTTTTACCTTATTGATCAGAAAGGGAGTGTGCTTTAAATAATAGTCTATATAAGAAATGAAGTGTGTATGGTAGATGCTCAGTACCGGCAATTGGTTTTTTTGCCCATATCTTAAGGCAAAGGTACCTAGCAGGGAAGGTGTCGCGATATGAATCACATCTGGCAAAAATTCCTGCAGCTTTTCTTTTATGATTGTTTTTACCAAAACTGGCAGAGCCATAGTATAGCTGCTGTTGATAGGCAAAGTGATCACCGGGATTTTTAAACACTCGAAGCCTGATAGCCGGTCAGGGCCGGTTCCACAAATAAACAGGAACTCAAACCTGGCGGGATCAATCCGGTTGATGAGCTGGAACATGGTACGGGAAGCGCCATCAAAGTCTTCGATAAGTATCTCTGCAAAAAATGCAACTTTTATTTTCTTCATAGTTGTTTTTTGAGGTTATTGCCAGTGATATTCAGCTTAATAATACTTGCTACTTATTTACTTATTACCGTACGGTCGCTTTTTGCAAATACAGTCTGTTGCGTCAGCAGGAAATCGCGGAGTGCGACCAGCTGGTCGGTATTGATGAGATCGACCCCACAGTCCAGCAAGACTTCCCACACTGAAGCATTTTCCGGTGAGGCCCATAATCTTACTTTTTTTTCTTCTTCGTGGGCTATAGCTATATAGCCACACAGGCGTTCTTTTTCTTTAGCGGGCATTTCTCCTTCCCCCTGCCAGGTAATCAGGTTCGAATATTTGCAGCTTGCTGTCTGGTAAACCCCGGTTGAAAGTGTATCCTGGCCAACTTTCAATAGGTCTTCGTCTATAAAAGCAAGCCGGCTGGTTTGTGTCTTCATGATTTTATGCGGCTTATGTCCGGTGATTACAATTGTCACCTGCCTGTATGTGATCTGTCCGTTATCATAACTGGAAAGAATAGCGGTATATTTCTGCATTAACTGTTCCAGTGCGGCATAGGTTTTATCCGCTTCAGATTTGATGTCGATCATAAGGGTAATCGGAGCCGCGGGTGCTGCCAGCAGTTTGTTCCTGCCTTGTATACTTTGCATCAGGGGCTTGAAATAGAGCTGCTCCAGTGTTTTTTTCTTTTTGAAAAAGGGGAGCACATGAGCTACAATGAGCTCCCCTTTTCTGAGGTAAATATCTGCTTCAATATGTGAATACCCATTATCAAGCGCATCATAGAGCGGTCGTTTGTGCCAGTAATCATTATGTGCAAAGCCATGTGAGAGGAGGCTCTGAGACTGGCCGCTGAATCCTGTAATGACCAGCAGAACAAAAGTTAGTAATTTCAGGTGCTTTTGACTAATTGCTACTTGCATCGTAAATTTATTTGTTGCTGCAAGGTACAAGTGTAATATATACAGAGGGTTAAGGATTCATAAAGGAATGGGTTGGCATTATAGCGGGTGATTTGTCAGCTGCCGTATATCTTACGGATATTTTTTGCCAGCATCACAAAAACTGGCTCCTGATGAGGGATTTCCTTTCTCAGTTCTTTCAGCTTTTTGCCAATGTATTTAGTTTTAATTTCGGTGAACAAGCAATCATAGTCGGCAATCAATAATGAAAGGTTGGCTAATTGCTTTTCATATTGCCTATAGAGGCTTTCTAAATCAGCTCTATAGTCTGCATTTTGCTGAAAACAACTGCGCTCCTGCGCCTTAGTTTTTAGTATATCTTCTAATTGAACTAGGGCATTTATCAGGTGCAGATGTTTAGATTTAGTAATTCCTTTCATTTAAGACAAGGATTATGATTGGACATGTTTTTCTCAAATAAAATGTTCAAATTAAAATTTTTTTTATCATTCGAAGCTAATCTTTGGTCGGCATTACTTTATTAAAAAATTATAGATATAAAGCGGCAGCCGTATTTTGCTGCTATATGAGCTTTATTGGAAAACTCCTGAAAGATCATTGACGATATAATTAGTCGAGATTTTGTTATTTCTCACTCTTGGAGAAATTGAAAGTAACTGACTTTCACCTGCAGTGAGGTTTAACTTACCAAAGTTGGTAGCAGGATTACTGATATTTACATTAGTCATATCTGTATATGGAAGATCCTGGGTCCCTGGTTTATAAACTTTAAAAGAATAACTGTGTCCCTCAGGTAATATGGGCAATTCTATAAAGTCTCCAAAAACGCCTGAAACATTTGAAAATACCCGGATAGACGTATTGTCAGTAATAAAAGTCTCCGGGTCTGTGTATTGATCAAAAAGTTCAATATCCACCTTACCTCCAAAATCAACCACAGCATTAAAGCTCAGGCGTATGCCGGCTTTAGCTGGATCAGACACTGGTGTTATTTGTATATTATCCGATATGCTGGTGCCATCAAATAATATTCTTTTTACTTGTTTATAAGGACTTTCGGCAATTTTAAATTCTCCGATAATGGTTTTGCCTTTACGGATTTTTATCGCGGCCTCTGGATTAAAAAGGGTTGATTTCATCGTAAATGTACTGCCTATTGCAAGACAAATTAAACTATCCTTCTTATCTATAAACTCTAAGGTATCAGTTGTCATGATATATCCTTTAATTTCAAGGTTGACCACTTTTTTGGTATCTGCATTTAAAACTTCCTGTTTTTTACATGCAAGAGCCAATAGTATAGAGAATAATAAGCAGAGGTATTTTGTTATTTTCATATCTGTTTTATATTGTATCAAATTAAAAGGAGGGTGTCTATGAAAATTAAGACACCCTCTGAAATGTTTGTGATGAATTGCTTTAGATTTTAGAATGTAAATTTAGTCCAGCCAGCAATCCAATTGCCTGATGCCGAGGTAATCGCTCCTGTAGAAGTTGAAGAATTCAATAAATTCAGTCCGGAAACGTTATAGAATGGCTGTGCAATGTCAAAAGGATCAGCAGGTGAACCTGTAGAAGTATTGTTGCCTGATCCGGAGAATGCTACACTAAATCCGTGAATATCATTTCCGGAAATTGTAGATAATGCTGCATTTGCAGTGGCATCAACTATAATTCCTGAAGGATAGCCTGTGATAACAGAATTAGTCAGCGTTACTTCTGATCCTCTGCGCTCAAAAACACCATATTTATAACCAGGGGCCGTAATTCCGCTAAGGGTTTCTGTACCGATAATACTGAAATTACTTAAGATGGGATGTGTTTTAGGTGTTAAAGAAAAGGTTGCATCTTCTATAGGGGCATTGTTATCTGATTCAATCCCATTCGAGTCACTGCTCCCACTGCTGGTACTATGTGTTTTAGTTTTGTCGGCCAGTGCAATGGCATACTGGATCGTTCCTCTATACCCATTATCAAAGTCAAACTGGTCGTCATCGGCTCCCAGAGATACCAGATATGAAGGGCTTACATTTCCACCGAAGAACTCAAAGCCATCATCTAGTCCGAAAGATACCTGGACGTGATCAATAACTGTGTTTACACCAACCCCACCTAAGGTAAGGCCGTTTACTTCGACATTTTCCGCCAATCTGAAACCTGCGTATTCAATACGTACGTATTTGAATGTTCCGCTATTATCTGCAGCATCTGTGCCGCCGTAATAATATTTACTGTCGTCTGGAAGGCCTTCAATAAGTTTGTTGCGGCTTGGGAGATTAATATTGTCACTTCCTAAGATAATTACACCTCCAAAGTCCCCTGGAGCTCCAACAGTAGCGTTATTAGCATCTAGTAAATTGCGGCTGGTGAAAACGATTGGGCTGGTAGGGGTACCTACGGCATTGATTTGTCCGTCTTTAGCAATTACCAATACACCATTTGCGCTACCCCCTGCAACATTTGGAGTAGATTTGATGTAAGTTCCTGCCTGAATATTAAGTACTGCGCCGCCTCTTACGGTAACAATTCCACTAATTTCATATACATTGGCTGATGACCATGTTGTTGTGCTGGTGATATCACCGCTAACAGTTACAACAGGTTTACCTGTTACAACATAATCAGCTGCAGAAGTACTGCGGTTATCGAATGAAGATGTACCATCCTCATTTTTCTTGCATGATGTGAAAGCAACTACCGTAGTTAGTAGTACGCAAGCTAAGCTTGTTAAATTTTTCATATAATCTTTATTTTAACAGGAAATAGGTTAGCCCTGTGTTTTTCAATTAATTGGCTCGTTTAATTTTAGATGCAATACATAAGCGACTGATAAAATCCAAATGATACCGGGATACTTTCGTATATTTTTTTGGTAAAAAATGAGGAATTTATTGCCTTATATGTATAAGCTATTTTTTATATCTTAGCAGTTAGTTATAAACATACTACACCGATTTGCTGTGAAAGCCCTTGGCTATCCACAGTCGTATTTTAATATATTGGGGTTAATCCCTGATGATGCCGGTTATCTTCGGTACTTAAACGGAGGGCTCTGATACAGCCCTTCGTTCTTATGTATATGGCACTGCAGGATTTTTCTATCCTCCTCTCTTTTACTATTCAACCATTATATTAACATTTAACAGGCATTCTTCTTAAAAACTGTAAGTGATCGATGTACTGTAAGTACGTCCGAACTTTTGCGAAAACATAACCTGGTCTCCCTTTTCATATTTGTCTGTGTATCCACTTTTCAGGCGTTGTGCATCGCTGCTATCACCTGTTCCTGCTACATAATCCGGATTATTCTCATAACTGGCGGTATTTATATAAAATATGGAAGCCCTGTTGAGCAGGTTGCCAAAATTAACTTTGATCTCCAGTTTCTTTTTCAGCAGTTTATAGCTGAGCTGTGCATCGATCTGTTCACGGGGTCTTTCGTACTCTATACGATCTAGCTTTTCACCAACCAGATAGGTTTTGTAACCTGATTTGTTGTACATGAGGTTAAACCCTAAATGATCAGCTGTATATTGGACCCCGGCATTGATGAGGTATGGTGTTTGCCCGTACATCGGGCGCTTTTGTTTACTTGAAACTTCAATGTTAGGTTGCCCATCTACAGGATTTTGCTCATTATGTGTAGCTCTTACATCAGATTTTTGTAAGGTCAGGTTACCATAAACGGCAAGATTATTCAGTACTTTATTATCGGCAATAAATCCAAAGTTCTTCCTCAGTTCAAACTCCAATCCATATACTTTTGCCCAGTCGGCACTTTTCAGGTAATAAACGGTATTGCCCGAAGCGAGATTAACAATTAATTCCGCGGGTTTATCGAATTTTTTGTAAAAACCACCTGCTGATATAACTTCCCCCAGACCAGGAAACCATTCCATTTTCAGATCATAGCTATCGATCCGTGTACTATATAAACCTTCATTTCCAAACTGTCCGCCCAGGTATGCATTGTACTTCCATGCCTGACTATTATCCATTAACTCAGGACGTACTACACTGCTACTAAAAGCTGCCCTTACATTAACAGACGAAATTGGGCTATAGGTCAGATTTGCCGAGGGCAACCACTGCCATCTGGGATCCGGTTTAGCCTTGAATACCTGCACTTTATCACTGCTCGCATTTTTGATCTCCGTATATTTGTAATATTCAGTCCTTATTCCCCATACCAGGCGCAGCTTTTCTGACAGGCGGTTATCTAATACGATATATCCGGCATGATTTCGACTTTTACCGGCGAAAGCATCAAGCCAGAAAGGACCGACAACATAAAAGAATCCATTTTCTCCAACATATTCTGGCTTCAGCATTTCAGTAACCGGGAGATATCTTAGGCTATCCGCCAGCTTCGTTTCATTGGCGCTTAGCGATGCTATTTGCCAGTTATAATCTGCTTTTTTATGGTTGCCGAAATATCCTAATTTCACACTGCCGCGAATACCAGACACGTCAAATGGAACAGTAGCAGATACATTCCATGAATAATGTTCTTCTTTGTTATGGTAATGCTGGCGGGATAGAGTCTCTATGCGGGGTTCAGTACTATTTCCATAATTATAGAAATACTGATATTCAGTTCCGATCAGTTTAGGTGTGCTATTCGCAATGGTTGCATCCTTTTCATCTCTGTTTACAGCAGTGCGCGCGGCATCCCATTCTATTTTTACCTTACCCAGCTGATGCTGACCGCTCAGCTTATTTTG
>JAATFQ010000072.1 GCA_015655115.1 Sphingobacteriales bacterium
CCCGCACTTTTATCAGTGAAAACAGGTGGAAACCAATTGCCGACAGCCTGAGTGCCGGAGATTATGTGCTGATGCAGTTTGGACACAATGATGAAGCAAAAGAAGAAAAATACAAAGACCGCTATACGCCTGTTGAAGATTATAAGAAGAACCTCATTAAATTTATCACAGAAAGCAGGTTAAAAAAAGCTGTTCCTGTATTGATCACTCCCGTGTCAAGAATGAAATTTGATGCCAGTGGAAATGCGGAAGAAACGCATAAGTTATATACAGCCGCTGTTTATGAAGTAGCGAAACAGTATGATACCCCATTGGTGGATTTAGACAAAGCAAGCAGGGAACTTTTTCAGCAATTAGGTCCACAGCGTACACAAATGCTTTTTATGCAGATAGCACCCAATGTCAATCCCATTTATCCTGAAGGAAAACGAGACAATACCCACTTTAATGAGCTTGGCGCAAGGGAAATTGCCCAGCTGGTTTTAAGGGAAATCAGGGGACTTCATATTGGCCTGAAAGATCATATTGTAGATCCTCTAAAAAAATAATAAGGATATATCCCAACCTCTAATTTATTGCACGCCGCTCCTCGCGCAGGATATTTTCGACAAGTTCGAAAATATCTGTTTTAAGATCGCGGAATTCACACATGATATTCACCATCTGGGACTCGATTTCTACCTGCAACAAAGACGTTCTTTCCTCATTATCTTTAATTTTATTCTTGGCAACCCATTCCATCTCTTTGAGCTGTTGGCAGATGAGATGATTGACCTTGACTTCATTTTGAGCAAGGCACAGCAACCTTTGGCCACTACCTTTTACTTTGTCAGTGAGCTTCCTGTTATACAGACGAAGAAAATATTCGTCAAGCAGCCGATTTAGAAAGGAAGTTTCCATTTTAAAGAACTCGAGGTCTGAGGCCCAGCTCTTTGCGATTACATAATATTGTAACGACTTAGCGGAGAATGTAGGTGTAGTTTCCATAAGCTTATATTTGGTTTATTACATTTAGTTTCAATGTTCAAAAAACCTGCAACAATGCCTTACATCAAGTAAAAAACAATAATAACTCCATATTACCTAATGAAACCATCCCTGATTTTTCACATTACATACCCAACCGGGGCTTGCAATTCTTCAATTCAAATAAAGAACAATAAAAGTCAATGAATAAATGAATATAAAAACTATGATAGCATCATCAACTCCAAAAACAGTATCCACCAATGAAAATCAGATAGTTATAACACAAATATAATAGAGATAAGCCAAATATGCAAGATTAAAAACATTGATTATTTAATAAATAAGTAATGAAATCATAGGACCACAGCTCAGGACATATATTGTGCTGTTTCCGTCAAAAAAGCATAAAGAGCAGTCAAAAATATAAAAATGATCTTTCGAAGAATTTTATGATAAAAAAATAACCCAGGGTCATGTAAGCATAAAGAGATAAAACAAGTTCAATTTCCTCTCCAATTTTATAATGGTAAATGTAATATTGTATATTTATGGCTTTAGTATGCTAAGCTTATATTTTGTATGGACAGAAATCAGAATCCTCAGGATCAAAAGTTCTTTTCCTTTATTAATCACGCACCAATAGGGATTGCTGAAATAGATCAAAGCGGGAAAATAATATGGATTAACATTGCTGGCAAAGCACTCCTTGGCCCATTAAGTCAATCCTATCAGCTAGGTACAGACAATGCTTTTGTCGTGCTCGACTGTATTGATCCCCAGATCAGCGAGGCGATTAAAGCTTTTGATCAACCCAGTGGCAGTATCGTTCAGCACCAGATAGAAAACTTTATACTCCCAGACGAAACTTTAGAAAGACATTATCAGCTCAGTGCCAATAAAATTCATGAAAACTGCATTATCCTGTCCTGTGAGGACCTCACTCAAAAATTAGATGAAGAAAAAGCAATGAACCAGGCAGTTTTAGAACAGGCCGTATCCAATGGCAAATTCGAAATTGCGTCTGAGGTGCTGCATGACATTGGTAATGCAGTAGTTGGATTTGGCTCCTACCTCACCAGGATCAACCGCTTTTTAGAGCAGGACAGCATGGAAAACCTGGAGAACGTCGTTTCATTTTTAAAAACACAACAGGTAGCTATTGGTACGGCAATCGGCGGACAGAAGTCAGCAGCCCTCGTCAATCTTCTGGAAGGCATTGTAAAAAAAGAAAACGATAGCCGCACCGAAATAAAGAAATCCATACAAGGACAACTGAGTGTCATTACTCATATCCAGGAAATCCTTACCATCCAGCGCCAGTATGTAACGGGACAAAATGTACATGACCGCAGACCGGTAAATCTGAAAGAGATCTTATTTGACAGCCGCGCTATGCTTTTCGCCTCATACGATAAAAAAGGAATAAAGCTTAATCTGAACGTACCAGATCACGTGCAGGAAATAAAGGGAGACCGCACCAAACTAATGCAGGTAGTGCTAAATATCCTAAAAAACAGCATTGAAGCCATAGATATGAATGCGAATGATAAAATGATAACTATCAACTTACTTTTACATGACCAGTCCCTTGAACTATCCGTCATAGACAATGGTCATGGTTTTGACGAGCGCGTAGCCAGTCATCTTTTTGAGCGGGGACATACAACAAAAACCACGGGTACCGGATTAGGACTGTACAATTGCAGGTCTATTGTAGAAAGCCACGGCGGTTCAATAGAAATGTATAGTAAGGGGCCGGGTATGGGCACAACAACGATAATAAAGTTTATATTATAAATTAAGAAGTAAAGCGTAAGCGATTTTTATGAAACAAAGCGTAAACACCTCCGTATTGGTAATTGATGATGAAGAACTGGTTAGGGATAATATTGAAGATATTTTAACGCCGCGCAGAGCTGTTGCAGAAGATGCGGAAATAAGCTTGGCAGCAAGCATACTTTTTGATACACAGCCGGAAATATTAACGCCACGATCAAGCAATATCCCCCAGTTTACTGTAGCTAAGGCTGCCAACGGTATGGCGGGCACACAGATGGTAAAAGATGCTGTGGAAAATGGATCACCTTATGCGGTCATCTTCCTTGATATGAGAATGCCGGGATGGGATGGATTGGAAACAGTAATACAGATTCGAAAGTACGATAGCAAAGCAGAGATTATTTTTATAACTGCATATAGCGACCATTCCATTGAAGATATCGTAGAAAGGGCAGGTCAGAATGTAGGCTATCATTGTAAGCCTTATGCTGCCGAAGAGATCATTTCACTGGCGACAAAAGCGGTTACAGATTATGACAGGCTTCGTAATTTAGAGAAATTGATAGAATCTATCTCTTCTATAGGGCTGAATAAGTATCAGCTCAATTCTCTGCTTAAAAACATTCTCGATCAGCTCGCTATCTCGGTCGGCACTAACATGGCATTATTGGGTAAACTGAACGAAGATTATAGCTATGAAAAGATATTATCTATCGGCGCCATCGAAGAACGAATTAACCTCGACGAGCTCATCACACGTGTAAAAGCTATTCATATTGAAACTGATGAAGTAGTACAAATGGACGACCTGATTCTGGCAAAGATGGATTGCTATTCTGTATTTGCTGTATTGCAAAAGCATGAAAAACTGAAAACAGAGAAGTTGTACCTGCTCAAATTATTTGTACAAAATGCAGCACAAGCCATCAGAAATGCAGAATTGGTAGAACAGCTTATTCAAAAAGAAAAGCTATCTGTAGTTGGCAAGGCAATAGGTATGGTGATGCATGACCTTAGGTCACCGATAAAGAATATGCAGATGATCACCAAAATGATGAGGGAAGAAGGTAACACTTCAGAATGGACAGATATGCTGGATCGATGTGCATACCAGGCTTCAGAAATTTTTGACTATTTCCTTGACTTCCTTAAAGAAACTACGTTTGAAAGCAGATTGCTAAACCTCAAATACATTGTCAGCGAAGGTGTGGATCTCGCCGCTGGTACCAGTGACCATAAAGATATCAATATTAATCAGGCTATCCCGGATACATTGATGGTTAATGGTGATGAGCGTAAATTGAAACGGGTAGTAATGAACCTGGTAAATAATGCTATAGACGCATTAAAGAACAAAAATGTGTCAATGCCAGAGGTAGGTATTTCTGCACAGCTCAATACTGCAGGTGATCAGATAGTGCTGACCATCCGCGATAATGGTCCGGGAATACCTCAGGATATTCTTAAAAGCCTTTTCGAACCTTTCGTAACCAGGAATAAAAGCGAAGGAACAGGTTTGGGACTAGCTATCGTAAAACAAAATATTACTGCGCATAACGGATCTATTGAAGTAGAAAATAATAATGGTGCCGTGTTTAAAATTTCCCTGCCAATCAGTGCTTAAACTATCCAAAAAAACACAAAGTACTGTACGCAATAGCTGCATATCCCATAATTATATTGAAATAGTAATTATGAGATGTGTAGCTTAACGATATTAACATTTATCATAAGCTTCCAGGGCAACGGGCAAACAGGTAACTACTCCTTTTAAGCCACATACTGTTAACGTAATCAGTATAGTGTCCTTTACCTCATCACGTGTAGCACCCAGCTTTTTCGCCATCTGTACATGATAATATACAGCAGTTGTATCTCCTAAGGTTGCTTTAATACCTATATAAACTAAATTCTTGGTCTTTTCATCAAGTCCACCGGAAGCTTTAAGTACCTCAACAAGACCATTAAATGCGGCAGCAATTTCAGGCGCTTCGTTCTGAAATATATTTAGCGGATTAGCTTTTTGCTCAATCATAAAATAATTATTTGATATTTAAAGGTACAGAATATAGTAAAATGGTTATATGATCTGTGTCAATAGTACTGTAAAAACAATTAATAGCCAGATAACTTAACACTGGCTTAACGCAATGCTTAGCTAAAACCGCTGATAAATGCCAGAAAGTATACTTTATGAATGAGATCAGCTGAGCATACTGGCTGAGAAAGAAAAGCTGAGCATGCGACGTCCTTAATGGATAATGTTAACAACATACTAAAAGTTAACATAAATATAATATACACGTTATATTTCTATAACATACATTTGTTATACAATATAATAACATGAAAAAAAGCAAGCTTAAATCATTAGTTAAAACTGCCAGAAAAAAAGCAAAAAAAGATATTAAATCAAGTTTAATTACTGAATTGAGGGAAATAGCAGGCAGGTTTGGTCAGGACTCTAAAAAGATCAGGAAAGATATCGAAAAAGGATCCACTCAACTGGCCAAAAAACTTTCAAAGGATATTAAAATTGATAAATCGGCTATTCTGGAAAACAGTAAAGAAAATACTGTTGAACAGATCGCAGAAGTGGCGGAGGCTAACACACCAGCCTCGAAATAAAAGGATAGAATAGTTTTGCTAATTATATAGGCTGGAATATTGATCCCGGACTCTCTGGTTAACAAAACTATTTTCTATGTAATTCCCCTTGCTGCATTAGGCATTGGAGATTAGCAATGGATTTACCCAGGCTAATAACGGTATGTTTTAATGATAGAGCCGTTAATCTTATTAAAAATCAGCTGTTTGTAAGAAGCCCCTATCTCAACAACTTTTGATAGAATGGCTTAAGCTGCTGTGCAAGAATCAGATGATCTGCTACACTGGGATGTCCAGAGCAGCCATGGGCCTCCATTGGGGGGAAGAAAAATATTTCAACAGGTGTGTCTGATGGATAAATAGAATCGATCCGGGATTTGATGATCAGGAGGCTTTTTTCAAGTACCTCACGAGAGGCGCCCTTCACCATAGGACTGCTCAGTAAAGCAATCTGAGCTTTTGGGTATTTTGATTTCACCAGCTTGACAAAGTTGACATAGCTGATGATGAACACCTGTTCTTCAAAAGGCTTTCTTGGTGTTTTTCCGTCACCATTGCTCAAGTCATTGGTACCTAAAGCAATACTCACTATCCTGGGGCTATAGTTATCAAAATGCCATTTACGGGTAGTATTAATTTTAAAATCTATATTTTCATAAACCTGTGGCATACCGGGGCCATCTGTATTCCAGGTACGGTAAACACCGATACCGCTTACACTGCTCAGGAAATAATTCATTCCCAAATCTCTCGCCACTCTGGGGCCATAGGCCATATAGGCATTGTGCTGGTCCTGGTATTCACCGGTACCGCAAGGTACATCTGAAGTGTCAGCCGCAGCACCGCAAGTAATACTGTTCCCGATAAATTCGATCAATGGTGCTTTAGGAACCTGTAAGGGTTTGATATGGTCTGCAGCAACTTTTGAGATAAGAATAGCACCGGTATGTGCTTCAGTAGCTTTATAAATCCATATTGTATGCTCGCCTTTACCAGCGGCATTTATTACTATGGGTTGATGAGTATTGCCATTAACCCTGATCCGTTTCTGATATACCCCATCCAGCTCGTACTGAATATAATTATGACCTTCCTTTTCCTTCAGGAATGCAAATAAAGCGCAGTGGTCACCCTCAAATTTAAACCCAAAGTGTACCGCAGAACTGATCAGCTCCAGCTCATTTTGCCCGTTGAACAGATATCGTCCGTATGGTTTTAATCTGGATGCCTGAAGTGTATCAGTATATTTATAGCGCGTATGAGCATGTGCAGATTGATTCAAAAAAAAGATAATGATCAAAAGGATATAAGTTCTAAATTTCATTGCTGGTCTTTATTATTTCCTGACACAATAATAGATAATCAAAAGTCTATTGCCTCTTTTAAGTAGAAAAACTATCATTAAATGTGCGAAATCTGCTAAAGCCACCTATGACCTTTGTTCAGCCTTTGACCTGAATCAATTCATACGGCGCAACAGAAGGAAATATTCCTTTTACTTATTTCGGATTATCAATGTATTTTTAGTTAACCCCTCAGCAGCAGCAGTTAATTTAATATCACCACCCGCACCCGTTTTCGACTGTATAATCACTTGTGCCAGCCCACTAAACAGCCTCCTCTTCCATATACCGGCCGGAACTTTAAACTGGATAAGCCCGGGATCCGTATTTACCACGTCCCAGTCACGCTCCTTTTTAACAGGCAAAGTAACAATAGTAACCGAATTCCTGCCTTCATGAATAACGTTTTTATCTATGGTAAAAACATCACCTTCTTTATGATAGTCGACATTTGCACCCAGGCAATGTCCATTGAAATAGACAGACTGTTTACGCCCAATACTTTTATAGAAGAATGTTAATGCAGAGGCGGACATTTCTTTAGTTAAATTAACGCTTCCACGATATACCCAGGCTTTAATACTTGTATCAGCAAGGCTGGAGAAAGCTTTATTCCAGCTGCTACTGTCAAAATCCATACGCATTTCAGTTCGGCCGGCGGTATCTGCAATGGGAAATTCTCTCAAGTCTTCAATTGAGCTGTTCTGTGTCTTCTCCAAATACTTGTCGCGTTCCAGAGAAGTTGGGTTGCCATTGCCCACGCCGATGATTTTCCCCGGACCTTCGATTGAAAAGCTGATCTCCTGATTAGCATCCGGCACCTGTAAACCTTTTTTGTCCAACGCTGAGACGGTAATGATCGCGATGTCCTTCCCATCCGCTTTTATCATTCTTTTATGGGCCGCCAGCTTAATGTCTTTTGCCGGCCCTGTAGTTTGAACAGTTTCAGTGAGCACTTTTTTACCTTTCGTATATCCTACAGCCTTAAGTATTCCTGCAGAGAAAGGAACGTTCCACTCCAGGTGGCCGTTCTTTACCATGTTCTTTTTGCCCTGGCTTTTTCCGTTCAGCAACAGCTCTACCTCATCACAGTTACTGTACGCCCAAACACTGATCGGCTGCCCTTCCATCCCTTTCCAGTTCCAATGTGGAAGCAAGTGCAGTACCGGCTGCGTTCCCCACCATGATCTCAGGTACCATACATCATCCTTAGGAAACCCGCACTGGTCTAACATTCCAAAATATGAACCAATGGAGGGCCACTGATATGGTGTAGGTTCACCGCGGTAATCGAACCCTGTCCAGATGAACATACCGGCTAAAAAAGGGCGCCTGGCATAATAGTTCCAACCTTCTTCAATGCTATAAGCTTTAGGCCTTGGTTTTGCGTCATAAGCTGACTTATAATGGAGGCTGTCATTGGTGAAGTAGATTCCGCGTGTTGAAAAGGTGGACCCTTCTTCAGTTCCCCATCCTTTTTGCTCCGGGAATTTCTTATGCTGGGCATCAGGATCTTCCTGAGCGATATAATTGTAGCCCATCAGGTCTACTACGGCCGACAATCCTTGTCCCCAGCCCCCACTGAAAGCTGCAGTGACCGCCCTTGAGGTATCAAGGCTCTTTACAAAAGCCTGCATAGTTGAAGCAATCCTTGCTCCGGTAACCGTATTTTCTATCCCCCACTCCTCGTTCCCAATCGACCAGCTGATCACGCTTGGATGGTTGCGGTCTCTTTCAATTAATTGCTTCAGATTAGTTAAATGATATTCATCAACACCCATCAAACGATTTTCATCGATTACCAGCATACCCAAACTATCGCAGGCGTCAAGCAATTCGGGAGTTGGCGGATTATGAGAACAACGATATGCATTGCTGCCCATTTCCTTCAGCTTTGCAATTCTGAAGTACTGCAGTTCATCAGGAATTGCAGTTCCCACGCCGGCGTGTTCCTGATGATTATTTGTCCCTTTAATCTCCAGGCGTTTCCCGTTTAAAAAAAAGCCGGTATTCGCATCGAAGCGGATACTGCGGATGCCGAATTTAGTCGTGTATTCATCTACCGGAAGATTATCTACTAAAATAGTAGTCACTAAGCGATGCAGGTACGGTGTATCAACAGACCACAATTTTGGATGGATTAAGTCCAGGTCGCTGGTATATTCCCCATCCTTATACGCTTCCAAAGCAACATCAGCGGTTTGCTTTTTTGCCAAAAGATGGCCCTCACGATCGTAAATCTTTTGCAGGATACTAAAATGTTCAATCGCTTTGCCCGCATTTTTCAATACAACTTTAGCAGTAATATTTGCACCATTGCTGTTTAGAGCTGTAGTGACGAAAGTTCCGTTCGTGGCTATATGTAAGGGACTTGTCTTATTGATCCATACATGCCTGTAAATTCCTGCGCCCTCATAAAACCACCCTTCTTCCATCGAGGCATCAACGCGGACGGCTATCGTATTATCTCCGCCATAATTCAACAGGTCTGTCAGGTCGTATTCAAAGCCATTATAACCGCTTTGTGCTGTCCCTAAATAGTGCCCGTTCAGCCAAACAATAGAATTGCGAAAGACACCATCAAAAGCAATGGTGATCCGTTTGCCGTAATCTCCTTCAGCAATCCTGATTTTTTTACGGTACCAACCTACACTTTTCTCTGGAAAATTTCTTCCTATAGCTTTAAATCCATGACTGTAGCTCGCCTTTTCACTGAAATCAGTTTCCACAGCCCAGTCGTGCGGCAGATCCAGCTTCCTCCAGGAGCGGTCATCAAAATCAGCAGCAGCGGCACCATCCCCATAACCAGCTTTAGCCAGGTACGAAAAGTAGCCTGTCCCATTGTTAAAATCCTTCGTTGTATCATAGGGGTGACCAAAGGCGAAAAACCATGAATCATCAATACAAATATGTGCTCTTACTCCCCGAGAATCTTTTACCGGCTGAGCATAGGAAAAGGAGAAACAAAACAGTATTAAAATGAAGGGTTGCAAGGTTTTCATCAGCGGATATTTGGTTGTTCAGTAATTCAATTCGGTTCATTCTGCCTGCGGCAGTTCCATATTTAATGCAGTTGTTCAAATATAAATTTCGGATGCTGGTAGTCGATCGGAACTGTCTTTTTGAAAAAGGTCATATTCATAAAAATTTCCATCGAGCCAATACCCATAATCAGTTTGTTATCTTTTTTTAATAAGGCTATTGGAATTCTATACCACGTTGAATTTCCATATTGCTGATAATGATACGTACCTTTTAAAGTATCTCCTTTTACAATTCCATTTACATCTCCTGAATCTTTATAGAGTCTATCGTAATTAATCTCAAATTGCCCATAAAACTCCTTTGCCTTTAGCACAATTCTAAGACTGGCCGTATCGCTTTTATGTATTGCCTGGTATAATGATTTGGTTTCATCATTATCCTCAGCCACATTACTGCATCCATAAAAAGCAAATAGGATGCATATACACATAATTTTTAAAGTTCTCATTAAGACGATTGATTTCCAAAGATATCAATAAATGAGTTGATGTCCGAATCATTTTGTAGCTGTTCGCCGTCAATACACAACGATCTTCCACCGTATTATTTTTTGAATGTAGTTTATCGCTTATTTGAAATTCAGCCCACCTGGGAATATGGAACAAGCTGAAATCATCTTAAAAATACAGGGAGAACCATCAGAATTGATTATTTATCTTTAAAAACCAATACCCTTCCTATTGCCAGCACATCTATATCAGTATTTTTAAAACAACGGATTGCATCAAGCGGGCTGCATACAATAGGTTCATCCATCACATTAAAAGAAGTATTGATAACCAAAGGGCAGCCTGTAAGCGCATAAAAAGCAGCGATCAGCTGATAAAAATCAGGATGATCCACTGCGCTGACTGTCTGCACCCGTGCCGTCCCGTCCACATGCGTTACAGCAGGAAGCCCAGCTAACTTACAGCCGCCCACAAACAACATATAAGGACTCTTATCCGGTCCGCTGAAATAGCGGGAGGCAAACTCTTCTAGTATAGCAGGTGCAAAAGGCCTGAACCCTTCTCTAAACTTAATCTTCTGATTCAATATAGACTGCATTGCCGGATTACGGGGATCGGCAAGAATACTGCGGCTCCCCAGCGCACGCGGGCCAAACTCCATACGCCCATTAAAATAACCTACAACCTGGCCATCAGCAATACACTGGGCTACCTGTTTGTGAAAATCATCCTGGGCAAGCCGCATAAAA
This sequence comes from Sphingobacteriales bacterium, assembly GCA_015655115.1. Classification (GTDB taxonomy): domain Bacteria; phylum Bacteroidota; class Bacteroidia; order Sphingobacteriales; family Sphingobacteriaceae; genus Pedobacter. Next base: position 10,942 of record JAATFQ010000072.1, read on the forward strand.
GTCAGTCTCTCATTGGTTAACACCTCCCGGATCTCTTCGTCTGTAAAAGCCGGACCCAACAAGGCATTCTGCATCAGGTCACTTTCCACAGACACATCCCTCTGCTGGTTCAGATATGCATAGTAAATAGCATATGCTGCGCCAATAGCACCACCGGCATCACCGGCAGCAGGCTGAATCCAGAGCCTCTTAAATCCCGAATGCCGCAGTACAGCGCTATTGATTACACAATTCAACGCTACACCACCTGCCATACATAAGTTATCCAGCCCGTAGCGCTTATACAAACCGCTGGTCAGCCGCAGCATCGCTTCTTCCGTAACCTGCTGAACAGAGCAGGCTATATCTTTATGAAACTGGCTAACCGTTTCACCAGGCTTGCGCGGAACAGCCCCAAACAGCCGCTCGAACTTATTGTTCGTCATGGTCAATCCCCCGCAATAATTAAAATACTGCATGTCCATACAAAAAGAACCATCGTCCTTTATATCTAACAGGTGCTGGTAAATAAGACCGGTATACCGGGGACTGCCGAAAGCGGCTAAACCCATTACTTTATACTCGTCGCAGTTCACCTTGAAGCCCAGATAAGCAGTAAAAGCAGCGTAAAGTAAGCCCAAAGAATGTGGGAATTTAATTTCGCTGACCGGCTCTATCGTATTGCCCTTGCCTTTTGACACCGTAGTTGTGGCCCATTCACCCACTCCATCAACAGTTAAGACCATGGCCTCCATAAAAGGAGAAGGAAAAAATGCAGAGGCCGCATGCGACTGGTGATGCCCGGTAAACAAAATCTCCGCATCGGCAGGCCATGAAGGATCGATCTGCTGCAGCAGGCGGCTCATGTTACGTTTGATAAACAGTTTATCCTTTATCCATACCGGTACAGACTTTAAAAAAGAGCCTAGTCCCGCAGGAACAAAACTCAGGTGCGTTTCCATCAAACGCTCAAATTTGAGAAATGGCTTTTCATAGAAAACTACATGATCTACCTCTCCAAGTGTAATGCCTGCAAATTCAAGACAAAAACCAATGGCACACGCTGGAAAAGACGCATCATTTTTAATACGGGTAAACCTCTCCTCCTGCGCCGCCGCAATAATCTGGTTATCCTTGAGCAAACACGCCGCACTATCATGAAAATAAGCAGAGATCCCCAGTATATACATGAATGATAGCGCTAAATTAAAAGATAGAATAAATAAACGGGCCTAAGACGGACCCCTGAGCCAATACCAGGAGTAAGCTCAACAAGATCAGAATAATAAACAGTGGCCAGAGCCAGTACTTCTTCCTGCTTTTCAAAAAGACAAAAAACTCCATTACAATCCCCATATGCTTCAGTTTAAAATTGTTGTTTCACAGAGCTGTCTGCAGCAACAGCCGACTTTTCCCAATATGTTAACGTTTTTTTGTCGGCCTTCATCCGCAGCGGCCGCTTCCCCAATATTCTCATCAGCAATCCCATAGGCGTAAATACCACAAAATAGATCAGCGTTAACAATATCCAGGTGTTAACCGTACCCAGCAGCTCAGCAAACAGGGTCCACGTTTTATTCAATACCGCAAGACTTGCAGGGATAAAAAGACCTGCTAAGACCAGCAATGTGCCCATAACTACCAGCACAGGTAAAAAATGATGTTTTATACTATAAAAATATAAGGCGATCAGCAGGCCTATTCCCCCCATCAGGAGGCCGAATTTCCGGTTACTTACTTTTGGAGACATCATAAAATGTAGTTTTAGCATCATATCTGGCCGCAGCTTCTTCAGCATTCAGCCTGCGGTAGCCTATCGCTATTTCCTGTAAAGCGGATGAAGGTATTGTACCTCCAACAGCTGATTTCTTAAGTGCTATGATCTTTTTAATCAAGACCTCTGCCTTGTCCATTGCCTGCACAGCATCATTATATTCACGAAGCTGAACCAGATAACGCAACGCATCTTCCGGCCTGTCGGCCTTCAGGCATAGCAGGTAAACATTTTCCAGGTTAGCTTTGGAAGGATCAAAAAAATAGGCCTTCTTAAAATATAACATTGCGCTGTTAAAATCTCCCATTTCAAAACACAGCCTTCCGGCGTAAATATAATATGGAACATTGGACGGTTTTTCCAGCATCACGGCTTCCGTAGCTTTCAGGGCAGTCGCTTTATCGCCCAGTTGCATGCTATATTTAAATAACTGATCCATTGCATCCAGCCAGCTGATCCTCCCTACAGAAAGGGCGCCCGCAATTTTATCCGCCATGCCCTCGCCACGTTTAAAAGTCTTCGGTATAGGTTCATTAAAAGGCCATCCCGTTTTCAGCATCATCACCTGGTAAGCACCATATAATGAATCCACCTCCGTCACAGGCATACTTTTCAGCAGCTGCGGGAACGACATTTCATTTGCCGCTAAAGGTCGGATAAGCTTGCTGTCTTTCATAGACTGATAAAAAGCTTCACTGAGTAAGGCATATCCGAACAAGTTCGGATGTACATGCTCCAGCAAGGTTTCCTTTCCAAGTATACCATGGGAAGATGCCCGCTCAAATACCCTTCTGCTATCGGCAAGGTGAACCCCTGGATAGTGCCGGGCTATACAAGTAAGGATACTTTTATTGATCCCTTCCGGTGCCCTGAACCGCAGCAAATCATATTCTTTAGCTTGCCTGTAGCACAACTGCGCCGTTTTAAAATCCCCCGCAGCATATGCAGCGTCTGCGCGGGCAAAAAATTGTGCGGCAGAATGCCCGCCCGCTGTGGAAACAAAAGGCTTCAAATCCTTTTCATTGCTGACTACAGTACTTAGAATTACAGGGATATGAGCGCCGGAAAACAGCCTGCATACCTCATTTATATTCTGATCAAACTGATCAATACCGTGCTGATACGCCGGAGAAGCATAGCCGATCTCCTGTGCCGCCGCCATTCTTTTCATCAGGTTATCACGTGTATCAATAGTTTGCCTGTTAAATAAGTGCAGCAGCCCATGAAGTCCATTTTCCATCAGCTGCACAAACCGTAGCTGCCGTAGCTTCAGCACCGTCAGTATCCACAGCCTGCTGCCCGCAATATGGCTCGTAGAGCCTATCCCCAGGGCACCATAATATTCATTGTGCCCTGCATAGATCAATACCGCATCGGGCTGGTAAGCGAGAACCTGCTTTCCGAAATCCAGTACCGTATAAGAGTTCACAGCAGTTAAAGCAACATTGATCAGCTCAAAATTACGGTCAGGAAAAGTATGCATCAGCCGATATTGCAGCCAGCGGTGAAACGAACCATTGTGCATATAGGGATAGCCAGTGGTGGTAGATTCTCCCAGTACGAATATCCTGAACGTGCGCGCCCCTTTAACAATTTTAAAACGCTCGCGGTTACCTTTTGTCGCATTAGTTGTATCCGAGAAAAATCGATACGAAGCCGTACGGTTCATCACCATACAGCTGCTGTCATCGGGGTCCTTAATGAACAAATCAGTGTTATACCCATAGCCAGATAACCTCAGCAAAATTTCTGCAAGGCACAGGATGACTATAGGTAATACTATAGCACCTGTTTTAAACCAGAAGAGCTTATTTCGTTTCAACTTTAGACATTGCTTTGGCTGCACCTTTTGATACTGCCTTTGTTACCTGTTTAGTTATTGGAAACCATACCTTCATTTCGCCCTTACCACGATTTGCCCATGCATAATAAGGTATAGCCGTAAAGTCTTTCCCTTTAAGCACCGTGACACCCTGTAAAAGATCAGTTGCAAATTGCGGTGTAAACGAGGCAGACAGTGGCAGGCTAAGCGTACTTATCGTGGCACTGTTATCTTTCCACTCCGCACAATAGACCAGCGGGCCTCTTTGTAACGCGGCTTTACCGATATCATCTTTTACATTCCTATCTGCCAGCACCTTATGTACTTCCATAGGTAGGTTCAGCTCCACTTTGTCGCCTGTTTTCCAGGCTCTGTTCAGCACGGCATACCCTTTTTCAATTACATATTCCGTTACTTTTCCATTGACCTTTAAAGTTACTCTGGCGGGAGCAGATTTGGCAAAACTATACAAGTCTGAAGGAATAGCTACATTTTCTGCCCATCCAGGAATGCGGAAACGTATGGTAAACTGCTGCTCTCCGGCGGGGTTAATTACAAAGTTCAGCAATCCACTCCAGGGATAATTATTCTGCTGCGTAACAGCAACTGGCTTACCTGCGATTTCCAGTTCGGCACTGCCGCTTATATAAAGATTCACATACATATCCTGTTCCTTTTGGGCATATATATAGCCCGGCAGCGAGGGTAAAAAGCGCGCTAAGTTTGTCGGGCAGCAGGAACATTCAAACCATCCCGAGCGTTCAGCTTCCAGTGCAGGATGTGTAAAATCATGGGTTACCTGCAGGGCATTAGTATAAAAAAAAGATTTACCATCAAGGCCAACGCCAGAAATTAGTCCGTTGTACAGTACCTTCTCCAGAACATCTATATATTTCGCATCGCCATGCAGGGAAAACATCCGCTGGTTACAGAAAACATTGCCAATAGCGGCACAGGTTTCATTGTAAGCCGTCGCATTAGGCAGGTCGTAGTTAGCACCAAAACGCTCCCCGCCTGGAATAGCACCAATACCACCCTGAACATACATTTTCCTGGATACCATGTTATTCCATATTTTATCTATCGCAGACAGATAGGCACTATCGCCCGTCAAAGCAGCAACATCGGCCATACCCGAATAGAGGTACATAGCGCGTACAGCATGCCCTTCGGCTTCATCCTGACTGGTTACAGGCTCGTCATCCTGAAAGTAACTGCCGTTTTTAAATACATCAGTACTTGTTTTATCATATTTACGTTTACCCCGTTCATCGATAAAAAACTTCGCCAGTGTAAGGTAATCCTGTCTTCCTGTAATGCGGTAAAGGCGGACCAGTCCCATTTCTACAATCTCATGTCCCGGGGCTACCCCTCTTTTGCCAGGACCAAAGGTTTGCACCAGCAGGTTGGCATTTGCCAGGGCTATATCCAGAAAGTTCTTTTTACCCGTTGCCTGATAATGTGCCGCAGCAGCTTCAAAAAGATGGCCCGAGTTATACAACTCGTGGCTCATGTTATTTTCCTGCACCCAGCGTTCCGGGCCCGACCAGGGATGCGGGTGCTGCGGGTCGATTGTTCTGGCGGTATAAATATACCCATCAACTTCCTGTGCATTTTTAACCTTCGTGATCAGTGAATCTACATAAGCATCAAGCTGAGGGTCAGGATGGATAGCCATCGTATACGAAGCACCTTCAATAGTTTTATAAATATCCGTATCATCAAAAGGGAACTTTGTACAAAACTTGCCACTTCTGGCAGCGGCCATCTCAAAATTCTTTATCCTCCCTGTATTTTCGCAACGCGCAAAAGAAGCAGGGATCGTAACAGTTCTGTTCGTTTCTATCCTCGGCAGCCAGAAAGTATCATTAAGCTTCACCTTAGTAAATGATAAAGGCTGGATAGGATAATCCTTCTGTTGTGCTAAAGCTATGCTGCTGCCCAAAATGGACAGCAGCATACAAACTACTTTATGTTTCATCTATTTAGTATTTGTTTTCAATGTTAGACGGAGCGTTTTATGCAGGTTATCAATTAATTTTACAGGTATCGTCTTCATGCCGCTCAATACCCCGTATTTTGTTTAAGATTAGGATTATTGGAAAGCTCATTTCTCGGTATCGGCAGCAGCGCCCTGTAAGCACCATTTGGCGAGTGCGAAAACCATGATTTACTGGTAAATACGCCAAACCTGATTAGATCCTGCCGCCTGCGGCCTTCAGTATTAAACTCCCAGCCCAGCTCATCCAGGAAACGCCCATATTGAATGTCGCCCCCGCCCTCCTGTGTAGTGCGGAGGTGATTGCGCAGCCCATAGTCATAACTACTGCCCTGCATCAGCTGTGCAGCAGTTACCGTTGCCTTAGCAGGATTATTAAGAAAAGATCTCTGCCTTACCTGGGTAACCAGCGCCGCTGCACCTGCAGCATCACCTGTCCGCAACAGGCATTCTGCTTTCATCATCAGCACATCTGCATAGCGCAGCATCGGAAAATCATTGCTCATGCCCACCAGCGCTCCTTTTTTAAACTCAAATTTACCTAAGCGGTAGCCATGTACCTCCTCAGAAGAATCTACACCCGGCACCTCATTGATATACTTTAGCGGCTGACCGTTAAAGGCGCCAAATGTACAGTTAATAGGTGCGCCGCCAGAAGTATATTGCTGTCCCTGGATATAATTATCCTTCAGGCGGCTATCTTCCGGATCGAAGGTATTTACAAACTGAGGCGTAGCACATATTCCGCCCCAGGGTGAGTTCAGGAAATCATAAGTCTGCTGATTTTCAGGCTGCAAAGTTTCCATATGCAGGGTAAAACCATTAGCACCGTCGGCAGTATACTGTTCATCAAAAGGAATAGAAAAAATTATCTCCTTTGAACCCTCATTTTCAGTAAGAAAGATACTCTTCTGCCCAGCTTCCAGGGTGTAGGTATTGGAGTTGATGATTTCATTACACACTGCAATACATGTTGTCCATGCCGGGGTTCCTGTATATACCTGTGCGTTGATATAAACCTTTGCCAGTAAAGCATTCGCCGCCCAGTAGTTGAAACGCCCGTAGGTGGCCTGTGTATTCGCCTTGGTTAAATTAGGGAGGCTCTCGGTAATTTCCTTCACAATAAAATCATACACCTCTTTACGTGTACTTTGTGTCGGCAAAAAGCCTTTAGGCAGATCAAATTTATCCACTACAGGCACATTGCCGAAAAAGTCGCACAGGGCATAATAAAACGAAGCCCGGAGTACCCTTAATTCTGCTACAGTCGCATCTTTACCCACCGCAATCGGGATCTGTCCGCTTTCAATCTGATAAATTACGCGGTTACAGGTGGTAATTCCACCGAATGCATTGTTCCAGATCTGGTAGTTATTGTCCTCATCGGAAGTCCAGCGGTGTTCATGTACCCTGCGGTAAATACCACCATCTACCCACCCATTAGGACGCGCAGGGATTACCGCTTCATCGCTCGAAATCTCATTGGTACGGAAAATAGAATTGGCGCTTCGGCCCAGCATCAGCGGCCGCCAATAAGTATATCCGGCCCCAACGAGTGCGTCAACATCCCCCGTAGTCGGGTTAAACTGATCGGTAATAATGGTACTGTAGTTCTGATCTTTTAATTTGGTGCAGGAAGCGATCAGTATAAACATCGCACAGCTCAACAGTGTGCGAATAAAAAAATATCTCGTTTTCATCTTATTCAATTAAAAGTTTGTAGAAAAACCAACAGTAAATGTCCTTGCCGTAGGGTATTTATCACGATTATCATTACCTGGTGCCAGGCCTCCCCTGTCCACCTCCGGATCAACACCTTTGTAGCCTGTAATCATAAATGTATTTAGGGTCGACGCATAAACCCGCGGATTATGAATAAACTTAGACTTCAGATTGTTGAAAGTATAGCCCAGTGTGATATTGTCTACCTTCCAGAAATCGCCCTTCTCAATATAATAGCTGTTCAGTTCTATAGGCATATTTTTATTCAGCACTGCTGTTCCGAACACTGGGTCGTAGGCGGACTTCAGCCTGTTGTAATTTTGTACACCAGTATTTTCGTAGTACATCCTTTGGAAATTCAGGATCTCAAAGCCGAAAGCACCACGCATGGTAACCGACAAGTCCCAGTTTTTATAACGGAAATTATTGTTCCATCCTGCATAATATTTCGGCACACCATTGCCAAGCACCTTTTTTTCTTCAAAAGAGTGGTTAAAATCGTCGTATGCTACATCCTCACCATTTATCCCTTCATAGATCCATTTCCCATCAGAAGATACTCCCTTAACCTTAAAGCCATAGAAATCACCGATCTTGTCGCCAATACGTACAATATTTGTGAAAGTAGTTACCGGAGGTCCTGTAGCTCCTGTCGTAAAATAATCTGTTGTCGTCTGGTAAAGGTCGTTAGAGAGACTGATCAGCTTATTGGCATTCGTAGAAAAGTTAAAACTCGTTGTCCATTCAAAATCTTTTGTACGGATTGGCGAGATATTTAACAGCACCTCGATACCTTTATTTTGCATTGTACCCACATTGGCGCGGGTGGTATTATACAAATTCGGGGGACTAGGTACCTGATAGTCGTACAATAACCCTTTAATTTTCCTGTTGTACAAATCTACCGTACCTGTAACCAGGCCCTTCATCATACTAAAGTCCAGCCCTATATCAGTTTCATGTTTCTCTTCCCATCTTAAATCAGGATTAGGATTCTGCGAAGGCACAAGGATCTGGATCCATTGCCCATTGGAGAGCACAAAATTACCATATCCCAATAAGGCCACGGCGCCGAAGCCATTCGAAGGCTGATTACCGGTAACCCCATATCCCGCACGTAGTTTCAGGTCGTCAAAAATCTTCTGTCCCGACATAAAGCTTTCCTGCGTAATTCTCCATCCCGCCTGTACTGCCGGGAAATTACCGAAAGGAGATTTGGCACCATATAGCTGGCTCGCGCCCTCCCTTCTTAAACTCGCCAGCAATAGGTACCTGTCCTTGTAATTATAGGTAAGCCTGCTAAACAAACTCACTAAGTTGGTAGTAGAATAGTTGCTGTAAAGCGTACCCAGGCCACGGCCCGCAGCACGGCCAAGCCCTATATTATAATAGCTGAAAATATCAGTCGGGAAGTCGTAGTTGCGTTCATAGAAGATCAGCGTTTCATTCTCCTGATAGCTATAGCCACCCAGCAAAGAAAGACGGTGATCACCAAGAGTCTTATCATATTGCGCTGTAAACTCCATCAGGCGATCGATACTCTGGTTGCTGCCGATACTCGCATAGCCATTTCTTTTATCCCTGATATTTGAGATATGGAATTTAGATTCAGAATAACCGCTATTCAGGTTAAACCTGCTGTAGGAACCCAGTGCATTGATTTTCAGGCCAGCGATAGGCGTATAAGTCAGCTGTGTAGTTAAGCGCTGTGTAGTATTCTGGTTGCGGCCATCGCTTTCATACAAGCGGCCCACAGGGTTATCATATTCAAAATTATTCGGTTCCTCAAAATAGTGTCCTGTAGAATCCAGCAAAGGCGATGTCGGATTACGGATCAGGGCCTGTCTGTACGCAAAGCCGCTAAAGCTAATCCCGTCAGCCGTTTGCGTAAACTTGTTCTCCTGTACCAGGATGCCGACGTTCACTTTCAGTTTATCGTCGAACATATAATGATTCACATCCGTACGTGCGGTGAGCGTCTGGTTGTCAGATTTCTTAAAAATACCATTCAGCGACCTGTAATTTACGGTGGCGAGGTAATTCGTTTTACTATTCCCTCCCCTGAAAGTTAAATTATGGATTGTCGTGATCGGCGTTTCATTAGAAATCTCCTTCAGCCAGTCTACCGATGAACCAAGATCATAAGATTTATCCCTGATACCATCCGCAATCTGCTGCCTGTAATCGGCGGCAGTAAGCATTTTTGGCGAGCGTACGGCCGACTGGGTACTCACCGATCCGGTATATTCCACAGAACTTTCAAACTTACCGCTTGCTCTTTTAGTAGTAATAATGATTACACCATTGGTACCACGGACACCATAAATTGCGGCGGCAGAGCCATCTTTAAGCACATCGATCGATTCAATATCTTCAGGTGCAACTGTCTTAAGCGTACTTGGCACACCATCTACCAGAATTAAAGGGTCAGAGTTGGCGCAAAACAAAGTAGTACTTCCGCGGAGGAGTATCTGGCTGCCCGAAGTTGGGTCGCCACTAGGCGCAGAGATAGAAAGACCTGCAACCTTACCCTGAATCAGCTGTCCCGCGTCCAGCACCGGGGCTTTCACAAAGTTCTCCGCTTTTATGGTAGCCACAGAACTCGTTACATCCCCTTTCCGCTGTTGCCCATATCCGATAACCACGATGTCATTCAGGGAAGTTGGAGTAACTTTTAGCTGTGCATCCAGTCGTGTTTTTCCGGCGGCAGCTATTTCCTGCGTAGTATAACCTACTGAAGAGAATACTAAGGTTACATTTGCATTAGGTATATTCAAGGCATACTTTCCAGAACCATCCGTTTGAGTACCAATCCGTGTACCTTTAACCACCACACTTACCCCCGGCATGGGCTGGTTACTATCATCAGTCACTGTTCCTGAAACAGTAACCTGCTGTTCGGTAGTAGCCGCGATTTGAGCGACAGGTTTTCTTTGAATAACCACAATCATTTTATCTAGCTTATAGCTGAGCGGCTGCCCTTTAAAGCATAATTCCAGCGCCTCATTTAGCGGTGTGTGATTGAGTTTAAGATCTGCAACAGTAGCCCCGGCCAGCATTTGGCTGGTATATAGAAACTGATAACCCGTCTGGCTTTCAATCTCTTTAAAAACTTTCTCCATGGGAGCATTCCTCACTGTAAGAGTTATGGTTTGACCGTTACTGGCTAAGGATACCTGGAGCAGGACTGTTAGCAGTAAAACAAAGGTGATTTTCATAACCAGCAGGTATTTTAGAATATAGGCAGGCAGCCTATACCCTGTAAGAGCATAAAAGTTCATATCTTTGTGATGTTTGGATTTATATTTGGTTAACGTTATTGCATAATGATATCGGTGTAATCCAAACTTAAGTCAGAGTGTTCGAAGCACTCTGGCTTATGCTTTTATAGGATTAAGCACATTGTTGTATAACTTATTCCATAACAATAATTCTCCTTTCTTCAATTTTAAAGTGTACAAGTCCTGTTAACTGTAGGGTATGGAGCACATCAGATAAGTTTTTCGAGCGGGGGACTACACCAACAAACTCCTCCTGGGTAACCTTACCGCGATATTCAATATCCACATCGTACCATCTGGAGATTTTGTTCATCACTGTGTGGATCCGTTCGTTATTAAAAGCAAAATTCCCATTTTTCCATGCCATTACCTGGTCAATATCTGCATCTACAACTGCAATTCCGCTATTTACAACTGCCTGCTGGCCGGGAGTAATCAGGCGGGATGCCTTGCCGTCAGACACGCGAACAGAACCTTCCAGCAAAGTTGTTTGTATAGCAGGCTCATCCGCATAGGCCATTACATTAAAGTGTGTTCCCAAAACTTTAATCTGCGTGTGGTTCATATTTACGATAAATGGTTTGAGTTTATTTTTCGACACCTCAAAATACGCTTCGCCCGAAAGATCTACCACACGCTCAGAGCCAGCAAAAACAGCGGGAAACTTCAGCGTAGTACCTGCATTTAGCCAAACCTTAGTTCCGTCTGGCAACGTAACGGTATACTTTCCACCCCTGGGCGTGGTTAAAGTATTATAACCCGCCGGTACAGATCCAGAATTTGAAGTTTCATGTGTTTTCGTATAAGCGAGTTCACCATCTTTCAGCTTATCAATACCAAATGTATTTTGTTGTGCCAGCCTGCCATTAGCCGTACCAGATAAAACGATGCTTTTGCCATCGGCCAGGGTTAGCACTGCCTTATTGCTACCAGGAACAATATGCTCAACCTTCCTGGCCAGTTGCATCTTTTGTACCCCGGCACCCTGTTTAAAGAAAAGAAAAGCCGCACTACTGATCAGCAACAATGCTACGGCTGCAGCAGTATATTTCCATAGCTGGACAATCTTATCTCTGTTAGGGTTCTCCTCAATCATTTTAAACCCCGGACTATTCTCTATTCCATCCAATATACGCTCTATACGCCCTGAAAGTTCAGTATGCTGAACTGCATCCCCCTCAGGTGCATTTTCAAAATAGGCACTATATTTTTCGAGAATTTCCTTGATTTTATGTTCAGGTAAGCAATATAACCAACTCACAAACTGCTGATGTTCCTGTTCAGTCATTTCATTGGCGGTGAATTTTGAAAGAAGAATGTGTAATGCTTTTTCGTCCATGATGGTAGTAAGACGAACAAGAGGGAAAAAAGGACCCCTCCGATAAAAATAAATTCATAATTTCTATAAACAGGTTCAGGCAAGCCTGTCAAGCTTATGAATATATTCCCTGATAAAGCTTAAACCAGAGTACAGCTGCTTCTTAACCACCGACTTAGAGATAGACAGATGTGCTGCGATCTCATCTAAAGAAAGTTCATCATAGGTGCGGAGTTCAACAATGCGTTTTCGTTTTTCCGGCAGCTTATTAATCGCATCCTGCGTAATTCGCTTAAAATCGCGGCAGATCAGAGGGCTATCCGATCTCTCTGAACTATCCGCCTGCTGTTGTTCTGCCTGATGGATAAACCTGGATTCCAATTGTGCTTTCCGTATTTTGTCCAGCAGCAAATTCTGGGCACTACGGTAAAGGTATGACTTAAAATGTTCTACCTTTTCGAGGTTTTTCCTATTTACCCAAATCTTCACAAAAAGGTCCTGCACCACTTCTTCCGAAGTTTCCTTAGATTTGCATATTAAATGAATATAACTATATATATTAGACATATAATAGTTGTAAAGCTCATTAAAAGCTTTACGATCATCGTTAGCAACGCTTAACAATAGTTGGTGTTCATTAAGGGGGCTATTCATGCAATCTTCATCGTAAGTAAATAAAGCCACAATAAAGATTAAGATCTCATAATCAGCGTATTTGGAAGAATTATGTACCCATAGGAACTTAAGACCCAAACCTATGAGATAATAAAATGAATACGTTCCTTTCAGATTCTTTATAAATGGCTACCCTAATGTAACAACAGATTTCTGTAAAAAAAAATAATCAGGTTTATTTAACGTCAAAAAAACGTTTAATCAAAGATAAACCATCTCAAAACCTTGTTATCCTCAGTCACTATTGATAACTATAAAAAGGCTGCTGAACCTGTTTGCAGCTGATAGGCCAGTCTTACCTGAACACCCCTTTGGCCTTCTCAACCGCCTTCGCAAGGTCAATACCTTTACCTAGTACGCCCTTGAAAAGATCGCCGGTCTCTTTCAGCCTATCTACAGCATTTAAGATCGTAAAATCCTTCATGCTCATGCCCTTTTTTACCTCATCCCAGGCTAAAGGCATCGAAACGGTAGCGCCTGGCTTAGGCCGTAGTGAATAGGGACCTGCGATTGTAGCACCGGGTCTATTCTGCAGGTAATCCAAATACATTTTTCCATCACGATTAGCGATCATCCGCTCCAGGCTGGTAAATTCTGGTACCTGCTGATGGATCAGCTTAACAACCAGTTTAGCGAAAAGCTGTGACTGGTCGTATGTATATTTTGCGGCCAGAGGGATATAAATGTGCATACCTGTGGAGCCCGACGTTTTGGGATAACAGGGCACATCAATCTGATCCAGTACCTGCTTAACCATCTGCGCCACCAGGATTACCTGATCAAAGGTATTCTTATCCGGATCCAGGTCAATCACACAATAATCCGGGTTATCCGGCGACTGGCTTCTGGAAAACCAGGGATTCATCTCTATACAACCCAGTGAGGCCATCCACAGCAAGGCAGCTTCATCATTTCCAAGCAAATATTCTTTATGCTCACCATCACTGGTTGTATATGGAAAAGTATCTGCCCAGTCCGGCGCCTTATCCTTCACATCCTTCTGATAGAAGCTCTTAGCGTGTATGCCACCCGGGAAACGGTTCAGCGACATTGGCCTGTCCTTCAAATATGGGAGAATGTAATCTGCCACCTGATAATAGTAATTGAACATCTCCCGCTTACTAATCTTGTCCTCAGGCCAGTATAACTTACTCAAATGAGTGAACTTCAGCTCATGCCCATTTACCTTACGCACCTGGGTTTCATCCTTAGGGTTAAGCAAGGTTTTGCGCCCAGCGGATTTCGGCGGACTTATTGCACTTGCATGCTGATCTTTCTGTATGGGCTTAACCTCGGTTTTAGCAGGTATGTCTACCTCCACAATTGCTTTGGTTTCCATTTCCGTTTCCCTAACCACTTCTTTTGCTTTCTTGTCTATACGCATGCCCTTGAAAGAAGGCTGGCGGAAAACACCATCACTCGTTACTTCGGCAAAAGCAACTTCACAGACCAGTTCGGGCTTCAGCCATGTTGCTTTTGCTTTAGGCGGATCAGGGCGGAACCGCGAAGGTTTGTTAACATCCGGCACCTCCGGGAAGGGGCTTTTATCTGTTATTAAGGGTAAGAACTGATCCATCATTTCTTTCTGTTCTTTAACATTGAAACCAGTTCCTACCTTGCCCACGTATTGCAAATGGCCATTCTCATACACCCCAAGCAATAGCGAGCTGAAAGGTTTAGGCGTATCCTCATTTTTTGTGAAGCCAGCAATGACCACTTCCTGACGTTTGTGTACTTTAATTTTAAGCCAGTCACTGGAACGGTTATTTATTGTATAAGTACTATCAGCTTTTTTAGCTATGATACCTTCCAATCCCATTTTTGCGGCCGCATTGAAAAACTCCGTACCCTTTGCCTTGAATACTTTGCTCAACCTCACCTGGTCATCATCCTGCGGCAGCACCGCCGCGAGAATCTCCTGACGTTCATGTAAAGGAAGTCCCGTTAAATCCACTCCATCATACCAGATTAAATCGAATACATAATATACCAGCTCACCGTCTGCCTCACTCCGCCAGTTCTGCAGATTCCCAAAGTCAGAAACACCTTTGTCGTTGATCACCAGGATTTCTCCGTCAACCACAATATCCATTTTCCAACTTTGCAAGACCCGGTAAATGGGATAAAACTTTTCATTAAATATTTTATTATTGCGGGAAAGCAACTGTACATCTCCATTTTTCAGCGAAAAGCCCAATGCCCGGTAACCATCCCACTTCACTTCATAATACCATTCAGGATCATCAAAAGGCTCATCAACCAGTGTAGCCAGCATCGGTTTCATCCCAATAGGAATCTTAGATTGAATACCTTTCTTCAGCAATAACTTCAGATCAGCATGGGTCTCCTTATTTTCTACTGGCGATGGAGCTTCCTGCTCAAAATTAGCTTTTACAACCTTTTCTGCCGACTTTTTCTTAATGTCTGTACCTTTTTTAACCGGTTCCTTTTTAGCTGGCTCCTTTTTAACCGGTTCCTCCTGACCATGCTGCCAAACCTTTTCACTAGTCTTTTCCATCTGTTCAATGGTCTTCTCAGAAAGTACAGATTTATCTTTTTTCGTAATGTCGCTGCTATCGGCATAATCATCCTTATGCTTGATCAATAGCCACGCATTCTCCCCCATGCCATGAGTCTTCACCAGAGCAAACTCCCCGTTCAGTTTTTCACCGTGCAGAATGATCTTCAGTGATCCCGATTCCAGTTGTTGAAGTAAGTGTTTCTCCTGCGCCTTTTTACCTTTGATATTTTCGATAGGTTCATAGGTGCCCTCATCCCAGACGATCACCGTTCCCCCTCCATACTCTCCTTTTGGAATGATGCCCTCAAAATTTTTGTAATCAAAAGGATGGTCCTCCACCATCATAGCCAGGCGCTTGGCCTTGGGATCAGTAGAAGGCCCCTTAGGGACAGCCCAGCTTTTCAGCACACCATCCATTTCTAAACGGAAATCATAGTGCAACCGGGAGGCATCGTGCTTTTGAATAACAAACTGTAGTTTAACGCTTTCATCGGGTTTGCCCGACTTTGGTTCAGCGGTTTTGGTAAAATCACGTTTCTCGTTGTATTTCTTCAGACTCATGGACAGTAGATTTAGCAAAGTTCAAACAGCTGCTATAAAAGAAAGTTTTGAAAAAATAAGCAAGCTGGCAATTAACAGCTTGCCAAAAGAATGTTTAGTTCATCCAAAAAGCCGCACTGACGCTCATTCATAAACTCCCTGGCTTCAGTTAAGGTAAACCAACGCGCTTTATCCACCTCTGGAAAGTCCACCATCTTTCCTGATTTAGGAGGCCATTCCATAGCGAAAGTATTACAGGTTATCGCCTCCGGGTCCAGCTCACCGCTCACCGCCCAGGCATGAATAACCTTTCCTCCCTTTTGCATCACGGGTTTCAGCGCTTTAAAATCACCATGAGGTAAATATCCAGTCTCCTCTTCAAACTCCCTTAAAGCCGCGTCAAAGGTATCCTCATTATCATTTAACTCCCCTTTGGGCAGGGTCCACCACCCTTTGTCTTTGTTACGAAAGAATGGCCCGCCAGGATGTACGAGAAAAACCTCCAACTGTCCATCACTGATCCTGTACAACAAAATCCCTGCACTTTGTTTACTCATGGAAATATCATTTACTACTCAATTAAAAAATAAATTCCGCCAGGCTATTTCCTATTTATGCTGCCTCGATTATCCTTTTAGTCATTCTATTAAAACACATTTACCCATTTAAGAGTACAAAGATGACCCACAAAATTTACAAAATAAGGCATCACTATCATGCCCTTCACTGCTGCAATTCGGGCAGGATTCTGGCAATTCCTTTTTCTGCCGCGCAGCCATAGCCAGGTCGTGCGTAAGTATACCCGTAGGCACTGCAATAATTGCATAACCAATAAGCATCACCACCGAGGCTACAAATTTCCCCATGGGTGTTATTGGCGAAATATCACCATAGCCAACGGTAGTGATAGTCACAATAGCCCAATAAATGCTTTCTGGAATATTAGAAAAACCATTTTCTCTTTTCTCAACAAGGTACATTATAGAGCCCAGGATGACGGTAAGGGTAAGAACTGTGAGCAGAAATATGCTGATTTTTCTTACGCTTCCCTTTAATGCAAGTTTTAAAAAGTTTATTTCTGTTAAAAATTGCCCAAGTTTAAAGATGCGAAAGACTCTTAGTAATCTGAGTGCACGAAAAACCAACAGCGACTGTGCTCCGACAAAGAAAATGCTGAGATAAGATGGTATAAGTGCTATAAGGTCAATAATACCAAGCAAACTAAATACATATTTGATCGGTGTACGGATACTGATCAGCCTCAGTGTATATTCTATAGTAAATAGTGCCGTAAAAACCCACTCTATTGTACTAAAAACATTACCATACTCTTTATGAAGACTTTCAACACTATCGAGCATAATGACCATAATACTTGTAAATATGGCAAACAATAGTGCGACATCAAATGCTTTGCCTGCTGGGGTATTAGACTCATAAATGATCTCATGCAATCTGAAACGCCAGTGTTTTGTTGTAGATGATGCCATTGGTTTGGATATTAAGGCTGAATTAAAGCATTCAGCACATATAACGTTTATACAGCCTATTTGTGTTTACAATTTCGATGCCTCAAGGCGTGGTTATAGTTTGTATATCAGATGAGCATTAAAAGCTTTTATGTATCAAGAAAACGAAGGCGGGCCTGAGAGACGTATTTTAACAAAATGAGAAACCAAACAATTACCTCTTGCCGGCTATCTGATGGAAATCAAGAGCAAAGACAGTGTTAGGAGCAAATTATGGAAGCATAGCAGACGCGATGGTCTCAAAACCATTCGTATAATGGTGACCTCCCTGCAGGTAAATGATCCTGGAACGCTGTGCAGAGATCTCCTTCGTTGGGAGGTCCTCCTCCTCGTTCCCAAAAAAACATACAGGCACTACCCCTTCTACCTTATTAATTTCTCTGGGCACCGAAAGTCCATTCTCTGATGTTCCGAAGCTCAGTAAATCTGAAACATGAATCTCAAAATCAGTCTCTTTTGATGGAGAAAGCAGGCCAAGCCCGGATACTCTTCTTTTAAGGCTTTCCGGAAGCCTGTTATATACAAAGGGCATGGCATCTGCACCAAAGGAATACCCCATTAAAATGATCTTTTCCTTATTCCATTCTGCCGAGTAGACTTCAATAATCCTTGCAATATCTCTTGCTGTTTCTTCAGGAGTCTTTTTTTGCCAGAAATATTTCAGCGCATCAAGTCCCACAACAGGTATACCCTTTACCGCAAAGGCGTCAACAGTCTCCTGATCGAAGCCCGTCCATCCACCGTCTCCGGATATAAACACCATCATATATTCGCCTGTTTTTCTATTGGCAGGATCTGTTACGTGCAAGGGCAAGTCGAGTTTTTTCTCCTGTCCTTCAGGAATATGTGCATCTTTCTGTTCGATCACACTTTTATAACCAGCCATCAACTGAGGAAGCCAATTTTTTTCAGTTCCATACCCATGCCCAACATTCGGAAGCGGTACCACCCTTGCATTCGGAATGTTTTTCAGAAAAGCTACCGTCGCTGCATAGTTGCATATCTGGTCCTTTTCTCCCTGCAGCGAAATAAATGGAGCAGAGAAGCTCTTAACCGGGCCAAGGTCATATCCTTTCGCGTCTTTCCTTTTAGTACAGCTAAACTTGCCAGAACCGGCACAGAGCGGTTTTTTGATATTAAAATCCGGACAGAAGCCCAGCACAATCCCCGCTCTGAAGGTATTTTGCGGTGCCTGTGCCAGAAGGCCATACACCAGCGTCGCGCCAGATGAATAGCCTAACAGCAGTGGGATAGTATAGGAATTATATCCCAATTTTTTCTGTACAAACTGGCTCATCCTTTCAAAGTCGGCCGCCGGATAAAGACAGGATGATTTGCTCTTGTTCATATTTTTGAATACCGGCCGGATATCCACCCCGATGAGCAACGTGCCCTCATCCTTCAGATGCAGTGCTATGTCTTCTATCCCGGTTGTCCATCCACCATCACCAGAGATACAAATAATTACATTGGTAACCGCTTTTTCGGGCTTATAAATCTTCAGATAACCAAAACCTGCACAGGACAGCGAATCTTTGCCTGCAGCGCTAACTTTCAGTACCGTAAAGGCCTGAAGAAATAACATAATGGACAGTATACTAATCGTTTGGCCGGAGTTTATTTTTTTCATCAGTAAATAATTGTTTTTTAAAGGTTATGAAGCTACCACGATCATTTTCATTGCTTTTTGTGAGCGGTACGCTCATGGTGGTTTCATACTATACGGTTTTATACATCCTTTAATATTTTCAGAAAATAGCTGTTCAGGTATTTGCTACCATTTACGGGAAATATGCTAAAAAAACCGCAATAATGTAGTTTAATTAAAAAAGCCAGTTAAAAGATAGCGGTCATTTTATCATCGACCACCTCCTCTTAACTGGCTATTTTTAAATCTCCATCCCACATACTAAAATATAAATGCGAAACGGAACTGCCATGCAGGCATAAACGTGCTTATTTCAATTCAAAACTCACCTTGCCCTTTATGTCGGCCGACGATGCACCTATAATCGCTTCAAAAGCTCCAGGTTCTGCAACCCATGCATGTTTTTTATCATCAAAGAAGCTTAGTGCAGTTTTATCTACTGTAAAGCTGACGTTTTTTTCTTCGCCCGCTTTAAGGCTTACTTTTTCAAAACCTTTAAGCTCTTTTACCGGCCGCGGCAAGGATGATTTTATATCGGTAATATACAGCTCTACCACTTCCTGCCCATCACGTGTACCTGTGTTTTTCACCTTCACCGAGAAAGTAATCTGATCTGATGCCGCCATTTGTTTTTTGTCGGCTGTAACCTTACCATATTGAAAAGTTGTATAACTTAAACCATGTCCGAATGGGAACAAGGGTTTTATCTTCTCCTTTTCTGCCCAGCGGTAACCTACAAAAAGGCCTTCTTTATATACTACCTCGTCACCGCCTGGAAATGTTGATGTTGCATGAGCACCGTTGTCTGTTAATTTTACAGGAAAGGTAAATGTTAGTTTACCAGAAGGGTTAACATCTCCAACTAATACCGCTGCCAGGGCATTTCCCGCTTCCGTGCCTAAAAACCATCCCTGCACAATTCCCGAAACTTCATTCACCCATGGCATAGCCACTGCATTTCCTGAGATATTTACAAACACCAGGTTTTTGTTCACCTTTGCAAGCTGTGCAATCAGCTTGTCCTGATTGTAAGGAAGCTCAAGCCCCTTGCGGTCGTTACCTTCACTATCCTGGAAGTCGCTTTTATTAAGGCCGCCTACAAATATCACTATATCAGCATCCTTGGCAACCTTTAGTGCTTCAACGGTTAACTCCTCTGCTGTACGTTTTTCTGAAAGGTCTTGCCCCGATGCCACACCATTATAATCACTGCTGACATCGCCTACATAACCACGTGCATAAACTACCTGTGCCTGTGTACCTACCCTTTTCTTAAGCCCTTCAAGCGGAGAAATTTCATATTTCGCTTTAAGCGAAGAACTTCCACCACCTACGGTCATCATTTTGATGGCGTTTTCACCTATAACCGCTATCTTCTTCGTCTTAGCCAGATCAATAGGTAATACATTATTTTTATTCTTTAACAGTACAATTCCCTCTTCTGCTATCTTACGTCCTGCCAAAGCATGGGCTTCAGTGCCGAACGATCCCCATGGCCTGTTTTTATTCATGGTGGTCAGAAACGATAAACGGAGTACCCTTCGCACTTTTTCATCCAGCTCTTTAGTACCTACCTCACCTTTTTTAATCATATCCAGATAAGGTGCAGCAAGGTAATAATTGTCGTAGGCATTACTTTTACCCCATGCCAAGCCATCTGTCCAACTTCCGAATTCCATATCAAGCCCATTGAAAATAGCCTGCTTTGTATTGTGTGCCCCACCCCAGTCGGCCACAACAACACCTTCAAAGCCCCATTCGCCTTTCAGTATATCGTTTAACAGATACTCATTATGACAAGCCTGCTGACCTTTATACTTATTGTAAGAGCCCATAATTGCCCATGTGCCACCTTCCTGTACAGCTGCTTTAAAAGCCGGCAGGTAAATTTCATATAGCGCACGGTCGTCCACCACCACATTCACACTATGACGGTTAGTTTCCTGGTTATTGAGTGCAAAATGCTTTACACATGCTGCCACCCCATTAGACTGTACCCCTTTAATATAAGGAACCACCATTTTTGAAGTCAGGTATGGATCTTCACCCATATACTCAAAGTTACGCCCATTAAGCGGACTCCGGTAAATATTCACGCCAGGCCCCAGCAATACATTTTTATTACGGTAGCGCGCCTCTTCACCTATGGATGTACCATATAGCAAAGCGAGGTCTTTGTTCCATGTTGCCGAAAGAGCAGTCAGTGCAGGGAAAGCAATACAAGAGTCGTTAGTCCATTTCGCTTGCGACCATTCGTCCCATAATACCTCCGGGCGTATACCATGCGGGCCGTCTGTCATCCAATTATCAGGGATACCCAACCTTGGCACACCAGGCGAACTAAATTTAGACTGCGCATGAATCATGGCTATCTTTTCTTCAGTTGTCATTTTCTTAAGGGCGTCTTCCACCCTGTCTTTCATGGGTTTACTGTCATCCAGGTAAACCGGTACAGTATTCTGCGCCTGCATACCAAAAGATACTAAGGCCAGTGCTGTTACAGCAATGATTTTTTTAAACATATATTTCATTTCAATAATTACTCCTTAGTTTTAATTCAGCGTAAATTTTACCGTTTTAACGTCATTGCTGCTGCTACCGATCATTAACTCGAAATCGCCAGGTTCGGCAACATGCTCCAGCATAGAGTTATAAAACTTCAGTAGCTCAGTGGTAATTTTAAATGTCACCGCTTTAGATTCCCCAGCCTTAAGTTTAATTTTCTGGAACCCTTTAAGCTCTTTTACAGGTCTGGATACGCTACCTACCAAATCCCTTATATACAACTGTACAACTTCTGCCCCATCAGTTTTACCTGTGTTTGTGACCGTTACCGATGCTGTTATTTCAGTATTGCTGGTCATCATTGCTGAACTCAGTTTAATATCACTATAGCTGAATTGCGTATAGCTTAAGCCAAAGCCAAATGGATACAAGGGTGCATTTTTCTCATCCAGGTAATTGCTCCTGAATTTCTGAAAACCATTGTCAGATGCTGGTCTGCCTGTATTTAAATGATTGTAGTATACCGGAATCTGTGCAACACTGCGGGGGAATGTCGAAGATAATTTTCCACTGGGATTCACATCACCAAATACAACATCGGCAATAGCAGTGGCTGCTTCACTGCCGCCAAACCATACATTCAATATTGCAGGTACATTTGCCTGTTCCCATACCAGTGTCATCGGGCGACCAGCGAACAGTACTAAAACAACCGGTTTACCTGTTTTCAGTAACTCGGCCAGCAGTCTTTTTTGCACATCGGGAATACCGATATCCGTGCGGCTGCTGGATTCTCCGCTCATTTCAGATGATTCGCCCATTGCGGCAATAATCACATCTGCTTGTGCTGCAATCTGAAGCGCCTCTGCCTTTAGCTCTTCCTCGCTCCTGTCATCGCGGTTAAGCTCACGCCCAAACATTGTTGAATTTTTTTCAAGCGTGGCATCTGCAGTGAGGTTAGCACCTTTTGCATATAGTATCTTAGTATTTTTACCTGCAACTTCTTTCAGCCCCTCTACCACTGTAGCAGGGCGGTCAAGTTTGGCGGCTACACTCCAGGTACCAACCATATTAGAACGCGTATCGGCTAAGGGGCCAATTACGGCGATAGTCTGCTTTTTATTTTTGGAAAGCGGCAGTACATTGCCTTCATTTTTAAGCAGTACAAAACTCTCTGATGCAGTTTTGCGCGCTATAGCCCGGTTTTCTTTGTTATAAATATCTTTTTTAGCACGCAATGGGTCACAATACTTGTAAGGGTTGGCAAATAGCCCAAGCTTATATTTGGCTTCAAGCACACGACGGCAGGCAGCGTCTATCTGTTGCTGTGTAACCTTGCCTTCTTGTACGGATTTTGTCAATGAATGTAAAAACCCTTCACTTACCATATCCATATCCAAGCCAGCTTTCAAAGCCATTTCTGAGGCAGCTTTAAGGTTACCAAGGCCATGGCTTACAATTTCTCCTATCCCGCCATAATCGGCAACAGTAAAACCATCGAACTTCCACTGGTTTCTGAGCACTTCCGTCAGCAGCCATTGATTACCATGTGCAGGTATCCCGTCTACCAGGTTAAATGATGCCATTACACTACCAACACCTGCTTCTACAGCCGCCTTATAAGGGTATAGGTATTCATTGTACATACGCAGGTGACTCATGTCTACCGTATTATAATCCCGGCCAGCCTCAACAGCACCATATAAAGCAAAGTGTTTCACACAAGCCAGAATATTAGTATTGGACGAGAATGAATTGTCTTTTCCCTGGTAGCCACGCACCATTGCCTTTGCAATTTCACCACCCAGAAAAGGGTCCTCGCCACTCCCTTCGGATACACGGCCCCAGCGCGGGTCGCGCGCAATATCTACCATCGGGCTAAACGTCCAGTTAATCCCATCGGCACTGGCCTCTGTTGCCGCGATATGGGCTGATTGTTCTATAGCTGCCATATCCCAGGTACTGGCAATACCGAGCGGAATCGGAAATACGGTTTCATAACCATGGATAACATCCATACCAAAAAGCATAGGGATCTTCATGCGGCTTTCCTCTACCGCTATACGCTGAATATCTTTTATCTTATCAACACCTTTAATGTTGAACATACCGCCCACCTGGCCTTTTTTAATTTTGGCGGCAATGTTGTTATTAGCTCCAAGCCCAGTAATAATATCACCCTCACTCGGCAGGTTCATTTGACCGATTTTCTCCTCAAGCGTCATTTTACTCATCAGGTTTGCAATAAACGAATCCATTTTAGGGTCCTTAGTTTGTTGTGCATGCACAGTAACCGCCGTGATAAAGGCGGCAATAAATACTGTAAAAAAAACTCTCTTCATCTTAAATATGTATAAATAAAATCATTCCGGCTCAGTATGCTACCGTATAAAAAATGTACTGATCATGTAAATCTATAATGATAAACCTTTAGATGATGGTGTTGTAGCAAAAGAAGTAGTGAGAAAAGAAATTAAAAAACTAATAATCAATTAGTTAATTACGATAAGCAGAACAAAAAAGTAGTAAAATTGTAGTCGCCAGAAAGCCCTAAATGTTATAATCCCAATTTTAGAAATCATAATCCCAAAATCTTGTCCAGAACGAATACTAAACAATTTGGCGGCAATCAACTGGGAATGTAATTTCCTCTGTTAAAGATTCGCAAATAATCAAATGAGCAGCTAATTTAACTCCAGACTATTATGGTTTATCTTCAGTAGAATATATGGGGCCCAGCCGGTCATTACCGCACATTCAATCAGATATTCGCCCAGGCTACAGCAAAAGCCAATGCTCACCCTCCTCTTCTATCTGCAGAATAATGCGGGGAAGCTGATTATTATGCTGTCGATGTTACTTCTTGCCTGGATTTATCTGAACTCTTTAAAAAAGATATACATTCAAAAAGGCTTGCCGGAAATAATTTTGAAGGGCAGCTGGTGCTTAAATATCCCTTCCTGTCTGCAACCTTAATAGTAATCAACCTGCTGCAATTTATTTTCCTGTCCCCTCCTTTTATTCTGAATGTGATCTTCTGGATATCGGCATCAATTATCCTTACCTTTTTATTCAGGACATTTATCACACGCTACTGGATGAAAGTATGGAGCATCATGGTGACCTTATTTTCGATTGCTGCTTAGTAGCACTCACTCTACATCCTTTCATTTACGCATTCGCGAAATTAGATTCTTTAAGATATGTTTCTTTGACAGGCAGATAAGAATTACAGGATGATGAAGATAGCAGTTATTAAAACATGAAAAGCCCGTAAATTTTACGAGAGGCTACGTAAAGTTCCGGTCTCTAAGCTAAAAAAGGACTGTATCATCAAATCATGATCAGTCCTTTTTCTGTAAGTTATACGATATTTCCCAGCACACTTAACAGCTGGTTATCTTAAAAAATGCTGTCTCTTTTAACCCGTTAAAAACGATAAGAAACTGCCAGGCGGAAATTGCGTGGCGATTCTGCCTGCCAGTAGTAAGCGTTGAGGTAAGCATAATAAGAACCGCTGTAAATGTATTTGTTCAGGATGTTAAAGGCATTAGCTGATATACGGAGCTTGTTATTTTCCCAAAACAAACCGCCATCCAGTTTAAAATAGTCAGGCAGCTTTTGCAGACCAACGCTCCAGGTATCTGTTTCTCTTCCGGCAAGGTAAGTACCTCCCAGGGAGATGCCTGTACCGCTCATGCTGCCGCTAAGCAATTTGTAGCTTAACCATGCATTTGCCACGTGTTTAGCGTAGCCGGGTACTACATCGCCAACTTTAATTGTATTGCCGGGAGATGCGGCAAGATCAGGGTTTAACTTGCTTACTTTTGAATCTGTCAATGCATAGTTAGCAGTCAGCGTAAGTCCTGGAAAAAGCTCTCCGCGCAGGTCGAACTCGATCCCTTGTGAACGTTTCTGACCAAAGACAATACTTAGTCC
>JAATFQ010000260.1 GCA_015655115.1 Sphingobacteriales bacterium
TTGATTAATCGCAATCACTTTATCCCAATACTCATCAGAGTGTTCAGCAGCAGGCTGACGTAAGATGATACCCGCATTATTGATCAGGATATCGATCACAGGATGTGCTTCATTAACTTTAGCAATAAATGCATATAAATCGTCCCTATCGCCAAAATCACATAAGTAAGGAGTAAACTTGCTGCCTGCGGCAACAACTTCCTTTTCAACGTCACTTCCGCTCAGTTCAAGGTTAACAGCAACCCCAATAATATCAGCACCTGCTTGTGCCAGGGCTATAGCCATTGCCATACCCATACCGCTGCTACAACCTGTAACCAGTGCAGTCTTTCCTTTTAATTCAAACGTTTCTAAAACAGACATAATTATTAATATAAAATATAAAGATTAAATTATTTCAAGTCAGTGATGGCGCAATGGTCCATATCACCATAGTCAAGGTTCTCCCCTGCCATGCCCCATATAAAAGTATAGTTGCTTGTTCCTGCACCAGAATGGATAGACCAGTTAGGTGAGATTACCGCTTCTTCATTCTGCATCCAGATGTGTCTGCTTTCCTGAGGCTCGCCCATAAAATGACAAACACTTTGGTTTTCAGGTATTTCAAAATAGAAATAAGCTTCCATCCTTCTGTCGTGCGTATGTGCAGGCATAGTATTCCACACGCTACCGGTTTTCAGTTCCGTCATTCCCATTTGCAGCTGGCAGGTTTCCAGAACGCTGTTCACAATTAATTTATTGATCACACGGTGATTCGCTGTTTCCAGTGTGCCCAGTTCAACGATATCAGCTTCAGCCTTAGTTACCTTTTTTGTCGGGTATTTATGGTGTGCAGGTGCAGAGTTGATATACAGCTTAGCAGGTTTACTGCTGTCTGCCGAGGCAAAAGTAACTTCAGCAGTATCTTTACCGATATATAGCGCTTCCTTATACCCTAAGGTATACTCAACGCCATCAGCAGTAACCACCGCATCGCCGCCAACATTGATCATTCCTATTTCTCTCCTATGCAGGAAATATGGAGCTTTCAGTGCATCCGGGTTCGGCAGGCTTAATATTTCATTTACCGGCATTGCGCCACCAACAATATAGCGGTCGAAATGCGACAAAGTAAGGTTAATCTGCTCAGGCTCAAAAATTGGAGTAATTAAGAAATTACTGCGCAATGTAGTAGTGTCCATACCTTTAGCCTCAACCGGGCTTACTGCATAACGACTTTCAAAGTGATTTTCCATGATTTTTTATAGTATTTTATGTTTTAATTCTTTAGTATTTAAATTTTAACGCTTTATCCTATCAGGCAGATATCCGTCTGATCAATTCTACAGGTGTGATGATCGGATCAGGATTCACTATAACATCCTCCTTATTTCTCAGCATATCCATCAGCACCTCTACCAGCCTGCCTCCCAATACAGCGGGGAATTGCTCAATAGTTGTGATCGAGGGACTAATAATTGCGGTAACAGGATCATTAGAGTAGCCCACTATCCGCAGGTCTTCAGGCACTGCAATCCCGTGCTCCTTTGCAAAGCTCAGGGCCGTCACCGCATTCCTGTCGCTCGTTACAAACAGCGCATCAGGCTGGTTAGCCCCGCTAAACATCTTGCGCATCGCACTTGTCGTATACTCAGCCGTTAACGGCTGATGATAAATTAAATCTTCATATACAGGCAGATTGAACTGCTTTAAGGCACTAAGGAAGCCGGCCGACCTATCCTGGTATAAATTTGAAGTCAGCGGTCCGGAAATCAGGGCTATCCTTTTGCATCCTGTTTCAGCCAGATGTTTACCTGCAAGGTAGCCACCTCTGAAATCATCCCCCTTTATCATACTTGCCCCATAACTTACCGGTGGCACACGATCATAAAATAACAACGGGATCTGATGGTCAGCAAAAATATCAAAGTGGCTGAAATCCTCAGTTTGCAAGGTACAGGAAACGATCAGGGCGTCTACCCTGGAAGAGAACATCGTATCTGCCAGGTCTTTTTCCATCAGCGGATCATCATTAGACTGGCCTATAATTAAATTATATCCCTCTTTATGTAGTAAATTCTGAATAACGGTAACCGCAGCGGCATGAAAGTACATGGAGATCTTTGGCACAATCAACCCGACGGTATTGGTTTTATTATTTCTCAGCCCCGCTGCCATTGTATTTTTCCGGTACCCCAGCTTTTCAGCCATTTCAAAAACACGCTTCCTTGTTTCTTCCTTAACGTTAGAATTATTGTTCAGTGCTCTCGAAACAGTGGCAGGCGACAGTTTTAATGCTGCTGCTAAATCAAGTATAGTATTGTGCTGTTGATTTTGTTTCATATTTGGACACCTACATAGAAATGAAAAGCTTTGCATAATATTTTATCAATACAAAGCTAAATAGCTATTATTAGGTTAAACGAATGTATGAAAACGTTTTCATAAAACAAATTAAATCGTCAATAATGATCACAATCACTCCATTCAAAAAGAGAGGATGAATTGTTGAATCAAGGTAAATCCGCCATCACAACCATCAGGAACCTCTTTTAATCCTATCTTTTATTAAACCTGTAATTCAATTTGACTGGAGGCAGACAAATGAAATTTGTTATCTCCATCGTTTTCATTACGTTTGTACTGTAACAAAAACAATTACAGATGAATAATGCTAAATTCGCTACTGCCATCCACATCCTCTCCCTGCTTGAGTATAGTAAGGGCGAAAGGCTTTCATCAGAATACATCGCCGGAAGCGTGAACCTCAATCCTGCATTGATCAGAAAAGAAATCAGCAATCTCAAAAAACTAGGTTTCATTGCCAGTAAAGAGGGAAATGGCGGAGGCTTTTACCTGGCAAAGCCGGCAGAGCAGATCCTTCTTTCAGAGATATACGAGGCTGTTAAATCCGTACAGCTGTTAGGCCGCTACAACAAGCCCAATCCAGCATGCACTGTAGGCCGCCAGATCAATGGAAACCTCGATCAGCTTTATGCCGATGCAGAACTTTCATTAATTAAAGAATTGGAGAAGCACAACCTTAAAGATTTTGTAAGTAAATTTTAAATCAAATTTGAATTGATTTTATTCAAATCCATTACATATATAAATTAAATAATAAACCATGAAAGTAGCATTAATAGGAGCCTCAGGATTTGTAGGCTCAGCAATTTTAAACGAAGCCTTAAACCGGGGCCATCAGGTAACTGCCATTGTAAGGAACCCTGAAAAAATAACGGCACATCATGAACACCTGACCCTAGTAAAAGCCGACGTATTAGACACCGCGCAGGTTACTGATGCGGTATCCGGAGCAGATGCGGTAATCAGTGCCTATAATCCAGGATGGAGCAATCCCGATATTTATGCCGAATTCTTAAAAGGATCTCAATCCATCCAGGCTGGCACCGCAGCAGCAGGTGTGAAAAGATATATCGTAATTGGCGGTGCCGGAAGTTTAGAAGTAGCTCCAGGCGTGCAGGCAGTAGACACACCAGATTTCCCAGCTGCAATTAAGCCGGGAGCATCTGCAGCGCGCGATTACCATAACCTATTGAAAGATGAAAAAGATCTGGACTGGACCTTCTTTAGTCCGGCCTTCGAAATGCACCAGGGAACTTCGGGCGTAAGAAAAGGCACCTACCGTACCGGTTTAGACACCCCTGTATTTGATGTTGATGGAAGAAGTGTATTGTCAGTTGAAGATCTAGCCGTAGCCATTATTGACGAGCTGGAACAGCCTAAACACATCAAACAACGTTTCACTGCTGCTTATTAGCCATTAATTAGTTCAGCAGGACAAACAAAAAAAATACATAATACAATTGAGGTCTTTTTGCCAAAAAACTTATTTTGTATTATGTATTTTTATGATTTTATAGTATGTACACCTATAAAATTATATTTATCCTTTTCGGGAAAGACAGGCTCCTTAATCCAGATGTTCTCTAAAAATAATACTATTAGCCAGTTGTATTTCTTCATCAGTAATGGCATGTTGTTTATTCGGATAAGCCATAATCTTGATCACTGCATTCATTTTCTGCATCACGCCACCACTTTCTTTTACCCTTGTGAGCGGAACATGCGTATCAGTATAGCCAGTAGTAATTAAAACCGGAGTTTCCTTAAAGTCGCCCTTATAATTTTCCATTACCAGCTCCTTCCCTATCAGGCCTCCTGTAAAGGCCACTATGCCCCCATACCGCCTTGCATTGCGGGTCACATATTCCAGGATCAGGCAGGCGCCCTGAGAAAAACCAAGGAAATAAATATTTTTCACAGGAATACCGTCAGCAACAATATCATTCACAAGACTATCAATCATCCCCAATGCATTATCCAGTGCAGGCTGATTCAGCTCCTGGGGTTCCAGGAAACTATACGGGTACCAGCTATCGCCTGGCGCCTGTGGAGCAAAAACTGCTGCCCCTTTTAATGCAAGAAACTGCCTTAGAGGGATCATGTGTTCAGCTCTGGCACCACGGCCATGAACCATTATCAGCACTTTAGTGGCATGATCAACAGGAACACCTGCGGTCACCGTATTTTCTGTAGGAGTAAACATAATCAGATCAAATTCGGTAAAAGACTTTCCAATTCCATTCTCTTGCTTTCAAATTTTGCCGGCAGCTGTAGTTTAGCGCCAAGTGTCCCCAGTGTTTCATCCACTAAAAACCCCGGACTGTCTGTTGCAAGTTCAAATAATACACCTCCAGGCTCCCTGAAGTATAACGAATAGAAATAGTTCCTGTCAATTTTCTCAGTGATATGCAAGCCTTTCGCAGCCACTTTCTCTCTGAAATATAGCAGTGCAGCTTCATCTTTCACGCGGAAAGCTACATGGTGCACAGAGCCACCGGCAACATGGCCAGTCATCTCGCCGGGTGCAGCGACAAGATCAACTATCGCCGCCTCATGCACCGCATTCGTCACAAAACGGTAGCGGTTAACTTGTCTTTCAGCCAATTCATACCCCAAAACCTCTGTTAATATCTCTGCGGTATGGTCTATATTATGCGTGGTGATAGTGATATGATGAAAACCGCGAATCGCGCTCGAGGCACTAATTTCCTTCGTTACCCAAGGCTCCCTGGTGTCTGGCTCTTTCGCCACAGTAAGTTCAAACTTCAGTCCATCCGGATCAAGGAAGGTTAAATAGCGTTCGCCAAATTTTTCGGCCGCTTTATTATAGATCACATTATTTTTTTCCAGTCGTTCCTGCCAGAAAGTAAGGCTTCCTGCCGGCACACTAAAACCAATTTCCGTTAGCTGGCGGGCTCCCCTACGGCCTGACCCTATACCCTCCCAGGGGAAAAATGTTAAGATCGTCCCCGGCGAGCCGGTTTCATTTCCATAGTAAAGATGATAAGTTTTAGGATCGTCGAAATTGATGGTTTTCTTAATCAAACGCAACCCTAATACCCGGGTATAAAAATCATAGTTTTTCTTTGCACTTCCGGCGATCGCCGTAATATGATGTATGCCTAAAATTCTATTTTCCATTTCTAAGTCCCTCCGGTATGCTATTCTAGTTTATTATAAAAACAACAGCTGTTTTATACCATAAATTAACTGTAATCTAAAGATCCGGGCTTATTTTATGACAAGAAATGATCTTTCTTACTATTATAGGTGATATAAGTTGTTTGAAAGATGAGATTATATTGTATTTTGATTTCTCAGGTTTATGATGACCTATTCAATCCAGCTTTGGTTGATGTGGTGACTAGTAGCTGGATTGAAAGGTTGCCGATGGGTTGGTGCCATTTGCTTAGGTTTATGCCCTTTGAAAGATCAGACCTCCCTTGTACCATAAAAAATCACTGCTTGTATCATAAACGCCCTGCATATATATAGCCTCAATGACAGTACAGCAGTTAAGGTTGATATCATGAATGGGCATGCCTCCTGCATAATATTCGAGGGTAGCAGTAACCAAGCATAAGCAATCACTTGGAACTTCAAACGAAAATGTAATCCCGTTTAAGTCAGGTGCTCTTTTCATAACCATGAGTGATTGCCGCGTTGCTTGTCGGCAAACGAATCCTTCGTGCAGCCGGTAAAGGGCTACTGTAAACATCATCTTGCAATCCGTGCTCCCTTTCACAAATTTCAGTTTACGTAGCGTTTCACCTCCAGGCATACCAATGTTCAGCAGGCCATCCTGAATGTCTACAGTTAATTTTCCAGGCAAATTCTTTGACAGCCGCGCATTGGAATTCAGTTCAAGGCCGACAAGATTATGAAAGGAATCTTCTTCAAACCTGAAGGTATTCGTTGCCCGATCCCGGCAGGTGCTTAAAATGGAATTTAGCTCTCCATTTAGTCGGCAATGTATCGATCCGTCGTTAAATAAACTGAGTTCATTGGCCAAGGAGTGCCTGATCTCGCCACCCAGTGTACTGGCCATGCTAAAGGTACCCGATGCCGCCTTAGTGGCCTTTGTCTGCCTTATTTTTATAGGTTTTGCGGATACTTCCTGCTGCCCTTTTCGTTCTCTGAAAATGAGTTTTCCTATTAATCCCCGAAAGAATTTACCATCGAATTTTGCCATTGTATTTATTTTTAATGTTTAACGAATGTATAGGGTTTTATTAGGAAAAAAAAGTAATTACATGGGCATGTCCTAATTTGTCCTAGTTTGTCCTAATTTGTCTAGTCTAATAGGTTAATTTTTCCACTGATAAATCCCGTTTTGCGGTTATTTCCCGATATGCTGATTGTCGTCGGGCATCAAGGTATCGTGATTTGATTGAGTACGATCTGAAAGCGGGTTGAGAGCAACCTGAGTCCAAGTGTTTTCAACTAGTATATCAGAGTTGGACTTGAGTTGGACTCATCATACTCCAAAGTTGGACTCACTCTAACGATTGTCGGACGATGTACCGGACGGAAGCCATGCACTGTCACTATTTCCCCCGAGAGATAACAGGTGCATTTTCTCCTGAATGCAGATTATTTAGCAGATTCTAACTGATGAAATTTCCAGGTATACCAGAAATACAGATGCATTCATCTTCGGCTCTAAAATAACTGTGCTAAGTATAGCAGGCAGTTTAGCGACCATTTAAATTGCGCCCAAATGAACGACGAGAAAAAAAAGTAAAAAACAATGATTTAGATTTGCAATTGGTTATTTGTTTTCTATCTTTGCAGCCCCGAAAGGGAGAAACGGACCGGTAGTTCAGCTGGTTAGAATGCCGCCCTGTCACGGCGGAGGTCGCGGGTTCGAGTCCCGTCCGGTCCGCAA
>JAATFQ010000280.1 GCA_015655115.1 Sphingobacteriales bacterium
AAATGAATGTATCGGTATTAGCAAACTCCCTTATTGGATCAGAAATTATTAAAATCGGTAACGAGGTTAATGAGCTGAAAAGTAAAGGTGCTAAGATTGCCAACTTGACCATAGGTGATTTTGACCCGTCAATTTTTCCTATTCCCGAAGAGCTGAAGGATGAAATCATTAAAGCTTACAACGCTCACCAGACCAATTATCCGCCAGCTGATGGCATCATGCCCCTGCGTAAAACAATTGCAGGTGTGTTGAAAGACAGGTACAATCTTGACTTTGATACAAATGAGATTCTGGTGTCGGCTGGTTCACGCCCGTTGATTTATGCCACTTACCTGGCATTGGTAGATCCGGGAGATACCGTGATTTATCCAGCACCGTCATGGAATAATAATCATTATGTGCATCTTTCTTCAGCAAAAGGTATTGCTGTGGAAACTACTGCAGCTACCAACTTTATGCCTACTGCTGAGCTGATCAGGCCGCATATTAAAGGTGCTACGCTGCTTGCCTTATGTTCTCCTTTAAACCCTACAGGTACAATGTTCACTGCAGAGCAACTAACGGAGATCTGTGATATGGTACTTGAGGAGAATAAATCAAGAGCTGAAGGCGAGAAGCCATTATATGTAATGTATGACCAGATCTATTCGTTGCTTACTTTTGGTAAAGAGCATGTGAACCCGGTAAGCCTGCGCCCGGAAATGAAAGATTATGTGATCTATATTGACGGGATTTCAAAATGCCTGGCAGCAACGGGTGTCCGTGTTGGCTGGGGATTTGGACCGGCGGCTGTAATGAGCAAAATGAAAGCATTCCTGATGCACATTGGTGCCTGGGCACCTAAAGCTGAACAAGTAGCGCTGGCAACCTATTTTGCAGACAAAAACCTGGTTGATCAGTTTCTTACCTCTTTCAAGAAACAAGTGCAGCTGAGTCTTGATGCTTTATATAATGGTTTTCAGGAAATGAAAAAAGAAGGATTTGCTGTAGATGCAATTGTACCTATGGGCGCCATTTACCTGACGCTTGAAATTGAGTATATCGGCAAAACTACAGCTTCAGGAGCCGTATTGGCAGAGAGCTCTGACCTTGTATTTTACCTGATTAATGAGGCGCAGGTTGCATTAGTACCTTTCTCGGCTTTTGCTACTCATCAAAACCCGGCATGGTTCCGCGCGTCAGTTGGAGGTTGTTCATTAAATGATATCAATGAGATGATGCCACGTATTAAAGCGGCATTGAGCAAGCTTAAATAGGCTTTTTAAATAACAATAAACGTTGTTATATAATCAATAAGGCTGTCCTGATCATCTCAGGGCAGCCTTATTTTTTTATAATATGTTTTATTTGATACAGGCCTGCCGGAACCTTTTTAAGAAAGGTAAATTCCCCGTAATTTACTTAAATTCTGATGTTTTATGGAATTCAATATCAGGATAATCGCGTTTGGTCATATTGATCATAAAGTCGTTATCAGCCAGGAACACAGGATTGCCATCTTTGTCAAAACCGATATGCTGCTGCTTACGCTTTAAGAATTCCTCCAGTTTCTTTTTATCCGTAGAGGTTACCCAGTTCGACCTGGTATAACTCAACATTCTGAAATGTGCTTTAGCCCCATACTCATGCTCCAGGCGGAATGCGATAACCTCAAACTGCAGGTCGCCCACAGCACCAATAATTTTTCTGTTTCCTGGCTGAGCGCTGAACAATTGTGCAACGCCTTCTTCTGTAAGCTGCTGTATGCCTTTTTCCAGTTGTTTTGTACGAAGCGGGTCCATATTCTCAACTTCTTTAAATATCTCAGGAGAGAAGCTGGGAATGCCCTTAAATTGTAATTTCTCGCCTTCAGTTAACGTGTCGCCGATTTTAAAGTTTCCGCTATCATATAATCCTACCACGTCGCCCGGCCATGCCTCCTCTACAATACTCTTCTCATTGGCCATGAAATCCATAGGGTTGGAGAACTTCAGTTTTTTGTCCTGACGTGTATGATAGTAAAACTTATTCCTTTCAAACTTGCCTGAGCAAATTCTCAGGAAGGCAATACGGTCGCGGTGTTTGGGATCTAGATTGGCATGGATCTTAAACACAAATCCAGAGAAGTTCTTCTCTTCTACCAGTACTTCTCTCTGTTCTGCTTCCCTGCTGCGGGGACTTGGCGCAATTTTAATAAACGTATCCAGTAGCTCTTTGATACCGAAGTTATTAATGGCGCTGCCAAAAAATACAGGGGCAAGCAGCCCTTCTGTATACATATTTGGGTCTAGTGTACCATATACGCCTTCTACTAACTCAAGGTCACTTTTCAGGTCTTCCAGTTCTTTAGGCTTCAGGAAGTTGTTCAGGCTTTCGTCATTGAGGTCATCTACTTCAATTACCGGATCTGCAATTTTGGTTTTATCCGGTTCAAACAGGTTGAGATGTTTGTTGAAGATGCTATAAACACCTTTGAAAGTATGTCCCTGGCCAATTGGCCATGAAAGCGGACAAAGGCTGATGTTTAATTTGGTTTCAATTTCATCGAGCAGATCAAAAGCGTCTTTACCTTCCCGGTCCATCTTATTGATAAAGATAATTACAGGAGTATTCCGCATGCGGCATACAGCCATCAGCTTCTCTGTTTGTTCCTCAACACCTTTTACACAGTCGACCACCAGGATAACGCTATCCACTGCCGATAATGTCCTGTAAGTATCCTCCGCAAAGTCTTTGTGACCCGGGGTATCAAGTATATTGATTCTTTTGCCTTTGTATTCAAATCCCATTACAGAGGTCGCAACGGATATACCGCGTTGCTTCTCAATTTCCATAAAGTCGGATGTGCTGCTTTGATTAGCCTTATTACGCTTCACAGCGCCAGCAGTATTAATTGCCCCACCAAATAACAGGAACTTTTCTGTTAGGGTTGTCTTTCCGGCATCCGGGTGACTGATAATGGCAAATGTTTTTCTTTTTTCTATTTCGGGGTGGATCATAAAGGGGTAAGCGTATTTGCTTAATGCGGCTGCAAAGATAAATATAATATATAAAATAAAAACCGGCTATAATCACCGGTTTTTATTTCTCTTTTAACCTCTTGTGCCGCGGCCTGTTCTTGATGATTGGCCTTCGGTACTTCGCTGCTGACTTTCACGTTGCTGGCGCTGTTGGTCTTGTTGCTGGCGTTGCTGGTCTTGTTGTTGACGTTGCTGCTGCTGGCGTTGTTGATCTTGCTGTTGTTTTTGTTGCTCCTGTTGTTGACGTTGCTGCTGTTGACGCTGTTGATCTTGTTGTTGTTTTTGTTGCTCCTGTTGTTGGCGTTGCTGCTGTTGACGTTGTTGATCTTGCTGCTGGCGCTGTTGATCTTGTTGTTGTTTTTGTTGCTCCTGTTGCTGGCGTTGCTGCTGACGTTGCTGGCCTTCACGTTGTTGGCGTTGCTGGTCTCGCTGCTGACGTATTTGTTCCTGCACTTGCTGATCATCACGTTGAGGCTGCGCGGTCCTATCAGGACGTTGTCCCTGGTCGTTTCCTCTCACAGTGTTATTTCTTCCTGGCTGGTCGGGGCGTTGTCCCTGGTCGTTTCCTCTTACAGTGTTATTTCTTCCTGGCTGGTCAGGACGTTGTCCCTGGTCATTTCCTCTTACAGTGTTATTTCTTCCTGGCTGGTCAGGACGTTGTCCCTGGTCATTTCCTCTTACAGTGTTATTTCTTCCTGGCTGGTCAGGACGTTGTCCCTGGTCATTTCCTCTTACAGTGTTATTTCTTCCTGGCTGATCAGGACGTTGTCCCTGGTCATTTCCTCTCACAGGATTACCTCTTCCTGGTTGTCCGGGACGTACATTCCCTGCATTATTTCTATTTGGCTGATCAGGACGGCCCCCATTTGAATTGTTTCCAGATCTACCGCCCCTTGGGCTATAAATATTAAGATTATTATTTGATATGCTAGTCCTTCCAGGTCTGTTTGATCTTGAAACATTATAAACCGTTACATTTCTGTTGGTCACACGTCTGATATCATCCGCTCTCGGGCCTGTGTAATAAGTATGTCTGTCGCGTCTGTAGGTATAATTGATATAGGCAGTACGGTTAAAAATGCTTTGATTTCTACCGTAATAGCGGGGATAATAATTGCTATAAATTGTGCGCTGAGGAATAAATACCCACCAGGCAAAAGGAATATCGAACCCTCCGCCAATGTTAACGTCGATATCTATACCCGGACCTAATGGTGCCCAGCCATAATAACCGCCACCAGTTCTCCAGCTCACCCAGGCTGGTCCCCAAATAGTATCAGGAATCCAGATCCAGTCGTTAAAGTCATTCAACACCCAGCGGCCGTAGTGAAAAGGTGCCCATCCCCAATCATAGTCAGACACCCAGGTATTGCCATATTCGGTCATTGCCCAGCGGCCATTTGTATAGTAAGGTCTGAAATCATTCCTGT
This sequence comes from Sphingobacteriales bacterium, assembly GCA_015655115.1. Classification (GTDB taxonomy): domain Bacteria; phylum Bacteroidota; class Bacteroidia; order Sphingobacteriales; family Sphingobacteriaceae; genus Pedobacter. The sequence continues at coordinate 4,430 of JAATFQ010000280.1, forward strand.
CTACATCGGGTCTCCAAACATACCCATAACTGGGGTCTTCGATCCATGTACCATAGGGAGATAATTCGTCATAAAATGTCTCCAGAGAAATGTCATCATCCTGGGCCATTGCTTTTTGTGTGATACCGGTGAGCAGGAGCAGTAGCCCGAGCAGGATCGCCGGCAATTTGATCATGTTTTTCATTTGTGTGTGTATTAAATAAACCTAACCTCTTAGTTTTATATCAATGAGAGCTGATAGCTCTGTAATAGTTTAATCGTTTTATAAAATATTATTATAAGATTACGTGATGATTACCCAATAATATCTGTTCAATACTTATTTATACAGTGGTTATATTTGTTTGTTGCTACTATTGCTAAAATACGAAAATTATTAATAGAAAACGAAATTCAAAAGACGTATGTCAATGCTCCCAAAATTTGAGCCAAACTTCTATTTAGCGGTAATAATTCTCTTCTTTTGTAATGATAACTAAATTTCTGCTGAAACCAAGAGTGAAGTTGAATTAATAAAATGCTAAAAATATAAGAATGTGTTTACTTTTGTAGCTGGTATATGCATTCTGGCGGAAGCTGGAATAATATAAATGGCATGCAAAAATGCCAGATCTGCAAAGGCCATTGATAACAATAGACAATACTGAAAATTAAACATATCAAATGAAGAAAGGTGTATTATTCCTGATCCCGGTAACATTGTCAGAGAACGTTTCTGCAAAATCATTTACTCCGTATCTGATTGAAACTATCAATGCTATAGATACTTACATTGTAGAAAATGAAAAAACGGCAAGGAAGTCGCTGAAAGAAGCAGGGATCAAGATTCCACAGAGTGATTTGACTATCCATGATTACGGTAAACATAAACGTAATGACTCAATGGTACCTTATTTCAAAGAACTGATGACAGGAAAAGATGTTGGTTTTATGAGTGAGGCAGGTTGTCCGGGTATAGCTGATCCAGGAGCGGAGATTGTGTCTGAAGCACATAAACGAGGAATAAAAGTAGTTCCGCTTGTTGGGCCAAGCTCAATCCTGCTGGCATTAATGGCTTCAGGTTTCAATGGTCAGAGTTTTACTTTCCATGGGTATTTGCCTATCGACAAGGTTGAGCGGGTAAAAAGGATCAAAGAATTAGAACAGCTTGCAGAAAAGAATAAACAGACGCAGTTATTTATTGAAACGCCATTTCGCAATAATCATTTATTCGAGGATATCGTTAAAAATACCTCCGCGCAAACCTTGCTTTGTGTAGCTTGTAATATTACCGGAGAGGACGAATACATTAAAACAATGTCTATAGGTCAATGGCGGCAGGAGCGGATAGATCTGCACAAAAAGCCAACGATATTCCTTATCTATCGCTAATCGGGTATTATCTGTACATATTTTTACTGTCCATAAAAGCGATTACATTATCAGGAACAAGGAATTGAATACTTTTTTTATTTGCCAGTGCACTGCGAATAAAAGTAGAAGATATCTCCATTTGTGGTGTTTCTGTTAATGTAACCGATGGATGGTTTTCCCATTCCGACAGGTCAAATCCCGGCCGCGGGTATACATAAATTGCGTAATTCTTCAGCAGGACTTCATAATTCTTCCACTTCTTGAGAGATACCAAATTATCAGCGCCCATAATCATCACGAACTTCCGTTCCGGGTATTTTTCATGGAGATATGTGAGCGTGTCGATCGTATATGATGGCTGCGGGAGCTTAAACTCAATGTCACTTACCTTTATCTTGTCGGCTGAAAAAGTTGCCAGACTAGCCATTTCCAGCCTGTCATACATATTTCCCAAACCTTTTCGGGCTTTTAAGGGATTCTGGGGTGATACCACCAGCCATACTTCATCAAGATCTGTAAAGTTGGCCATATAGCTGGCAATAACCAGATGCCCGATATGGATAGGATTAAAAGAACCAAAAAATAAGCCTGTCTTCTTCATTAGGGCATCTTGTTTTTCAGTAGTAGCAGTATTATAATACTTATTTTATTTGTTTAAAAAATCAGCAACCAACTTCTCCGCTTCTGCACATGCAATGTCAAGGTCAAAGTTTTTAAGGATAACATCAAATTTATCCGCATATTCTAACTCTTTTTCGGCCTTAATAAATCTTTCCTGAAGTTTCGCAGGACTATCTGTGCCACGGCTGCTCAAACGTTCTTTCAACACATCCAATGACGGGGGCTGAACAAAAATAGCTAACGCATCATCCTCATATTTACGTTTCAGTCGTAGCCCGCCTTCTACATCAATATCAAAAATCACATGTTTACCTTCATTCCATATCCGCTCTATCTCAGAGCGCAGGGTACCATAGAAGGTGCCATTATAGACCTCTTCAAACTCCACAAATTCCTGATGGGCAACTTTATGCAAAAATGCTTCTTTAGAGATGAAATAATAATCATTTTCATGTACCTCATCACCGCGCAGTTCCCTTGTTGTTGCAGAGATTGAAAAGCTCAATGTGGGAAATTTTTGTAGCAAGTGTTTGACAATGGTCGTTTTACCTGCTCCTGAGGGGGCTGAAAATATAATAAGTTTGCCTTGTATCATTTGAATTGTAATCTTTTTTATAGTATGCCTTTCATCCCGGTCAGCGCTTAGCAAAAGGGATGAAAGGTAAATAACCGACGTTCTAAATGACGTTAAGTAATTGTTCTTTAATTTTTTCCAGTTCCTCTTTCATTCCTACAACAAGCTGCTGTATCTGTGCATCATTTGCTTTTGCACCCATGGTATTAATTTCTCTTCCTATTTCCTGAGAGATAAAACCCAATTTCTTACCATTGGCATCTTTGCTTTTTAGCGTTTCTGTAAAATAATCGCAATGGCTTTTCAGTCGTATTTTTTCTTCAGTAATGTCCAGTTTGTCGATGTAATAAATCAACTCCTGTTCCAGCCTGTTCTGGTCGATATTTATTTTTCCAACATTCTCTTCCAGAAACTGGTTCAGCCTGGCTTTGATATGAGGAATTCTAAGCGGCGCCAGTAATTCTATCTGAGCAAAAAAGTCAAGGATATTTTTTATTCTCAGTTCCAGGTCAGTCCTTAAAACGGCGCCTTCTGTTTCTCTGAATTGATTGAAGTTCTTTAAGGCAGTGTTGAATGTTTGGTACAACATGTCCCATTCTCCCTCATTTACTACTTCTTCAGTGTAAGTGATTACATCAGGGAAACTGAGCACAGCCTGTAACAGGTTAGTCGAGTTGGCACCCAGATCAATGTTTATCTCTTGCAGCTGTTTATAATATTTACTGAGCAAAGCAGCATTAATTGTGGCACCTTTAAGGTTTTCTTCACTACGCTCAATACTGATGGAAACATTAACTTTTCCACGTTCAATCTCTTTACTGCATATATTGCGAAGCAAAAGCTCCTTATCAGCATAAGCCCTTGGTAATTTTAAGTTGAGCTCCAGAAACTTACTGTTCAGGGATTTTATCTCTACGGCAAATTTAATATTTTCCTGATCTGCAGAGGCCAGGCCGTAGCCTGTCATTGATTTTATCATGTGCAAAGATATAATTTATTGTTAAAATGCTTAAGATGTATATTTATTATAATCTGTAAATCAGTGCAACCATCGTATTTTAACATTATTTAGATAGTAGATTCATTAACAATGGTTAAATTTACGTCAAATACAAGGCATACAAATGAATAGTTACCCGATAAAAAGTTTAATATTTTTTGCATTATTCCTGACATATTCGTCATTCGCATCCGCACAGCAGGACTTTATGCTGAATGGGGTAGTGATGGAAAGCGGGTCAACTACGCGTGTGGCACTTGCAGAAATAACCAATAAAAGGACAAAATTTACAGTAGGCAGTAATGATTTAGGCCTGTTCCAGATTAAAGCGGTTGTCGGTGATACACTGGTGGTAATCAAAAGGGCCTTTGCCGACAGGGAGATTGTTGTTCTGTCAAACCGTGACATGATCGTTTATCTGAACAGGGGTACAATGCTGAGCCAGGTAGATATCAGGGGGCAGTCGAAAAAGATGGAGATGGACGACATCAAGCAGGACTTTCGTGATAAAGGGGTATACCATGAAGGTAAGCCGCCTTTTCTTTCCTATCTTTTCACCCCGCTGACTGCTATTTATGAATTGTTTGGTAAAACACCGAAGAATGCAAGACGCTTCGGCAAGTATTACCATACCGAGATGCAGCAGACCACAATAGATGGCTTTTTCAATGAGACATTAATCCAGAAAAATACAGAGCTGAAGGGCAAAGAACTGGAGAATTTTATGTTAAACTACAGGCCTGATTATGAAAAATCAAAAAACTGGACGGAATATGATGCCGTAAAATATATCAGGGATACCTACAAACAGTATACAGATACATTAAAAAAGAAGTAGTGCTATTGGCTTTAGGGATGAGAATTCTCTTTGGCTGTATAAGATGATAGCAATAATCAACCTGATAAACATGTTGATCCGACAATATGCGGCCTTGATAAGAAGTTTAACTTAGATTGACAGCGCTTCACAGGCCTTTTCAGCAGCTTGTTTTTCGGCATTTTTCTTATTGTAATCTCTACCCACACCGAAACTTTCACCTTCAATCATTGCCTGGATAGTGAAAAGCTTTGTGCTTTCGCCTTCACCATTCTGCACCATATCAAATGATATATCCTTGGCATGGCGCTGGCACCATTCAATCAGCTTACTTTTAAAGTTTGTTTCAGTAAGTTCAAGGGTATGAATATCGATATAAGGTTTTACGATACGTTTCAATAAAAGTTCTTTGGTAAAGTTATAACCCTTATCGAGATATACAGCCCCTATCAGGGCTTCAAATGCATCGCCAAGCATGGAATGATGCTTAGTTTGCATGTTCACCATTTTCTGGTCGAATACAATCAGCTGGTCGAAGCCCATTTTCCGGGCAAGCTGGTTTAAGTTGGCACGATTTACTATTTTAGAGCGCATTTCGGTCAGAAAGCCCTCTTCTTTATACGGATAATTCTTGAACAGCAGCTCTGCGATCACAGAACCGAGTACCGCATCACCTAAAAACTCCAGTCGCTCGTTGCTGCTGCGACTGCCATTTTTTAAAACTTTAGCCACAGACCTGTGCCTGAATACCATTTTATACAAAACGGTATTTCCAGGCACAAAGCCTAACATATTTTTCAGCTTTTTAATAAACTCTTTATCCGGGGATAAATAAAGCTTATAGAGGTCAAATAGGGGCATTAATCTTATTAAAAATCGACATTTTGGAG
>JAATFQ010000284.1 GCA_015655115.1 Sphingobacteriales bacterium
AAAAATTGTTTTAAACTTTCTAATCTTTCTGAAGATACGGCAAAAACCCTCCCTGGCCCTCCCAGCACTGGTTATGCATAAATCTGCCAATTCCAATAAAGTTTACATTTTCTAAAAAAATGAAATTATATAGAGCAGGGGCAGTAAAAATGAACACAGGTCTACGCTAAGAATCCAGATTTATGGCTTTCATTTTATTGTAAAGAGTTTTTCTGTCAATATTAAGGATTTTAGCCGCCTTCGTTTTATTGAAATTCACTTCTCTCAGCACTTTTAAAATTGCATCGTATTCAGCCTCGGAGGCAGCATTTTTAAGGTCTCTTGATTTTTCGGGGCTGCGGTGAATGGTTTTTTCTATCGCACTAACCTTTGCATCGGTAGAAATTTCCAGAGGCAAGGCTTTAAGCTGAATCTCGTCTGTTTCAGTAAGCAAGGTTGCTCTTCGGACCACATTCTTTAATTCCCTTACATTTCCAGGCCAGCTATAGGTGAGGAAACACTCTTCCACATCTTTAGAAAAACCAACGACATTTCTTTTTAACTCGTCATTAGCGAAGTCAAGAAAGTTCCTTGCAAAAATCATAATGTCCTTTCCACGTTCACTCAATGGAGGAAGGTTGATAGAAAATTCATTGAAACGGTGATACAAGTCTTCTCTGAAGCGCCCTTTCTGGATAGCACTGGCCAGGTTCTCATTTGTAGCGACAATAATGCGCACATCCAGGTCTATCTCTTTGGTACTGCCGATGCGTTTAATTTTACGTTCCTGTACCGTCCGCAATAAGGCAGCCTGAATTTCATACGACAAGTTCCCTACTTCGTCCAAAAAGAGAGTCCCTCCGTTAGCCATCTCAAAGTGGCCGATTTTAGTATTCAGGGCTCCTGTAAAAGATCCTTTTTCATGTCCGAAAAATTCACTTCCTGCCAGTTCCTTAGTCAGCGAGCCACAGTCCATCGCCACAAAAGGACTGTCCTTCCGCGGGCTGTTTAAATGAATAGCTTTAGCTACAGATTCTTTACCTGTACCACTTTCACCGGTAAGGATTACGCTATAAGAAGTAGGTGCAACCAGCTGAATCTGCTTCAGCAGCTCCTTAGAAGCCTGACTTTGTCCGGCAACGAAATTTTCTACCTGGTTGTATACTACCGCTCTGGATGTTTTCGCTTTAGGTATTTCCGCCCTTTCTACAGAAAGATCGTTTAGAGCCGTCTGCGTATCTATTGCCTTATTAATTGTATTTAAAATTTCATCAGGATATAAAGGCTTGGTAATATAATCATAAGCCCCCAGCTTAATCAGTTCGACAGCAAGCTTAATATCCGAATAACCCGTGATTATAATCACTCCAGTAAGAGGATAACTCTCTTTAATTTTAATAAGTATTTCTTTACCATCAGTATCTTCCAGCCTGTAATCACATAAAACAAGATCATAAAATTCCTTGCTCATGTATTCCTGTGCAGAAAACCCACTTGTAGCCGTGTCCACGGTAAAACCATTTCTGGTTAAAAACCTCGACAATAACAATCCTATATTAATCTCATCATCAATTATTAATATTCTTTTCATATTTGGCACCTGTTCTGAAAAATATAATTCGATGATAAATATAAAGAAATATTTTATATGGGAAATATTTTCTACAGTTTTATCTGACAATTACCCACTTTTTCGGCAAAAGGAGTTAAAATTCACCTATTTTTCAATTATTTCCATAGCAAATACGCAGCCGGAATATGCAATATTCTAATTCCCATTAAAAACAGCCTTACGTTTTTCCAAAAAAGCACTCACCCCTTCCTGAAAATCGGCCGTTCCAAAGCATTTTCCGAACTCTTCGATTTCAACTTCATATCCATTGATGATGACATCCCCTGCGGCATTGACGGCTTTTATAGCAGCAGTAACGGCAAGAGGAGCACGTAATTTTATTTTATTTAATAATTCTTCCGCTTTACTAATTAATTCTGACAAGGGCACAACCTCATTTACCAGTCCGATGCGCTCTGCTTTCTCTGCAGAGATCATCTCAGCTGTAACAATCATCTCAATTGCCCTGCCTTTTCCAACAAGAGCCGTAAGTCTTTGTGTTCCTCCATAACCCGGAATAAGTCCTAAAGTAACCTCCGGTAGTCCCATTTTAGCCGTATCAGCAGCAATACGGATATGACAGGCCATAGCCAGCTCCAGTCCCCCACCCAAAGCAAAGCCATTAATTGCAGCTACAACAGGCTTAGTACAATTGGCAATCGCATCAAACACAGTCACCTGTCCGTTTCTTGCCAGGTTCTCTCCCTCTTCTACATTGCTATTGGCAAACTCCGAAATATCCGCTCCGGCAACAAATGCTTTATCTCCCGCTCCGGTCAATAAAACACCGCGCACCTCGTCACTGTGCCCCGCAAATGCGATTGCATCAGCAAGCTCGACCAGCGTTTCTTTATTTAGCGCATTCAGCTTAGCAGCTCTGTTGATGGTAATATAAAGCAGGTTATCCCTCAGTTCAGATAATATATTTTGATAAGTCATAGTTTAAAAATCAGGCCCAATAATCGCTTAAAAATTCCGGTTTTCAAATACCCATTCTGTGATATACGTCACAATGCTATGCATCGTTGTGCCTGGTGCAAATAATTCTCCTGCACCCAGCTCCTTCAGCTTTCTCCTGTCGGCTTCCGGAATGATCCCTCCGCCGGTCAACAGTACATTCGTTAATTGTTTTTGCTTCATAATCTCGAGAATCTTTGGAAATACTGTCATGTGGGCACCTGATAAGATAGATACGCCAATAGCATCAACATCTTCCTGTAGGGCGGCATTTACCACCATCTCCGGTGTTTGCCGTAACCCTGTATAGATCACTTCCATACCGGCATCGCGCAGAGAGGTTGCGATCACCTTCGCTCCGCGGTCATGGCCATCTAAACCAACTTTAGCCACTAAAACACGAATAGGCCTGTTTACTGTTTTGCTCATAAATTTATACCTGGTGTATGTAGTAAATGTAAGTGAAATTAGCTCTTTTATGTTAACTTTGAACATAAATTTACAGTTTTTATGAGTGAGGAAAGATCATTGAACTTTATTGAAGAGATCATTGAAAACGATTTAAACAGCGGAAAATACAAGACTTTAGTTACCCGTTTTCCACCTGAACCTAATGGATACCTGCATATTGGCCATGCTAAAGCAATTTGCCTGAACTTCGGATTAACCCAGAAATATGGTGGATATACCAACCTGAGGTTCGATGACACCAACCCGGTGACCGAAAAAACAGAATATGTTGACAGCCAGCAGGAGGATATCAAATGGCTTGGATTTGAGTGGAAAAACGAATTATATACTTCAGATTATTTCGATACTTTATATGATTTCGCCGTTAAACTGATAGAACAAGACCTTGCTTATGTAGACCATGGCACAGCCGATGAAATCGCTACCTTGAAAGGGACACCTACAGAACCCGGTAAAGACAGTGTTTACCGCAGCCGCAGTGTAGCCGAAAACCTGGACCTGTTCAGCAGGATGAAAGCCGGAGAGTTTGGAGACGGGGTATGTATCCTGCGTGCAAAAATTGATATGTCGAGCCCCAATATGCTGATGCGCGATCCTATTATATACCGGATCAAACATGCCGATCATCACCGTACAGGCAGCAAATGGTGTATCTATCCGATGTATGATTTTGCGCACGGACAGAGCGACAGTATTGAGGAAATCACACATTCTATATGCACATTGGAGTACGTTTCTCACCGTGAGCTATACAACTGGTTTATTGAAAAACTGGGTATTTTCCCCTCTAAACAATATGAATTTGCGCGCCTGAACCTTACTTATACTGTAATGAGCAAACGTAAATTATTGCAACTGGTAAATGAGGGCATTGTAAGCGGATGGAATGACCCGCGTATGCCTACCATCAGTGGACTGAGAAGAAGAGGATATACGCCAGAGAGCATCCGTGAGTTCTGCGAAAGAATAGGTATTGCCAAAAGAGAAAACCTGATTGAGCTGAGCTTACTGGAATTCTGTGTACGTGAGCACCTGAATAAAACTGCAAACAGGGTAATGGCGGTGCTGGACCCTATTAAACTGATTATCACCAATTATCCTGAAGGTCAGACAGAAACCCTGATTGGGGAAAATAACCCTGAAGCTGAGGATAAAGGCGGCACACGTGAAATTCCTTTCAGCAATACGCTGTGGATAGAGCGCGAGGACTTTATGGAAGAGCCTGCCAAGAAATGGTTCAGGTTAGCGCCTGGTGCAATGGTGAGATTGAAAAATGCATACATTGTTAAATGTGAGGATTTCAAAAAAGACGCCGCCGGAAATGTGACCGAAATTTACTGCACGTACATTCCTGAATCGAAAAGTGGTGAAGATACCAGTGAAATACATGTTAAAGGGACAATTCACTGGGTAAGTACAGCACATGCAAAAACTGCAGAAATAAGGATATACGACCGTTTATTCACTGTAGAATCGCCTGACAGCGAAGAGGGAGACTTCAAAGACTACCTGAACAAAGAAAGCATAAAAGTAATTAAAGAAGCTTATATCGAGCCTTACCTCGCAGATGCGGATGTACATGCCCGCTACCAGTTTATACGTAAAGGTTACTATAGCCTCGACCTCGACTCTACTCCTGAGCACCTGGTGTTTAACCAGACGGTAGGATTAAAGGATGCCTGGGCTAAAGCTAAAAAATAAACCCTTTGAAAAACTCAAAAAGGCTCCTGGATCAGGAGCCTTTTTGATTATAAGAGAAGTTCATTATAATAGAATTTTTATTGCTATCCAATGAAGTTCAGTCTGCTGTTCGCTGACATGAGTGCTATTTACTGATTGAATTTTATTTTCTGAAACAATACTATGAAATACGGAGACCTGATAACTACAGGTATTTTTTGTAAAGATTGAACAGAATCATCTTGTCTTCCTGTGATAAAACAGGGCTTTCGTCTTTCTGTATAAAGTGTATTTTGAAGGCCTTCACAGCAGCAGTCATATTACTTGTATTATACCCGATAATGCGCAGTGCTGCCACGGCATCAAAACTATCAGGAGGGATTTGCAATACCGCATCATACCATAATCCAAAACCTTTTTCCGACAACTGTTTCCATGGGAATTTATAAGGGTCTATCTTACGGCCCGGTGCAATATCAGAATGGCCGATAAAGTTTGCTGCAGGAATATTGTATTTTTTCTTCAGCGTAGCCAACAAAGCCATTAATGTTTGTATCTGTGCTTCCTGGAAAGGCTCATTTCCATTATTGTCTAATTCTACGCCTACTGAACCAGAATTAAGATCAGTAGTATTGCCCCATTTACCGACTCCGGCATGGTTTGCACGCAGGTAATCATTGACCATTTGCACGAGCTTACCATCCCGACCAATAATATAATGGGCACTGGTCTCATTTTTTTTATTTATAAAAGTGCTGATAGCCAGATCCGTCGATTTTAGCGCAGTATGGTGTATAATTACATAATTTGGTTTGCGGATACCGAAGTTTACGGAGCCAATAAACGACTGCTGTGCAACAGCTACAGAATCGGCCAGCTGATTTACAGGAGGTATTGCTTTAATGGTATTTCCAAAAGCTTTAGCCTGTTCTTTATAAACTTTATTTGTTGCGGCATACTTATTGGTAGCACATGCTGAAAACAGCATTAGGGGTATCCCCAGGAGGATACTATTTTTAAAAATACAATTTTGTAACATAGGATGATAATATTGCCGAAATTACCTAATATTTATATAAATGGGGGCCTGATTATAAATTAACTTTATGTGTGATTTATATTTTTTCCTAATTTCGCTGCGTTTAAAATATTGCTGCCCGAGCTATATGGCCTACGGCTAAGATCCACAAAACATAAGAAATTAATATATCTACATGAAACACATCAACAAAGCAGTTCTTTATTTACTGGGCTGTACAATGGGCGCAGGCATTACCTCCTGTACGCATACGCCAAAAAAAACCGCAGCAAAAACAGATATAGTTAATAGCACGGCTAAAGATACCTTACAGAAATATGTCGATGAAAGGGTGAACATTTATGAGACAGTATCATTGACCACTAATCTGAATGCGCTGACACCAAGCGACAGAAAGGTACTTCCACTACTGATCCAGGCGGCACAAATTATGGATGAGCTGTTCTGGAAACAAACCTATCCACAACGTGACAGCCTGCTGGCCAAAGTGAAAGATGAAAATACAAAGTCTTTTATCATGATCAACTACGGTCCGTGGGACAGGCTGAGTGGCGATAAGCCTTTTATTGCAGGGATACCTGCGAGACCCGCCGGGGCAACCTTTTATCCGGCGGGAATGACCAAAGCCGAACTGGAAAAAACGGACCTTAAAGATAAATTAAACGCTTATACTGTTGTTCAGAAAGATACACAGGGAAAGCTCATCACCGTGCCTTATCGTGTATTGTATGCGTCAGACTTACAAAGGGCATCTAACCTGCTTAAGCAGGCGGCTCTGCTAGCTGAAGATGCAGGATTAAAGAAATATCTTAACCTCAGAGCAGATGCACTGGTAACTGATAAATATACTGCAAGTGATAATGCCTGGCTGGATATGAAAAACAATACGCTGGATCTGATCATCGGGCCGATTGAAAACTATGAGGATAAGTTGTTCAATGCAAAGACTTCGTTTGAGGCTTATGTATTGATTAAAGACAAAGTGTGGAGCAAAAGGCTGGCAAAATATGTAAGCATGCTGCCCGACTTGCAGAAGGGATTGCCAGTACCGGAAAAATATAAGCGGGAGAAGCCGGGGACAGATTCCGAGCTGAATGCATATGATGTGGTTTATTATGCCGGAGACTGCAATGCCGGATCGAAGACTATTGCGGTGAACTTACCTAATGATGAGCTGATTCAGCAGAAAAAAGGCACCCGCAGGTCGCAGCTGAAGAATGCAATGAAAGCTAAATTTGACAAGATCTTATTGCCTATTGCCAATGAACTGATAGATAAAGACCAGCAAAAATATATCAGCTTTGATGCTTTTTTCTCAAATGTAATGTTTCATGAAGTTGCGCACGGCCTGGGCATAAAAAAGACCATCAATGGTAAAGGATTTGTTAAAGAAGCCCTTAAAGAACAATATAGCTGGCTGGAAGAAGGCAAAGCCGATGTACTAGGCTTATATATGGTAACAGGGCTGCTGAAAAAAGGAGAATTAAAGGGAGATATCAAAACTTATTATACCACGTTCATGGCCGGTATCCTCCGTTCAGTAAGATTTGGAGCCTCCAGTGCACACGGACAGGCAAACATGCAGTGTTTCAATTACTTTAAAGATAAGGGTGCTTTCTTAAGGACCGCAAATGGTACTTACAGGGTAGATTATAATCAATTTGCAATAGCGATGAATGGATTAAGTAACCTGATCCTGACCATGCAGGGAAATGGTGATAGCGCGGGGGTAGCAAAGTTACAAAAAGAAAAAGCGACCATCCATCCGGAACTGCAAGCCGATCTGGACAGACTGAGCAAAAGAGGAATTCCTGTAGATATTGTGTTCGAACAGGGAGTAGACGTTCTTGGTGTTAAATAATAACACCTCAAAATATAAATCTATATTACTGGAAGGTGTTTAATAATAATATCTTCCAGTTCATGGATATCAAATGGTTTCGATAAATATCCATCAGCACCTGCCTGATCTGCCAGTGCCATTACATCATTGTTGGCAGAGAAATAGATTACAGGGATAGATTTCAATTTCTCGTCGCTTTTTAACGCTCTGGTGGCATCGATCCCTCCCACGTCGGGCAACCAGTTGTCCATAAAAATAATGTCTGGTGTATAAGCGTTAACCTGGTCTATAATATGATTAGAGGTAGAAGACGTCTTAATCTCGTATCCTGCATCTTCCAGAATAATGGTACACAGGTCTAGGATATCAGTATTGTCATCAAAAATGAATACTTTTTTTGGATCAGCCATTCTATTAAACTCTTTAGGGCAACAAATTTATGAAATCTGCGATAGCTTCAATGGATAAAACGTTATCTATTTTTACATGCGCCAGTGCCTGTGCCGGCATATAGGCTACCTGGGCAGATGCAGGATCCTGAATAATTGCCCTTCCACCCCATGCCTTCACGGTTTTCAATCCATTTACGCCATCTGCATTAGATCCAGAAAGCAACAAACAAACCAGTTTATCGTTGTAAACTTCTGCCGCCGACTGGAAGGTAACATCAATAGAGGGCCTCGAATAGTTGACCTTTTCAGAATAATCCAGCGAAAAAGTATGGTCCTGTTCTATAAGTGTGTGATAATCTGAAGGGGCAATATAAATTGTACCCTCTTTAATAAGTTCTTTCTCATCGATCTCTTTAACAACTAATTTGGTACGCCCAGACAGCAATTCTGGCAATAAAGAATCAGTACCGTGTTTTCTGTGGATAACGATGACAATAGGAAAACTGATAGCAGGATCAAGGAAGGGAAGGACTTTTAACAGGACATCCAGACTTCCGGCAGAGCCTCCAATAATTAGCGCATCACATTTATTCATCAATTTATCTTTGTCGGGTTCATTAATTTTATCAAATCATGGGTTCAAAATCAGCATTACGAGGCCTGCTAATTTATCTTCCTCCAGATTTTTTCTCCTGGCAAACGTTTATAATCTTTAGAGATCTGCGAAAAATCCAGTGTCTCTTTTGTTCCTAAGGCAAGATAACCCAGGCCTTCAAGGCTGTCATCAAACAGCTGCAACACCTTATGCTGTAAATCACGGTCAAAGTAAATGAGTACATTCCTGCATAAGATCAGCTGAAATTCATTAAATGAGTGGTCTGAAACCAGGTTATGCGTAGAGAATATAATCTTGCTCTTGAGTTCGTCACTGAACTTCGCCAGCGAATAATTGGCGGTATAATAACTTGAGAAATCTTTAGTGCCGCCAGACAGGATATAGTTCTCCGAATACTGTTTCATCTGACTCATGGCAAACATGCCCTGCGCCGCCTTTTCCAGTACCACAGGATTTAGATCTGTGGCATAGATCAGTGACTTATGCAGGAGATTCAGCTCCCTAAGCAGAATAGATATAGAGTAGGCCTCTTCGCCAGTAGAACTTCCCGCCAGCCAGATCCGTATAAATGGATAAGTACCCAGTTTAGGCAGTACGAGGTTCCGCAGCGTTTTAAAAAAAGCCGGATCACGGAACATCTCCGTTACATTCACTGTGATCTGTTCTACAAAGCGCTTGAAATAAGAGCTATCAGTCCTGATCTGATACCTGAACTCTGCGAAACTAACCGCTTTGTCCAGCATATATAGCCTCAGTATCCTTCTTTTTATAGATGCTTTAGAATATCCTGTAAAATCGTATCCATAACATTCCAGAAGGTCTGTTAACAGTTCTTCAATCTGTAGGTCATTGATTACAGGAATTTCAATATTCATTAAATATATTTTACAAGTAAGTCTGTTAAATTATCGACATTAATAGGCTTAGAGACATATCCTACCGCCCCTGCCTCCAGGCACCGTTCCCTGTCGCCCAGCATCGCCTGGGCGGTAACTGCAATCACAGGGATATCCTTCAGCTGGGGGCTGGCATTCATGGCAGCGATAGCTGCATATCCATCCATTCCCGGCATCATCATGTCCATCAATACTACTGCAATATCATCTTGCTGCTCCAGCAGCTGTAGTCCTTCCTCCCCACCTATGGCCGACAAGCAGTTATATCCTTTGGCTTTTAAAACAGCCGTCAAAGCAAAAATATTACGGTTGTCATCGTCTATGATTAATACTTTTTTGGTACCCGACATAGTGTTAAATATTGTTCTTTAAATTTTATCATATAGCCACACCCTTAGTAAAGAGATCAGCTGGTCAACATCTACTGGCTTAGAAATGTAATCCGAAGCCCCGGCAGCAATACACTTCTCCCTATCACCCATCATTGCTTTTGCAGTAACAGCCAATATAGGTAAATGTTTGAACGCAGGTATTTTTCTTATCTCCATTGTGCTTTCATATCCATCCATTTCAGGCATCATCATATCCATCAGCACTACATCTATGGAAGGGTTATCATTCAAGATCTGCAGGGCCTCTTTACCGTCAGTTGCGGCAAAGACTTTCATCTTATGTTGTTCCAGTGCCTTAGTCAAAGAAAAGATATTCCTCACATCATCGTCGGCAATCAGTACAGTCTTATTATTCAGCACCTCATAAAGACCCCTCAGTCCATCGCTGTCCTTTTTACTCCTGCCGTCGCTTGTTTTCTCTTCTACCAGGTGGAGGAACAGCCCGGCCTCATCCAGAATACGCTGGTAAGAGTGCGCTGTTTTTACCACAATAGAATCAGCATATTGCTTAATTCTATTTTCTTCGCCTCTGGAAAGGTTTTTACCTGTAAAGATGATGATTGGCAGATTTTCCAGTCCCTCGCTCTTTTTGATAGTTTCCAGCGTTTCATAGGCATTCCTGTCGGGAATACCCATATCCAGGATTACACATTCTACCTCTTTTTTCTGTAGCGCATCAATACTTTGCGACACATCATTAGCTACCTCCGTATGAATATTATTGGTACTCAGGAAATAGCTCAGTGCTTTGGCGTGCTGTTCATTTTCTTCCACAATCAGCACCTTTTTAGGGTGTCTGCTTAGTGCATCTTCCAGTTTCTGGAAAATCTGCTGCATCTGTTCCAGTGCAAAAGGCTTATTGATAAAGTCTACCGCTCCTTTAAGCAGACTTTCCTTTTTCACTTCCATGGAAGACATAATATGTACCGGGATTGGCCGTGTAGTTGGATTTGCTTTAAGCTCCTCCATCACCTGCCAGCCATCTTTCACAGGCAGCTGTATGTCAAGCAGTATCGCCAGCGGCTGATACCTGTTGGCGAGCTCAATGCCGATATCTCCCCTTACGGCGACAATACCTTTATAATTGCGCTTACGGGTAAAGTTGAGCAATGTTTTGGCAAAATTGGTATCATCCTCTATGATCAGGATAATTTTATCCTCCGCCCCAATATTATCCCTGTCATCTTCAATTTCTGCAGGGATATAATCGACCGTAAATCTTTCTGGCAGCAGCAGCTCTGGCGGATCGGCATATAGAGGTTTTAACTGATACTCAGGAACGGCGTCTTTTTCATCAATCTCTGTCTTCATAATAGGCAGGGAAAGCGTGAAGACACTGCCCTCATCTTCCTTACTGGCCAGAGAGATCTCACCCCCTAACAGCTTAGCCAGCTCACGGCTGATAGACAGGCCTAAGCCTGTACCGCCAAACCTGCGCCTGGTAGAACCATCGGCCTGTTGAAAGGCTTCAAAGATAATCCCTTGTTTCTTCAGAGGGATACCTATACCGGTATCCTTAACCTCAAACCGTACCACTTCATGATCTCTTTTAACCGATAAAGTCACCTTTCCATGTGCAGTAAATTTAATAGCATTGGAAATTAAGTTTTTCAGGATCTGCTCCAGTCTCATTTTATCGGTTTCAATAGAAGGCAGGCTTTCATCTACTTCAATGGCAAATTCAAGGTGTTTGTTTTTAGCTATAGGGCTGAACAGCGAGCGCATATCAGTAGATACTTCTCTGAGGCTGATATCTCCAAATTCAAGCTTCATCTTCCCTGCTTCAATTTTAGAAAGATCAAGGATCTCATCAATCAGACCCAGCAACCCTTGTCCGGAGCTCTGTATCACCTCTGCATATTCAATATACTCCGGATCGAGCTCTTTATTATCAGCCATTAATTTAGAGAGGAGCAATATTGAATTGAGTGGTGTACGCAGCTCGTGCGACATATTAGCCAGGAATTCAGATTTATAGCGGGTACTTTGTTCCAGTTGTTCTGACTTCTGCTGTATTTCAATATTATGTTCCTGGATGATCTGGTTCCTTTCTTCCAGTAAGCTCGATCTTTCTTCCAGCTCCTGGTTGGCCTGCAGCAACTCTTCCTGCTGTACGCGCAATTCCTCTTCGGAAGTCTGTATTTTCTGCGTCTGTGCTTCCAGTTCTGCATTCAATCCTTCCAGCTCCGTATGCTGTGCCTGCAGCTCTTCTGTCTGTGCCTGTGTTTCTTCAAGGAAGTCCTGTAGCCTTTTTCGGTTCTGTGCCGTTTGTATCGCGATGCCGATATTCGACGAGACACTATTAAAAAACTCCAGCTGCAGCGGGGTAAATGCCTGCAAAGCGCCGAATTCCATTACGCCAACTACAAAACGGTCTCTTAATACAGGTACAGCAACAATATTCCGGGGTTTAGTATTGCCGACTGCGTAGCTGATTGTCATCTCCCCTTCGGGGATATCATTTAATAAAATTTGCTTCTCCGACTTCAGCACCTGTCCGGCAAGCCCTTCACCAGATTTCAGCATTTCTTTACGCTGTCCCTCCATCAATGCATAGCTGCCCATCAGATGCAGATAGCGGTCTTCTTCTACCAGATAGAGTGCAGCCACCTGCGCTCCTGTATGCTGTACAATATTTTCCAGAATGTCATTTGCCAGTTTACTTACGCTTTTCTCGCCTACCATCTGGTCGTTCAGGGTAGCAATTCCCGTTTGCAGCCATTCCTTATCTGCAAGCAGAGAAAAAGAATACTTGAGCGATTCCGCCATCTCATTGAGGTGCCCGGCCAGACTGCCTAAGCCGTCCTGCTCGCTCTCCTCCAGCCTTACTTCATAGTCGCCAGCAGAAATCTGCCTCGCCAGTCCCTGGATAACTTCTATCCTGTGTGCTATTTCATCGTTTTTATTTTGCAGCTCCCTTTCTAACAGCAAACGCGCTTTAAAGTCGGCAGAAACCCTGCGGTAGAAAAATATAGTAATTAATATGGCAAATATCGCGGCTAATATGATCAGCATCGGTGTATATCCTGCCCGTTTATTCTGATCAGCGGTGCGGGAGACAAGTAATTCTTTCTCTTCAGTCTGCATGGTTTTTATAATCTTCCTTGCACTGTCCATATATTCCTTTCCCGTAATCAGGTCTCCGATGTTTAAGGTACCGCCAGACCGCTTTAGTGCTATCGTTTTTTCGAGCACGCTGAGTCTGTCATTGATAATGCTGCGCAACTTTTTAATATTTACCTGATGCCTGGCATTGTCTTTAGTCTCGTTTTCTACGCTATCCAGTAATTGGATTGCCTTCCCTTTGGCACCATTATAGGGTTCCAGAAAGACCTCCTCGCTGGTTAGCAGGTAGCCACGTTGTCCTGTCTCTGCATCTTTAAGCGTAGAAATGATGTCATCAAGGTTATCCATCACCAGATTGCTGTGAGAGACCATCTCAGAACTTTTGATCAGGTTTTGAATACTCAGGTAAGAGGCGAAAGAACTGATAAAAAGGATAATTAAAGATAGCCCCAGACCGATACGAAGGTTATTTTTTAAGGTTTTTTGCATAGTAGTATCAAATGTATTAATCTTCATTAGCTGATGAAATCAGGGGGATTCTAAAATAAAACTCAGACCCTTCTCCAAAAACACTGTTAACACCTACCACCCCCTGGTGTCTTCTGATGATTTCGGACGAGATATATAAGCCGATTCCTAATCCCTGGAAATGTATTGCCGTCTCCTCTACACGGTAGAATTTATCGAATACATTCTCCTGCTGTTCAGGAGCGATACCGATGCCAAAGTCGCGAACAGCCACCGTAACCTCATCATTTTCCAGGGAGACATTGATCTGCACTTCTGAAGTCCCCGGAGAGTATTTGATCGCATTAGTTAGAAAGTTAATAATAACCTGCTCTATGCGCATTTCATCTGCAAACACCTCCTCCGTAACCTTACCCCGCTTAATAATCTTAAAATCAGGGTTTGATTGCTGGATAATCTCTACAATATTATCCAGCAGCAGGTTGATATTGAAGTATTTTTTGTTGAATTTTAACTTGCCGCTTTCGATTTTAGAGATATCCAGCAGGTCGGCAATAAGATCATTTAGTTTTTCCAGCTGCACCTGTGCTTTCTGCAAGTGCCTTTTTACGGTAGGGATGTCCCCTTTATCGATACTTCTTTCCAGCAGCTGCACATATCCCTTTACACTGGTTAGCGGGGTTTTAAGCTTATGGCTGGCAATGCTGATAAACTCGTCTTTTTTCCTTTCCGCTCTTTTTCGTGTTTCAATTTCTTCAAGCAAGGTTTTCTGAATTTCTATCAACTTCCGGCTCTGTTCATAAATCCTGTAGAAGGTTTTCACTTTTAGCAGTAAAATATTCATATCCACGGGTTTGGTAATATAATCCAGTCCACCTGATGAATATCCTTTAGTTATAAAATTGAGTTCAGTATTTACAGCAGATAGAAATATAATGGCCGTTTCTTTAGCTTTACTATATCCGGCAATAGCCTCAGCAACTTCAAAGCCATCCATCCCAGGCATTTGTACGTCCAGGATAATCAGGACATAAGCATTTCTGAGTACCTTCTTTAATGCCTCTTCGCCCGACGATGCCGTATCAACTTCAAAGCCATGCTTTTCAAGAACTTTCTTTAGAGAAATCAGGTTCTCCGGGGTATCATCTACAATTAAAATCATTATTATGAATAAATAGTACTGCTAAAATTGCTATCATAGTATAGTATTGCCGGGATAATCAGGCTAAAGTAATACAACTTTAAAGAATAATTGTTTTTTGTTTAAGTATTTGATGAGCATCGGATTAAAATGATTAGAGCTGTGTGCTGTTAAAAGTGTCGCCCTGTGCCATGTCGCCTGTGTCGAAGCCTTTCTTAAACCAATACATTCGCTGTGCTGAAGTACCATGTGTAAATGAGTCAGGCACCACCTGCCCTTGTGCCTGTTCCTGCAGTTTATCGTCCCCGATAGCATTTGCGGCAGTCAGAGCCTCCTCCAGATCACCTTTTTCGAGTGCTATATCTTTCAGCTTTTGCGCATGATGTGCCCATAATCCAGCAAAAAAATCTGCCTGAAGCTCCAGTTTTACAGAAAGCTGATTGTATTCTTTTTCGCTCATCGAGGAACGTGCCGCATCCATTTTTTCTGATATTCCCAGCAGGTGCTGCACATGGTGACCTACTTCGTGTGCAATGACATAAGCCTGAGCAAAGTCGCCCCCAGCACCAAAACGGTCTTTTAGCTCCTGATAAAATGCGAGATCAATATATACTTTCTGGTCTGCCGGACAATAAAAAGGGCCTACAGCAGAACTTGCATAACCACAGCCCGACTGCTCTCCATTTGTAAACAAGCGTAAAACAGGTCTCTGATATGTTTTCCCTATTTGTTCAAACTCTTTTTCCCACACAAGGTCAGTAGAAGCCAGCACACTGTCTACAAAAGCGCCTTCTTTATCAGTTGGTGTCCCTTTTTGTACTGCTGTCTGTTCAGAATTTCCTACAGGCATCTGGGAGACAAGTCCCGTCAAATCTTTCCCGAAAAACATGCCGACAATAACAACCAGGATACCTATCCCCCCGCCAAGCATCTTTCCTCCACCAGAACCGCCCCTGGCATCCTCAACATCCCCGCTGCTTTTACCGAAAAACTTCATATTGATCTATTTAATTTGGTATAACAAGCGTTACCGTCAATTGTTATACCAAATTCTATAGATCAGGTGCATGGCTATTCAAAAGCAAGTAATGCACTGGAAATTCTATTTTTAGATTCTTCTGTCCCGAGTGCAAAAGTAATATCGAAAACTCCTGGTCCGAATTTACCACCAACCAGCATAATGCGGTAGGGTAACATCAGCTCACCTGGCTTTAAGCCTTGCTCTGCTGCCATCAGCTTAAATTGCTCTTCCATTTCTGCAGCAGAATGTCCTGGTACTAAAGCAGACTGATAAGAAACAAAAAATGCTGCCTTCTCAGCCGACCATTTACTTTTTACTGCAGCAACATCATAAGTTGTTGGTTTGGCAAAGAAATAGGCACTTTGAGCAATGAAATCGGTTAATAATGCACAGCGGTCTTTTACCAGGTCAATAACCTTTAAGATATAAGTATCGTCGCTCAAAATCATATCCTGCGCTGCGAAAACAGCTTTAACATCATCCAGCAAACGTTCTGCCGTGGCTTTTTTAATCCATTCGTGGTTATACCATTTGGCTTTTTCAAAGTCGAACTTCGCTCCTGCTTTACTGATCCTTTCCAGGCTGAACTTGTCAATCAACTCTGTCAGGGTAAAGATCTCCTGGTCGGTACCATCATTCCAGCCCAGCATAGCCAGCAGGTTTAGAAAAGCTTCCGGCATGAACCCCAGTTCCCTGAATCCTAAAGTGAGGCTATTGGTTTTAGGATCCGTCCAGCTTTGCGCATATACCGGGAAACCTAAACGGTCGCCGTCTCTCTTGCTTAGCTTCCCGTTGCCATCCGGTTTTAAAATTAAGGGTAAGTGTGCCCACTGTGGCATTTCATCTTCCCAGCCCAGATATTTCCACAACAGGATATGTATCGGTGCCGATGGTAGCCACTCTTCACCTCTGAAGATATGGCTGATCTCCATTGCCTTGTCATCTGCAACTACCGCAAGATGGTATGTAGGCATGCCATCGGCTTTGAGCAGTACTTTATCATCAACCAGGTTGGTATCAAAGCTAACCAATCCGCGGATCATATCTACAAAAGAAACATGCTCGTCTTCGGGCATCTTTATCCGTACAACATAAGGTGTATTATTTTTTAATAAGTCCGCCACTTCCTCATCACTAAGGGAAAGGGAGTTTCTCATATCCATTCTCGAGGCTTGCCCATATAAGAAATTAGGGGTTTCCTTGCGCTTTGCATCCAGTTCTTCAGGAGTGTCAAAGGCGTAATAAGCAAATCCGTCAGCGATCAGCTGTTCTGCATACTGTCTGTAGGTAGGTTTACGTTCACTCTGACGGTACGGGCCATATTCACCACCTAACGCGGGACTCTCGTCGGGATGTATGCCACACCATGCCAGGCAGGAAACAATATATTCTTCCGCACCAGCGACAAAACGGGTCTGGTCGGTATCTTCAACACGCAGTATAAACGTGCCATTATGTTTTTTG